>JAAYAT010000231.1 GCA_012719225.1 Verrucomicrobiaceae bacterium
GACTTCCTCGTACATCTCGACCAGGGCGGCGGGCGACTTCTTCCGTATGGCGGCACCATGTAGAATGCTGTAGTAGCGGTTGAGAAAGGCGGGATCCATCAGGCCGCGCTCCGTCCGGATCGCGGCGACCCGTCTTGTGAGTCGCACGGCGACCTCGTCGTCCTTCGCCGCCACGTAGTGATCGGCCAGATCCATCGCCAAATCCAGAACGATGCCATCGCGCCAGGACATCTCGGCGGCGGGCTTCTGCAATTGGGCGGAGAGGACGGCGTCGGTCTGTTTCCAATCCGCCGTTTGCAGCCACATCTCCACGAGGCGACCTCCCCGCACCGAGGTGAGCACATGGTCCGCCCCGTGACGTGACAGGGTCTTCTCGTAGGCCGCTCCGGCCAGGGACAGCGCCTCTTAGCGACGGTCGCGAGCCCAGCAGAGTTCGGCGAGCCAGAACAGGATTTCGGCCCGTCGTCCGACCGTCGCCCCGGTCGCTTCCGGGGTGGCTCGCGGCTCCCCGGACTTCATCTCCGCGACGAGGTCTTGCAGGCGGGTGCGCTGCGACCCGGCGATCCCCAGTTGTTCCGACCATTGCGCAAGCTGGTCCAAGCCCTCGACAAAGAGCGGATCCACCTGTTCGTCCGGCTCCGGCTGGAGCATCTGGCAGACGAGGTAGGCCCCGTCGCGGGACCCAGACATCGCGTAGACGCCCGCCAGGTAGCGAGTCGCCGTGGCGGTGTCGCCACGCTGACGACCGTAGAATTCTCGGCAATGGAGCACGAGGGATTCCGCCGCGGCGGTCGCCTCCTCGAGCCGTCCGTTGCGGCGCAGGGCGGCCACGTGGAAGGTGCCCGACCAGAACCGCCCGTTCCCTCTCGCCCTGCCTTCCAGAAAGAGTTTGTCCATCTCGGCGTCCCAGAAGGCGAGGGCGGTGGCGTGGTCTCCGCGACCGGCGGCGAGCTGGGCGGCGACCGCTTCGTACTCGCGAACCTTCGCCTGCGGGAAGCGATCAGGTGCCTGCAGCACTCCGTTCAAGACCGCATCGACCTGTCGCAGACATCCGTCCCGCAGTTCGTCGTTCCAATACGCCGCCTCCAGCATGTTCCGACAATACTCGAGGCGTGCTCTGTGCGTATCCGGATGGTCCTCTCCGAGGGCTTTCTCGCGTCGATGCCATTCCGCTTCGCTGGAGGGCACCGCCGTTTCGGCATCGCCGGAGGCGCGCATCGTGGAGGTCGTGGGCAGGGCGAGTCGCTGCGCCGCCTCCTCGTTCCCGGGAACGCCGCGGAACAGGGTCAGGGCAGAGTTGAGGATTGGTGCCGCCAGATCCTCCCTCCCCAGTCTCTGGTAGGCCAGTCCGATGGACTCCTGGAGGCGGGCGCGAATGAGAGGTTGCTCGGCGAACTCGATCGCGACATCCTTTTCCGCCTGGCGCAGCACGTCCAAGGCCAGCAGGTCGGTTCCGTCGCCAAATTCGCCGGCGTGGCGGAATGCTTTGAAGAGAAATTCCGGTACGGCATCCTCTTGCGCCAGGCGGGTCTCGGCCAACTGACGGGACGCTTCGGCGGCGAAGGCCCACCGCATGCTGAGGACGGTCGCCGTCGAAAGGGCGGCGAGGATCGCGAGGCCGGATCCAACCAGCAGGCGGTTGCGCCGGATGAATTTCCTCGCCCGGTAGACGCGGGACGGGGGACGGGCACTGACGGGACTTCCATCCAGGTAGCGTCGCAGGTCGTCGACGAGACCGTCGACCGATTCGTAGCGGCGTTCCGGATCCTTTTCGATGCAGCGGAGAGCGATCCAATCGAGTTCCTCGCGCAGATCCCGACGCCAGCGGTGTCCGCCTTTGCCGCCCGCCCCGCGGTTCCGCGCCGCCCCCGCGCCCCGGCGATCCATCCGAGCGGAGGGCCTCTCCGGCTCGAACTCGCGCACCATCCGCAGGACTTCCTCGGTCGAGGCCGACGCGATCCTCTCCGCGGGAAGGGGTGGGCTTCCCGAGATCAGCTCGTAGAGAACCGCGCCCAGGCCGTAGACGTCCGTGCGCGTGTCGACTTCGCCGCCACCGGCCTGCTCGGGGCTCATGTATTGCGGTGTTCCCACGACTTGTCCCGGCATCGTCAGGAGCGTCGCGTCGGGATTTCCTTCCGCGACGGCCTTGGCGATGCCGAAATCGATCAATTTCGAAAAGGCCCTCCCCTCCTCGTCCTCAGACACGAGGATGTTGGATGGCTTCAGATCTCTGTGCAACACCCCCTTCTGATGGGCGTGTCGCACCGCCAGAACCGCTTCCAGAAACAGTTCCAGTCTCCGATGCAGGGAAAGCTTCTTTTCCGTACAATAGTCGGTCAGCGGAATGCCTGACACCAACTCCATCGCGAAATACAGCTGGCCGCTTTCGCTCTCGCCCGCCTCGAAGACCTTGACAATGCCCCGGTGGCTCATCTTCGCGAGGGAGCGGCGCTCGGCGTCGAATCTCTCGACCAACCCCGACGCGGAGATCCCTTGGCGCACCACTTTGAGGGCGATCTCGCGTTCGACCGGGAACAACTGCTTCGCCTCCCAGACGAGGCCCATGCCGCCCGTGCCGATGATCCGCACGAGTTGATAGGGGCCGATTTGTTCCACGGGACCGCCCTCGGCGGCCCGGGATTCCCTCGCCCTGCCATCGGGCAGGAAGAACTCCCGCCAGGAATCGTCGGTGTCGAAGGCAGCGGAAAGCGCGCAAGCCGGACAGAGTTCGGAGGTGGAGGCGGAGGTGTGGAGAGGATGACCGCAGCCCGGGCACGAAGTGGACGTCATGGTAGGAAAAACCGTTCGCGAGAGTGCCATAGGTCCGGCTTGCGGCACAAGTGAAATGAGCTCCTGTCACTCACTTCTTCCGCCGCGTCTTCCCGATCCAGTCTCCGCGAAAATAGAGGATGCGGCGTTCCGCTCCACTGCCGGGAGGGACGGGGTCGAAGGCATCGGCGTCGAAGGGGAAGGCCAGCGCGGGATGGTTGTGAAAAAAGGCGGCGCTCTGCAGGGCGATGAGTTTTTCGACGGGATCGTCGGTGCCGTTGGTGATGGCGACGAGCGGTCCTCGGGGATCGATCTCGCCGAGCAAAGCGAGGAATTCCACCGCCCGCACCCGCACCATGGGGTCGGGGTCGTCGAGCAGATCCCGGACGGGTTCGGCCAACTCGGCGGCATCCTCTCCGTAGGCGGCGCAGACGGCGGCGGCCCAGTAGCGGATCCACGCGCCGTCGGAATCGAGCGCTTCGCGCAGGGCGGCTTCGCTTTCGGCAAAGGGGTGCAGCATCAGATCCGCGGTGTCGATTAGGGCGGCGATTTCGACGGCACGGGCTTTTCCGTAGCCGACCGGATCGTCCATCGCTTCCCTGACGAGAATGTTCTCGGGAATAAAACCGAGGTCGGGGAGGGATTTGAGTTTTTTCCGCAGGGCGGCCCGCATCTCGAGGAGCTTCGCCCGATGGGCGGGGTCGGCGGCGAGGTTGGCGAGTTCGTGCGGATCGTTCCGCAGGTCGAAGAGCCGCTCGGGGGATTTGGCTTCGAAGAATTGCCGCTGGTCCGATCCGAGCCGACCTTCGTCGTAGAGATCGCGCCATTCGCGGTAGGCGGCCATGCGATAGCGGTAGTTGTTCTGGAGGGCGTCGGGATAGTGCGGTTGGTAGTGTCGCAGGTATTTCCAGTCTCCCACGCGGAGCGACCGGACCAGTTCATATTTTTCATCGAATCGGTCCGAGTGGCCGAGGGTGGTGTTTCGTCGGGCGACTTCGTCCCTAGAGATGCCTGCTCCGAGAAACGGTCTGCCGTCCATTTCCCCGGGAACCGCCAGTCCGGCGAGGTGCAGCACGGTGGGCGCGAAGTCGATGAAACCGACAAAGCCCGGTTGCTCCGATCCGCGTTCGAGATCGACGAGGTGTTTCCACTTTTCGGGAACGCGCACGACGAGGGGCACGTGCAGTCCGCCTTCGTAAAGGTAACCCTTGCTCCGGGGGAGGACCCCGCCGTGATCGCCGAAGTAAAAAACGAAGGTGTCTTCGAGGAGTCCGTCCTCTCGCAGCTTCGCGATGGTCTCGCCGACGATGTCGTCGATGAGCCGGATGCGGTCTAGGTAGCGGGCGTAGGTGTAGCGGAAGAGGGGGGTGTCGGGAAAATACGGCGGCAGCGTCACCGCGGCGGGATCGTGGTCTGTTTTTTCGGTCTCCGTGAGGGAGCGATCGAAATGGAGGCTGCTCTCGTGCGACTGGGAATGGCTCTGCATGTGGAAAAACGGCATCGCCGGGTCGGGTCGGTTGCGCCAGTGGCCGTTTTTGGAGGAGTCGTCCCAGGTCGCCGGGGATTTGGCGAAATTGTAGTCTTCCTTGGAGCGGTTGGAGGTGTAGTAGCCGGCGGCGCGGAGCTGTTCGCTGAGGGGCCGGAGTCCGGTCGGGAGGGACGCGGGGGTGATGCCGCGATGGAATTGTAGTCCGAGGCGTGGGGCGTAGCAGCCCGTCGCGAGGGTGGAGCGGGCCACCGAGCAGACCGGTGCGTGGGAAAAGGCGCGGGTGAAGGTGATCCCCTCCGCCGCGAGCGCTTCGATGTGCGGGGTGGCGGTGCCGTGCTCGTCGAAGAGTTTCAGGTAATGCTTCGAATTGTCCTCCGAGACGATCCAGACGATGTTGGGGCGGTCCGCCGCCGGGGCGGAGGGCGGAATGAGCGAGGCAAGGGGGAAGAGGAGGACAAGGGTGAGGCGGGCCTTCATGGTTCCATCCTCTCCAATCGCCGCTCTCTTGGAAAGACCTTATTCGCGCGGCGGGGAAGGGGATTCGCGAGATCTCGGGTCGCTACGCCGCCTGCCATTTAAGGGACAGACAATCAGTAAATATTTCGCTTGCCAAGCTCCCTGGCACGCGCCATCCTGCTCCCATGAGAACCGCGCGACTCCTTGGCGAAGGCCGTTCGTTTTACCATGTGGTCTCCCGC
>JAAYAT010000232.1 GCA_012719225.1 Verrucomicrobiaceae bacterium
CTTCGGCGTCCTCCCCCGCTTCGGTTTCGAGGGGCGGCTGATATTCGAGTTTCTCCTGTTCGATGAGGGAGAGTTCCACCCCGCCGCTCCCGGCCTTTTGGTAGAGGAACCCGATGTGGTGGACCGGACGGTCGATGGCGAACTCGGCGAGGGTCCGCCCTTGGTGGAGAATGTGGATCTCGTCGCCGAGCGCGACTTTTTTCTGGAAGGCCCGCCTCGCGGAAAGGGTCACCGAATCGCCCGAGACCTCGACGACCACGGAGGGCGCCCGCAGCAGGGAGACGAGGCTGAGCCTGGGGCCGGTCGTGTCCGACTCGGCCAGAACGGTGTGGCGCAGCTTCACTTCCTCGCTGCCGTCGCGGTAGACCTTCCCCTCGTCGTAGCAGATGATGGCGACCGTTTTGCCCGCTTCCATGGTGAAATCCCCGGTGACCGTCTCCGGCCTGGCCCCGGCATTGCGGAGGGTGAAGGGATGGGTGCCCGGCCGGATCGCGAGCACTCCGGAGCCCTCCCCCGGCTTCACCGCCCCGCCTCCGTTGAGAGCGAAGCCGCCGAGCTCGATGTAGGTGGGGTTCTCCAGTCCGATGAGATTGACGATGTGGAGAAATCCGGCCTCGGGCGTCTCTTTGTTTTCCTGGGAAAGCAACAAAGGTGACAATGTCGGGAAAACTGCCAGCGGGATCAGAAGGAAAAATTGTGTCTTCATTTTTTTTACAAATCGCGTGAGGAGAGCACTTCGAGCCGACAGCGCTCCACCCGGCCGTCGGCGTCGCGTTCGGGCCGCAGGAACACTTCGTGGACGCGGCGGCGGCGTCCGGTGATCCCGCCGGTTTCGTGGTGATACAGTTCGGCATAGGTGAAGATGCGGAAATGCCGGCTGGAGAACGAGGTGGTATTGAAAAGACGCGCGAAGGTCTCCTCGGCCTCGGCGTCGTTGTGGTGGGCGGGGAGGGCGTCGTGACGTTCGATCAGCCCCGAGAGGACGCGGGCGAGATGGGACGGGCTGTAAAACGGCCGCACCCGCATCAGCCCCGCCGCGATGAGGGGGATGGCGGCGGGGCGCAGGCCGCTGCGGAGCGTGCCGGTGTCGCCCTCACGGGAATACAAGGGCGTGTCGAACCTGTCCTCTTCGAGGCGGAGATCGGAGGAGACGAAGGGCCCCCGCAGCAGGGTCCCGATCTCAAAACGCGTCGGAGCCGAGTTCAGATTGAGATGTCCGTCGATGAGGGCGAAGGCGCCCCGGGCGTGGAGATCCTCGTCGTAGGCGGCCGAATACGGCGGACCGGCCGCCGTAGCGGCATCCCCCGCTGCGGGCGGTGGCTGGTGATCGCGCGGATCATACGCGCTGTGGAGATCGACCCCGTTTTCCCCCGCGAGATTGGTCCCGCTGAATCCGGTGTGGAACAGATCGAGCCACTGGCTCGCCCGCATCCCGGGTCGGTCGAACAAATCGTGCTCGGGTCGCCCAATGCGGAGGGTGTTGCCGCCGCCCCACATTTTTCCCGGCAGCGAACCGAGCGGCAGACTTTTCAGGGTCGTCTCCCGGTAGGTGTCGAAGCGCTGCGCACTCTGATTGAAGGGCCCCGGCGGACCGGGAACCCACATGACGGGATCGTGCAAATTCCCGAGTTCGGTCACGGAATAAAACCGCCCCAGGTTCGAAATCCGCCACGGGGCGAAGGCACCGTCATCGGGGGGACGGGGGAAGACAAAACTATCAGGCTTCTCCTCGTCGTCGCTCGGAAAAGACGATCCGTGGGGATTCTCGTAGCCGCGGTCGGGCCAGTCGGAGACGCGGGCCTGGTCCTTGAACCAATCGGGTCGGTCGAGGGCGACCTTGGAGTGGTCGTAGTTGCGGGACCCCGGCGACGCCTTGCGCCGGTACTGCCGCGCCTCGGCGGTGGACCGGGAGTAGTAGGGCATCCACGGATCGCCCAGATGGGATCCGTCGCCCGCGTTGAACCCGTAGGATTTGGCGGACATGTTAGGTGCCGCGAGACGCATCACAAAATTGTCCTTGAGGATCACTCCCGCCCACCGGGAAAAGAAAAACCCGTGTCGACGGGTGCTCGGAGGATCGGCCGGATCGCGCCGTCCGCAGGTGTCGACGAGATCGCTCCCCAGATACAATTCATAGTTGGCCCGCACCGAGGCACCGGTGACGCCCCGGAGGTCCTGCACCACGGGAAAGGCGATGGGCGAATCCGGTTTGCGCGAGAGAGGGACCTTCCACTGTATTTTCCCGAAGCGGACCACCTCGTAGCCGTTCGGAGGGACCGACACGCTGAGCCCTCCGCTGCCGGGGAAGGCTTCGTCGAGTGTGCGGTGGCTCTCGCGAATCTCGTGCCGTTCGCCGTTGGCCTGAAACTCGATCCCCTCCAGAAAGCGGAATTTCAGGCGCACATCCTCCATTTTCGCGGGGCGGTTCGAGGTGTTCCAGAACTCCACATAGGGTATCGCCTCGAAGAGGATACGGTAGTGCGACTCCCCCAGTTCGTAGCCGAGGTAGCGGAACTCCACGAAAAATTCATTCACCGGGCAGTAGCTGTCGACCCCGCGGAAACGGCGCGCGCCCGCGTTCGTCGTGTTCGTCGGCAGGGCGGGACGTCCGTCCGCGTCGGCGTAGTCGATCGCGTTGGCCGCGAGGGTTCCGAGGTAGTCCTCGTCCTCGGGAAAACCGCCGCGACGATCCGCGAAGGCGGGCAGGTTGCGCTCGAGGATCGCGGCCAGTTCGAGGTCGCGCTCGGCGACGAGCCGGTTGAGATTGTGGCGCGGTTCCCCCTCTTCGATGTAGCCGTGGGCGAAGGGGATCAGGGGTAGACGGCGGTAGGGATGGAGTCCGCTCGCGAACCGGTGTGGCTCCCATCGGCCCGCCGCCGGGGTGGATGGCGCGGCCGCGAAAAGACGCCTTCGCGAAAGGTTTTCCACCGCCCCCGCATAGGGGTGCCGCTCCGGGGAAAGGGAAGCGGTGCTCCAGACTTGCAGGGAAATCTCGCGCGCCGAGAGACCGGGCGCGACCTGATCGAGCAGACTTTGTCCCCGGAAACGAACCGGGAACTGGAAAAAAACGTCCGGCTCGCCCTCCAGCGCGAAACGTCCTCCGGAGGCTGTCCCCGCTCCGCTGTCGGCGCGACGGGAGTCGAAAGCACTGTAGCCGTAGCGGATCGCATCTCGCGCCACGCCGCCGTCGCGGCCCGCGTGGCTATCGGTCCATGCGCCGATCACATCCGCGTTCGGGTAGCCCTCGAGATCCTCGATCCAATAGCAGTAGCGGGTGCGGTAGGGAGACCCGGCGACCGGATCGAGTTCCCGGAAGGCCACTTCGGGGAAACGCCCCTCCTCCTCGGGCGCACCGCCCGGACCGAGCCGGGTGAGCGGATGGGTCCGGATTCCCTTTTCCGCGACCTCCCCCGCAACGTGGTATTCGGGCCGCGCCACCGGAGCGTCGAGGAGCGCCTCGCTTTCGAGTTGATTGAGATCGGGGAGATCGCCCCGACTTTCCCCGCCTCCGCTGAAGAGAGCGCTGTGGGTCACGCCCTCGCCGTCGGGAGTGGACACGTAGGTGTAGCGCACCGTCCGCCCCTCCTCGTCGGGACGAGTCACCACCCCGACGAGGTAGCGGTCGTTCGCGGTGAGACGGCGGAGCAGAGCCGCCGCTTCCGCGAACGCCGCCTTTTCCCCGAGATCGGCCCGGGCGCGCGCCACGGTGGCGTTGCTCACGGCGGATTCCTGCCGGATGACCGCGAAATAACTGATCACCAGGAGAGCGATCGCCGTGACGAGGATCAGGGTCAGGACGAGCGCCGCTCCCGAACGAGATTCGTGTCCGGTGGCCTTCATCTCGTGCGGCGCGGGAGCGGGATGTGGCGACGATAGGTTCTCATCTCGCGTTCGAGGAGGCGGCGGCGCGGAGACGAATCGCTGGAAGCGGTCGCGCTGAAATCGACGATCCAGTCGCCCGGTTCCGTCAATGTCAGGGCGGCTTTTTCGCCTATCGTGGTGAGGGTCATCTCGATGAAATCCGGGGCCACCAGCACCGGCCATTCGTCTCCCCCGGAGAGGCCGAGGTGCCGGTTCAACGCCGGCGCGTCCATGAGTTCGGTCGTTCCATCCTCCCGCTCGACGCGGCAGCGGGGCTCCAGTTGGAACCGCACGACGTGATCACAGACCGACTCATCGGGAAAAACGGAATCGTGCAGCGGACTCGCGGGATCGGCCCATTGCTCCGCTCCACCGCGATCCGGCTGGTAGTCGGGCGGAGGGGCCTTCAGCCAATCCCGCACTGGATTCGTCGGCCAGGGCTGGGTCGCCGCGACGGGAGTCATCGCGGCGAAATCCTCGAAGCGCCGCGCGAGGACAAAGGGCAGGTCCGCGTTCTCAAGCCGCCCGCGCCGCACTGCGGCCGGATTCTCCGCACCGACCGGCCGGACCGCACCGGGTCCCGTTTCATCCCAACCGTCATTGATTTGCTGCGAGCAAAAAGCGAGGAGCCCGCCCGCGGATCCGTCGCCACGATGGCTCGCGCCGGGGCGGTAGTGTCGGAAAAGTTTCATCCCCGCCGCGTCGTCACCGCCCAGCGGGGAATGCCGCGCGTAGGCGACGTAGTATCCGACGATGGCCGGACCGCCGTCCCCTCCCCCGGTCGCAAACACGAGGGAATCGAAACCCGGCGCGGCGTTTTGGAAACTCCTCCCCTCCGCCGTGCCGAAGCCGGTGCCGCGGGTCCGGTTGACTTCAAACGGAAGAAACAACCTGCCTTCGAAAAAGGCGCGTTGCACCGGAGTCGTCCCCGCCGGGAGACGCGGCAACCGGGCCGAACGGGAGGTCACGGCGGAGGACAAATCGCGCTCCAGCCATTGCGCCGCGACCCGCGCCTCCCCGGCGCGGTCCACTTTTTCCGCCCCGCCACGGAATCTCGCCAAGGCCAGATCCAGCGTCGCGCCCAACACCAGGAGAAGGATGGAAAGGATCCCCATGGAGGCGAGCAATTCCACCAGGGTGGTCCCCGACATTTTCCTGGCTTTCCCGGTTCTCATGGTCTCGCAAAACGGGTTTGAAACAGTTCCGACTCGCGCGAGTCCCGCGCCGCCGCCGCCGGACGCTCCACGAAGACATCCCAGTTTTCCCAGCCATTTCCCGCGCCGCCACCGTCACTCCCCGACACGCGAATCCTGACGAGACACCCTCCTCCGACGGCGGGAGCGACGCCCTGCCGGTAGCCGTCCTCCCCGACTTCGCCGAGGAAGAGTCCGCCCTCCCCGAAAAGCAGATAGACCTCGTTCTCCGCGCCGCCTCCCGGAGAATCGATCCACACGGTTTTCTCCCCGGAAAGATCCACCCGGTAGCGCCCTCCTCCCCCGTCGGCCCGCGTGCCCGCGACCAGGGTCCGGGCGATGCGGCTGGCAGCTTCGCGGTCGCGGGAGAGCCTCTCCAGGGAACCCCCGCCCGCCAGCATCGCCAGGACCGGCAGCATCAACATCACCACGATGCCCAGCGCGATCGTCACCTCCGAGAGAGAAAAAGCGGAGTTCCGGACGCGGCGCTGGCGGGTGGGTTTCATCGTCAATCGGTGAGAAGACGGGAGCGTCCGGTGTACAATCCGATCCCGAGGCATTCGGCGTTCGCGGGAGGGTCTGCGCCTCGGCTCCCCGTTCCGCTCGCGGTAGGCACGGGACGTCGTTTTTTCCGACTGTAATATCCCTCCATCACTCCCAGGTGGAGGGCATCCGCGTCGGAAAAGGCGGGAAAACAAATCCCTCCGTCGGACGCAAAATGCAGATAAGGCAGCTCCGCCGTGCCGCCCGCTCCGCCGGGGAGAGTCGGCGGCAGTGGGAAGGAGCGCTCCGTCGGGACATCGAAGAGAGTGCGGAAGGCCGTTCCCTCCGGCACGGAGAAGTGCTCGCGATGGGCGAAGACCGTCCCGGGCGGGAGGGTTTTCCACGGACTCAAGCGCCGCACCGAGCGCTCCTCCGCGGGATCGTCGACCTCTCCCTCCAGCACGAAGAGCGCGTAGCCCCGATAGGCCCCCTCGCCGGGAAAAGTCCCGTCCGCGAAGGCCACCAGCATCTCGGATTGCGAGGCCATCGCGCGGGAGCGCGCCCCTTCGAGAAAGCCCGAGAGTTCGTGGATCGCCGACTTCCGCGAGGGCACCAGCACCACGAAGGACGGCAAGGCCAGGGCCAGCAGGATTCCCGTCACCGCCGCCACCACGAGGAGTTCCACCAGGGTAAAGGCCATCGCCGTCTTCCCGCCGAAGAAGACCTCGTTTCGTTCGGAGAATGGGGATCTCGGTGACATCGTGACGCGGATGGCAGGGGATCGGACTCGCCGGAACCATCAAAGAGATTTTCCCGACGAGATTCAATCCTTTTCCTCACAAGACGGCGAATAGACGAAAAATTGGGACTGGAACCCCGGCGGTATGCCCTTACCCTTCGCGATGCGCATCCAGGTAGGAAAAGACATCATCGAAATCAAAACGCCGTCCTTCAGCGGAAAGATCGTCGCGGTCGTGATCGCCGCTTTTCTCGCCCTCATCGCCGCCGGCGGATCCTTTTACACCATCGAGGTGGAGGAGGCCGGGGTCGTCCTGCGTTTCGGGAAACACATCAAGACCGTCCCGCCGGGCCTTCATTTCAAGCTGCCCTTCGGAGTGGATCGGGTCTATACCGTCCCGGTCGCCCGCCAAATGAAACAAGAGTTCGGCTTCGCCACGCCCGAGGCCACCAACCGGGGACAATGGTCCAATCAGGAGGAGAACAGGCTCGAACGCAACATGGTCACCGGCGATCTCAATTCGGTCCTCGTCGAATGGGTCATCCAGTACCGCATCACCGAACCCGAGAAATATCTCTTCAAGGTGCGCGACGCCGACGCCACCCTGCGCCACGCCAGCGAATCGGTGATGCGCCAGGTGGTCGGGGACCGCACCGTCGACGAGGTCATCACGATCGGTCGCCAGGAGATCGAGACCGAGTGCAACGAACTGCTCAAGGAACTCGTCAATCTCTACCATCTCGGCATCACGATCGATCAGGTGCAATTGAAAGACGTCGATCCGCCCGAGCCGGTCCAGGCTTCCTTCAACGAGGTGAACAATGCCCAGCAGGAGAAGGAAAAATCCATCAACATCGCCAACGGCGAATACAACCGCGCCGTCCCCAAGGCCAGCGGCGTGGCCGAAAAGGCGATCAGCGAAGCCCAGGGCTACGCGACCCAGCGCATCAACGAGGCCGAGGGCGACGCGGCCCGTTTCACCGCCCTCTACACCGAATACCAAAAGGCCCCCGACGTGACCCGCCGACGCATCTATCTCGAGACGATGGAAGAGGTCATGCCGAGGCTCGGCGGCATGGTCGTGCTGGACGAGGGTGCCGACCAGGTCCTCCCCTTCCTCCCCCTCCAGCAGAGCGCCCCCCTTCCGGTGACGAGGCCCACCCGCAACGCGGCACCCGCCGCTCCCGCGCCGCCCGCCTCCCGCTGATCGGCTCCTTCCCTTCCCCCTTTTACCTTCCCTTTTCCCATGAAAAAATCAGGATTCGGCTGCCTCGTCGCCCTCACCCTCCTCGCGTTTTTCCTCGTCGCCTCCGGCGCGGTCTTCACCGTCAATGAAACCGAACAGGTCATCGTGACCCAATTCGGTAAACTGGTCCGGGAGCCCGTGACCACCCCCGGACTCAAGTTCAAGATCCCCTTCCTCCACAAGGTCAACACCTTCGACCGCCGCATCCTCGAATGGAACGGACGCGCCACCGAGATGCCGACAAAGGACAAGACCTACATCATTGTCGACACCTACGCCCGCTGGACCATCGTCGATCCGCTCTTGTTCTTTGAAAAACTCCGCGACGAACGCAGCGCCCAGTCCCGCCTCGACGACATCCTCGGTTCCGAAACACGCAACACCGTCGCCAAGCACGAACTCATCGAGATCATCCGCACCACCAAGGAGCGCACCGTCGAAGTCGATCCCGATCTCGCCGAGGCCGACCAGGGCGGGACCATAGGCAAACTCATCCCCATCCGCCGGGGCCGCGCCCTCCTCGAGGAAGAGATTCACGAAACCGCCAAAGGCAAACTCGCCGAATTCGGGATCGAGTTGCTCGACATCCGCTTCAAGCGCATCAACTACAACGAAGGGGTGCAGGAGCGCATCTACGAGCGCATGGTCTCCGAACGCCAGCAGATCGCCGAACGTTTCCGCTCCGAAGGCGCCGGCGAAGCCGCCAAAATCCTCGGGGACATGGAGAAAGAGCTCCGCGAGATCGAATCCGGCGCCTACAAGGTCGTCGAGACGACCAAGGGCGAAGCCGACGCCA
>JAAYAT010000233.1 GCA_012719225.1 Verrucomicrobiaceae bacterium
CCGCCGGGCATTATGATCTCATCAAAGGAAACTCCCTCCTGTCCCGCGAAGACCGCGAGGTGCTCGGGGAAATTTTCCTTTTGCTGTTGTTGCAACGATTCAAAACCAAAAGCCGGGAGGAACTTCGTAAAATGATCGCCGAACTGACACCACTGCACGAAACACGCGCCGGAAAAGAATTACTCGAAGAGGGCATCGAGAGAGGTCTGGAGAGAGGGGTGAAGAAGGGCATGAAGAAGGGCATAAAGAAAGGCGTGGCGGATCTGGTCCGCCGTATGGTTGCGAAAGGCCGGACACTCGACGAGATCGCGGAACTGACGGATCTTTCCGTGGCGGAGATCACCCGTCTCCTCGCGATCGAAGAGGATTGAGCGGGGGAAAGGACGACATGTCCCGGCGAGATGAGAGGAAAAATGGGGCGTCCGCCCTGCCGTCGTCTTCCAGACTTGCGTGAAGTCGCTGTGACGGTGTACATTGGGAGACGATGAGCGGGAACACAGACGAAGAGGAAAACAAGCATCGGTGCGAGGAGGAGAGAAATCTCCGCGCCGAATTGAAAGAGGTCTGGCAGGAGGAATCACCGGCTACGGCCAAGGTGACGGACCGGGCCGAGGAAGTGGACGGGAAGATCAAGCTCCGATGCGAGGAGGAAAGAAACCTCCGTGCCGAACTGGAAGAGGTCTGGCAGGAGGAATCACCGACCACGGCCAAGGTGACGGACCTGGCCGACGAAGTGGACGGGCAATTGGGGACGCGATCCTGTTCCGAAGACGCCGAGGACTGAATCCACCCGGTATTCCCGCCGCGAAGGCGGGCCGGCGGACGTGACAAGGACGCCTCCGGGCGGCGACAGGAGCCTTACTCGCTTTTCCCGTCCTCCGATCCCCAGATGTCGAGCCATTCGGCGACGGTCGCGTCGACGAGTTTCTGGCCACCGACGGGGCCGACCTTGGTGCTCTGGATGACGGCGCTGTAGCCTCCGCCCCGGACTGCGAGGGAGGTCGGCAGGTACGAGCCGGACCCGACCAGTTGGATGACGAAGGTCTGCACGGCGGGGCTGCGAGCCTTCATCTGGTCGCCGTAAGCGGTGAAGAGTTCGAAGGGATTGGTGCCGATGGCGACGTCGCCGAGACGCAGGACGTGCAGCTCCATTTGGTAGGGTTCGGCCTCGCCGCTTTCCATGGCGGCGTGCTTCTCGACGACCCGTTGGTTCCAACGGTAGCGTGTGATCTGTTTGGGATCTCCCTCCAATTTCGCCATTTCCGCCTTGGTGGCTGCGAGCTCCTCTGCGGTGACGGCGCGCAGGGGCAGTTCGAGCGTTTCGACGCGGTGGTGCAGCACCGGATCGGAGACGGGTTCTTTTTTGGCGACTTCGTAGGCTTCCTCCCAGCCCCGTACGACGCGGCGGGCCATCTCCTCCAGGCGGGTCAGGCCGCGGAGACGCCGCATGCGTTCGTCGGCTTTTTTGTCAAACATGGGCCGCGGCACGACGTCACCGGCGGCTCCGACCCAGGCGACGACGTGGAGATTTTCGCCGTGTTTTTTCCGCAGTTGGCTCCGCACCGGATCCCAGAAATCGGCGTGGATGACACTGAGTCCCTCCACTTCCTGGGAGGGGCAGGGCACGTTGACGACGGTGGCGATCAGCTCGTCCTGCATGTTCCAGAAAAAGAGCACGTCGAGGTTGTGATCCTCGCGCCCTTCGATGGTGCGGAAGTCGGGCGTGTTGGTCTTGCCATACATTTTGGCGCTGCCATCGGCGTAGGTGGCGCGCCGGTTCTGCGCGACGACCGCCTGGCCCTGACCGTATCCCATTTTTCCCGGTTGGCGATTGTTCCAGCTTTCGGTCACGGCTTCCGCGAGCTTGTCGATGAGGAATTCGATGTAGGCCGGGGGGCGCATCAGCCCGGAGTCGGGGAGGGTGTAGTTGGGGTTTTCCCTCGTGACCGGACCGGTGTGGGTGTGGGTCGCGTTGAGGAAAACTTTATTCAAGTCGAGGCCCTCGAGTTTGCCATCGAGCCGTTCGCGGAGCCGTTCCAGAATGCCTTCGCGGATGGCGACGAGATCGCAGGAGACCGTGACGGCGTGGTCGAGTGATTTGTCGCCGTCGCGGGATTCGAGAGCCACGGCCACCGCGTGGATGCGGGTGGCGTTCTCCGTGGAGATGCGGGTGCGCATCTGTCCGGCGAGGGCGACGGGTTCTTCGGGGGTGATGTCCACGGTGGTGGCTCCGACATGGAGTTGGGCGGCATGGCCGGGAAGGGTGCAACAGGCCGCGAGGAGAGACAGGGCGAAGAGGATGCGCATGGTTTTGATAGGGTTCCTGGGTTCCCTTGACAGGGTTGCGGAAAGCATCGCCCGATTTGCCGCGTCGCGTCAAGAAAGCTCCCTCCGTATATGCGCGGGGGACGGTGTTCCCGGTTCGTTACCCGGTCCGCCGGTTTCCGGATCAGATCCACGGCGGCGAGGAGCGCAGGGCGACAAAAAGCGCCACGCCGACGAGGGCGGCGACGGCCGACAGTCGCAGCGCGCCGGCCCGGCGGGGAACGGGTGTTTTCCCGACGAACGAGCCGACAATTCTTTCCAAAAGGGAAGCCAGGTGCGGGGAGAGCGCCAGCAGGATGGCGCTGGTCGCCGGGAGGTCGGAGAAAAAAATCCCGCAGGCGAGCAGAGAGACGTGGAGCAGGGAAAAGACTGCCGCCGCTTCCCCGGCGAAGGCCTCGCTCCGCCGGAAAAGCAGGAGCGCGCCGACATGCGCGGCGGACAGGATGAACCCGAAATGCCCCAGGAGGAGGCTGCCCGAGAGCATCAGGGCGACCGCCGTGCCCGCCGGGAGGAATACCATGAGGAGGGGCGACTCGATGGGATGCGGCGCGCGGCGTTTTGTCAGGGTGAAGCCGACTCTCGCGAGCAGGACCAAGGCGCACAGGCCGACCACTTGGAGCCAGCCCTCCTCCGCCGACCAGGCGTAGCGGAATTTCGGGGCGAGGAGGAGGCGCATGGCTCCCGCACAGAGCAGTCCGAAGATGGCGAGGCGGGCGGTTTTGGACGGGAGGGGGCAGGCCGATGAAACGATTGCGGCGGCCGCGAGACCGAAGTAGGGCAGCCAGTTGGTCGTATCCGCCGGAGGGAAAGAGGTCCAACCGGTCACAAAAAAATGCCCCGCAGCATAGGCGACCGCCGGGAGGAAGACCGCCGCCGCCCGGGAGAATCGGGCGTTTTCGCAGCGAAGCGCGAGAGCGGAGAGGAGGGCAGCGACCGCCCCGGCCAAGGCGACCGCGGGCAGAAGCTGCTCAAGCAAGAACATGCTCGGGAAGCGGCCTTATGGCCTTATTGTTTCCCCGCTTCGATGCTGAGGATGATATGGACCTCATCCCCGAGAGCGCCCTGCATGAAGTTCATGCCGTAGTCGCTGCGCTTGATGGTGAAACGGGTTTCTCCGCCGCCGATGACGCCGCCCTCCATGTTTTTGCCGTCGGGACCTCTGGTGAACTCGACGGTGATGGATTTGGTGACGCCGTGCAGGGTGAAATCGCCGGTGACCTGATAGACATCGCCGTTGGCCTCCACCTTCGTACTCTTGAAGGAGAGGGTCGGGAACTGCTCCACGTTGAAGAAGTCCGGACTCTTGAGGTGCTGGTCGCGCTTGGGGTTGCGGCTGTCGAGGCTCTCCACCGGGACGGTCAGCTCGAAGGAGCTTTTGGAGGGGTCTTCCTTGTCAAAGGTGACGGTGCCGGAGATGTCCTCGAAGACCGCGTAGAAATTCGTCACCCCGAGGTGTTTGATGCCGAAGAGCACCGAGGAGTGGACGGGATCCACGGCGAAGGTTTCCCCGCCGCGGACGGAGGCGGAGGCGAATCCAAGGACGGCGACGAGACCGAGAAGCGAGATTTTCATAGAAGCACGATGTGGGTTATGGTTGGAATTGACGGGACCCGAAGTGCCCTGTTTTGGTTTCCGAGTCTCCTTTGTAATACGTGTCGGAAGGGTTTCCAGTCGAAGAAGGGGTCCGCTTTTCACGCGCTTTTTCGAAAGAGGGCGGAAAAGATCATCCCGGCACCTCCGACGACGAAGAGGCAGGGAAACCAGATCGTGTAGAGAGCGGCCTTGGAGTCTTTTTTGATCACCGAGTTTTCTGGAGCGGCGGGATCCACATGGCAGACGGTTTTGGTGCCGACGGCGTAGTCCTCCAGGTGATGTTGCAATTTCCGCGGATCGCTCGCCGTGAGAGAGAGGCGGCGGAAGCGGTTGCCGGTGCGGGTTTCGCCTTCGTAGTGGTAGTCGTAGGTGATTTGGAAGACATATTTCGTCATGCCGCGCTGGTTCCGTTCCGTATCATCGAGCTCCACCGTCACGATCTCGCAGGGCACCGCGATCCAACCGTCCATCTCGGCGGCACGGAGGTAGGCGTGCCAGAGATACTGGACGAAAATCGAGCCGACCCCGATGAGGAGGAGGCCCATGAGAATTTTCCAAAGCCGCCCGCCCAGATGGAGCGGAGTTTTGGCCTGGGTCGGAGGGGGGCTGGGAGAGTCGTTTTTCACGTCGCGGATTGGATGAACCCGAGTAGCTTAGCGCATGAGCGAATTATCCCAACAGATTACGGAAGACATGAAAACGGCGATGCGCGAAAAAAACACGCTCGCCCTCGGCACGATCCGTATGCTGAAGTCGGCCCTCAAAAACGCGGCCATTGAAAAAGGCGGGGCCGACGCGGAGCTGACCGATCCCGAGGTGATCTCCGTGATCCGGCGCGAGGTCAAAAAGCGCCAGGACTCCATCGAGCAGTACACCACCGCCGGACGCACCGAATTGGTCGAGCAGGAGACCGCCGAGATGGCGGTGCTGAACGGCTACCTGCCCGAGCCGCTCAGCGCGGAAAAACTCGCAGAGATCATCGACGCGGTCATCGCCGAAGTCGGTGCGACCTCCCGCAAGGACATGGGCCAGGTCATGAAGCTGGTCCAGGAGCGCACCGAGGGCCGGGCCGACGGCAAGACCCTCTCGCAGGCGGTCATGGCGAAACTCGCCTGAGCGGAGGCGCATCTGGAGATGAGGGTATCGGCCATCATCGTTGCGGCCGGGAACAGCCGGCGGATGGGCTTCGACAAACTCGCGGCCGATCTGCGCGGCGAGTCCGTCCTGACCCGCTCGATGCTCGCGCTGGCGGCGTGCGAGGAAGTGGCGGAGATCCGGATGGTGACCTCGCCGGAAAAATTCGAGGCCGTCGAGGAGGCGGCGACGCGGCTGGGCATCGCGCAATTCGTCGAAGTGATCGCGGGAGGGGCCGAGCGCCATCTCTCGGTGGCCGCCGGTCTCGCGCGGATCGGCGACGACTGCGATCTCGTGGCCGTTCACGACGCGGCGCGCCCCCTCGTGAGCCGCGCCGCGATCACCCGCTGCCTCGCCGCAGCGCACCAATACGGGGCCGCCACCCTCGCCCATCGCATCGCGGACACGCTGAAACGGGGCGACGCGGCGGGCGAGGTCGTCGACGCGGTCTCGCGGGACGATCTCTGGGCGATGGAGACCCCGCAGATTTTCCGTGTGGCGCTGCTCCGCGAAGCCTACGCCGAGGTGCTCGCCAAGGGAGAACCGGTCACCGATGAAGTCTCCGCCGTGCGCGGCATCGGACACATCGTGAAGCTCGTGGAAAATTCCGAGCCCAATCTGAAGATCACCGTGCCGGGCGATCTCGTCGTGGCAGCGGCGATTTGGGGCGCACGGGAGTAGCCGGGCCGCTCACCGAAACACTTGCAGAGCCGCACAACCTGCCCGATGACTCAGAGATATGGCGAAGAAACCGGTCGTTTTCATTATTCGGGATGGATGGGGTGACAACCCCGCGGGAGCGGAGGGAGCGGAGCGCTACGGCGACTGCCCCCGGCTGGCGCACACGCCCTTCACTTGGGAAATGCACCAGAAATATCCCGTCGCCCGGCTCAGCTGCAGCGGCATGGACGTGGGCCTGCCCGAAGGCCAGATGGGCAACTCCGAAGTCGGGCACCTCAATCTCGGAGCCGGACGCATCGTTTACCAGGACTTCACCCGCATCAACAAGGCCATCGCCGACGGGGATCTCGCGGGCAATCCGACTCTCGTCGAGGCCTTTGCCAAAGCCTCGCAATCCCGTCTCCACCTCATCGGCCTCGTCTCCGACGGCGGCGTCCACAGCCATCAGGATCATCTCGTCGCCCTCGCCGCGACGGCGAAAGCCGCCGGCGTGCGGGACATCATGGTCCACGCCATCACCGACGGTCGCGACACCTCGCCCACCGGCGGTGCGAGATACCTCGATCATTGCGAAGACCGGCTCGCCGAGTCGGGTGCCAAAATCGTCACCGTGATCGGACGGTATTTCGCGATGGACCGCGACAAGCGCTGGGACCGCACCAAGCTCGCCTGGGATGCGATCGTCCTCGGGAAAGGAGAGGCGAAAGCCATCCTCGCCTCCGAAGCCGTCGCCGAACAATACGCCAAGGACGTCACCGACGAGTTCATGGTTCCCATGGTCTTCGACGCGGTCGACCAGCCGCGCGTCCGCGACGGCGATGTCGTGCTCTTTTTCAACTTCCGCGCCGACCGCGCCCGCCAGCTCAGCCTCGCTTTCTTGCGGGGCGATTTCAGCGGATTTGATCGCGGCGGACCACGCGACGGAGCGGCACCCGCGGTCGATTACTACACCCTGACAGAATACGATGAGAGCTACCCCTGTCCCGTCGTCTTCCCCACCGTGGAACTCCGCAACACCCTCGGGCAGGTCGTCGCCGGAGCCGGACTCACCCAACTGCGCGTCGCCGAAACGGAAAAATACCCGCACGTTTCCTTCTTCTTCAACGGCGGGGTCGAAGAACCCAATGCGGGCGAGGACAGGCGGATGCTCCCCTCGCCGCAGGACTGCGCCACCTACGACGAGAAACCCGAGATGTCGGCCGAGGATGTCACCGAGACCATTTTGGCCTGCGCCGCCGACTACGATCTCATCATCGTGAACTACGCCAATCCCGACATGGTCGGACACACCGGCAACGTGCCTGCCGCGATCCGGGCGGTCGAGTGCGTCGACCGCTGCGTGCAGCGGGTCGTGGAAAAGGTCCTCGCCCTCGGCGGCAAGCTCCTCATCGCGGCCGATCACGGCAACTGCGAAGAGATGATCAACGACGACGGCTCGCCTCAGACCGCCCATACCACCTACCCCGTGCCGCTGATTTACGTCGGAGCCGATGCCGATGAGCTCGTCCTTGATGACGGTATTCTCGCCGACATCGCGCCAACTATTCTCGGTCTGTTAGGCGTAACTCCCCCCGTCGAGATGACCGGAAGATCGCTGCTTTCGGCGAAGGGGTAATGCTTCAGCCGTATACCCAATCGGCTCGGCGGGACGCCTCTTCCTACCTTTTTGTCGAAAACGAGGGAGGGAATCGAAAGTGGTTTTTCGACGGATAGGGCGAACCGTCCCCGGTGAGCCGCCGGATGGTCAAGCACATCCGAATACTCAATCGGCTCGGCGGGACACCTCGCCCTACCTTTTTGTCGAAAACGAAATTGGAGATCGAAGGTGACCGTCGAAGGCCTGACTGGGGCGACATTTGGATCGCGGAGGCAAAACGGTCAATCGTCTCAACGATAAAGTCGTGACCACCAACAAGGGGAGCAAATGCAGTACAAATAAGGCGTTGACTCCGACTCACGAAAATAGTTAACCTGCCCCTGTAAATTTCGCATTCGTTCTCCGTTTTCATCCCGTTTTGCGAGGGTTGAGTGAGAGAGGTGACGGGGTTGTGAGGGGTTTTGGCGGAAAAGTGACGATGGCTTTAGCCGCAGGATTGGGGAAGGTGGCGGGATGGATGGGGTGGGTGTCACGAAATGTTGCCTGAACTAAAAAAGAGCGTGCATAAAGCGCGTCCCGGGATCCCTCAATTCACCTTCGCCTCAAGCAACGCCATCCAGGCATGGTGCCGTAGAAAAGGAAACACTTGAAAGAGAGATTGATCCACGGAATGGAGGATGTTGCGCAATGGCTCGAAAAGAGATGTCCTGCCGAATGGGACCGCAGCAAAGGTTGAGAGATGGTAAAAGTCCTTGCGAAGCGAGTCGTAGCTCCTCTCCATCAGTTCAATGTCGGAATGCATGAACGGATGCTCATCTTCGGTTCTAAGGTGGGGGGTGAGGCGTCGGTACGTGTTGATGAGCAGATTGTGCCCCAGAGGTTCAGTGAAAAGACAGATCCCGCCAGGACGAAGAACGCGCCGCATTTCAGTAAACGTCTTTTCGAGATCAAGATGGTGGAGGATTGAATTCCCAAAAATGACGTCAAATGAGTTGCCAGGAAACTTCATTTCCTCGCAATTCATGACGAGAAACTCGATGGACACTTCCATCTTCGCCAGCATCTCCTCCCTCGCTTCGCTCCCGGGATCCCGCAGAGCCGCCTCCATGGCGGCTTGCTCCCGTCCCGCCCGGCCCGGCGGAAACGACAGAATTCCCTCCCGGCGTCGC
>JAAYAT010000020.1 GCA_012719225.1 Verrucomicrobiaceae bacterium
GCAGGATTAAGGATCCTGTGGGGCAACCCGTGGGGGTTCGATTCCCCCCTCGAGCATTTTTCTGTTTACGGCGGACCTTGAGCGCGCTTTCAAAAGATTCCCCGACGGCGATTTTGCTGACCTCCTGTTCCGACCAGCCCGGTATCGTTGCAGCCGTCTCCGCCTTTCTCTTCGAAAACCGGGGCAACATCGTGGACATCGACCAGCACGTCGATCAGGATGTGGGCGTTTTTTTCATGCGGGTTGAGTGGGAGATCGAAGGATTCGCCCTGAAACGCGAAACGCTCGCTGCCTCCCTCGAACCGCTCATGGAGCGTTTTTCGATGAAATGGTCGCTGCATTTCTCCGACATCGTCCCGCGGGCGGCCCTTTTTGTGACCAAGGAAAATCATTGTTTCTACGATCTTCTCTCGCGCCACGAAAGCGGGGAGCTCGCCATGGACATCCCCCTCATCGTGAGCAATCGCGAAGACTTGCGGGCTGTCGCGGATCGCTTCGACATCCCCTTCCATTATTTTCCCATCTCCCCGGAGACCAAATCATCGCAGGAGGAGGCCGAGATCGCCCTCCTCCGCGAGCACCGCGTCGAGTTGTTGGTCCTGGCCCGCTACATGCAGATCCTGAGCGCCCGCATGATCGCCGCCTTTCCCCATCGCATCATCAACATCCACCACTCTTTCCTCCCCGCCTTCCCGGGGGCGAGGCCCTATCATTCGGCCCATCGGCGTGGGGTCAAACTGGTCGGGGCGACGAGCCACTACGTCACCGAAGATCTCGACGAGGGGCCCATCATCGCCCAGGGAGTGACTGCGGTCTCGCACCGTGACGCGGTCCCCGACTTTATTCGCAAGGGCCGTGCGCTGGAGCAGAGCGTCCTCAGCCGCGCGGTCTGGCTGCACTTGAACCGGCGCACCCTGGTGCATGCCAACCGAACCATCGTCTTCGGGTGATGGATCGCGTGATCGGATTCCCGGCGTTCCGGTAATTCGATTTTCCAGCGCCTCCGGTGTTGCCCTTTCCCTCTGTCGCCTCTTTCCTTCCCCATGGCCCAACGATTCCAAACCCTGCCCGGCTTCCGCGATTTTTTCCCCGATGAATGCGCGGCGAGAAACCACGTCTTCGAGACCTGGCGGAAGGTGGCGCGACGCTATGGCTTCGTGGAGTACGAAGGTCCCGTTCTCGAGCCGACCGCGCTCTACCAGCGCAAGAGCGGCACCGAGATCGTCAACCAGCTTTTCTGTTTTCAGGACAAGGGCGAACGGGACGTCTCGATGCGCCCTGAACTCACCCCCACCCTCGCGCGGATGGTGGCGGCCCGCCAACGCGACTTCCGCAAACCGCTGCGCTGGTTCTCGATCGGACAGTTCTTTCGCTACGAAAAACACCAGAAAGGTCGGGGACGGGAATTTTACCAGTTCAATTGCGACATTCTCGGGGAGGACTCCGTCCTGGCCGACGCCGAGTTGATCGCCCTCTCCATCGACCTGATGCGGGCCTTCGGATTCACCGCGGCCGACTTCCGCATCCGGGTGAGCGACCGCAACGCCTGGGTCGATTTCGCGAACCGCCACGGGGTCGCGGAGGAAGCGATCCCCGATTTTCTCCAGATCATCGACAAGATGGAGCGCACCCCGGAGGAAAAAGTCTCCACACAACTCGACGGGCTCGGGCTGAGCCTCGCACGGGTCCGCGATTTCATCGCCTCGGGAGCGGAGGTTTCGGCGGCCATCCGCGAGATCCTCAGCGACCTCGACTCGCGCGGGGTGGGGGATTTTGTGGAAGTCGATCTCGGCATCGTGCGCGGTCTCGCCTACTACACCGGTCCGGTCTTTGAAATCTTCGACCACGGGAAGGGGATGCGGGCCGTCGCCGGGGGCGGTCGCTACGATCAACTCCTGCAACTCATCGGCGGGGTGCCCATGTCCGCGTGCGGCTTCGCCATGGGTGACATGGTGATCACCGACCTCATCCGGGAGACGCCCGCGCCCCGCGCCCTCCTGGAGACGGCGGTGCGGGAGGAACAATCCGTCGATGTCTACGTCGTCCTCGCCGATCCCGAAAAACGCGGCGAAGCCGTCGCCCTGGCCCAGACCCTGCGGCTCGCCGGCGTCCGCACCCTGACGCCGCTCACCGCGACAAAAGTGCCGAAGCAGTTCCAGGCGGCGGAGCAGTCGGGAGCGCGTTTCGCCATTGTTATCGGCTCGGAATACCCCGCCCTGACGATTCGGGATCTGCGGGATCGCAGCGAGCGGATGAGCCGCACCGAAACGATTCTCGAGGACCTCCGCGACGCGTGATCTTCCGGCGGTCGGACCTGCGGAAATCCTGAGTTTTCAGTTTCGGATGGCGGGCATTCTGCTAGATTAAGGTTCTTTTCCCCGAAAAGTTCCGTACCCGTCATGAACAAGCCGACCGCGCTCATTTTTTTTGGAATCATTGCCATCGCGTCGGTGCTCTCTTTCCTCACCCTCACCAAATGCGGGAAAGATCCGAGCGAGACCCCGCTCACCTCCTTGCCGTCGGACGCACCGGCGGGAGCCACGGAATCGCAGCCGGGAGAGACACCGGAACCGGAATCGAAACCGACCGCGGAGACGACGGAGTCCGCCCCCGCTGCGACGACCGCTCCGCCGGAAAAAAAAGCGGACGCTCCCGCCGCCACGGGGATTTTCGCTTCTCCCGACGCGGCCATGACCGCCCTCGCCGCGAAGATAGGGGAAAAAAACTTTGAGGCGTTCCTCGCCGCCACCGGGCCGAAAGCGGTCGCGGGCGGGATTCGTGCCGAGGTCAAGGCCATCATCGAGAACCCCGACCTGAAGCTCGACGCGTCCAAACCCTTCACCGAGATCTCCAAGTCGGCCGAGGGAGGCCGGTGGTCGCTCAACTTCGTGCCCGCCACCTCCGCCACCACCACTCCGCGCCAGATCTACGCGGACCTCGCCCCGACGAAAGAGGGTGGCTTCGACATCGCCAAGATCAGTCTGCCGGTGGAGTTGACCCTCACAGACGCCGCTGACGACAAGACCACCGATCCGGCGAAACCGGACAAAAAAGCGGTGGTGATGACCCCGGAGCAACAATCCGACGCCCTCACCGTCGCCCATGCCTTTGCCAAGGCGGTGATCCAGCGCGACTTCAACACCGCGCGGGCACTCGCCGACGCGGCGGTGACCGACGAGCGCGTCGCGGCGCTGATGATCGCGGTCGAGGAAGGGGAATTCACCCTGCGGGAGGAGCGGCCCCTCGTCGTGACCCTCTCTCGCGACGACATCACCTGGGTCCTGACACGGGTCGATTCCGACGAGGCCGATTCGGAGTTCGCCCTCGAGCTGGGACAGGTCGGCAGCGCCTGGAAAGTAAACGGACTCACCTTCTCCAAAGTGCTCTCGGCCCTTTCGGAAAAAGCCGGAGGCGGCAACATCGCCTACAGCCCCATCGTCGAAGACCCCGCCGGGGGCGATTCCCTCGTCCTCTACTTCGAATTCGACGAAGCCGGACTCACCCCGCGGACGAGCCGCCAACTCGAGATCGTCGCCGACATTCTCAAACAGGGGAGCGAACGGGTCGTGCGCATCAACGGCCACGCCGACGCCCTCGGGAGCGACGACTACAATATCGCCCTGAGCGACCAACGCGCCGAGTCCATCCGCCGCACCCTCCTCGGCATGGGGGTGAAGCCCGCCCAGGTCATCACCGAGGCCTTCGGAGCGACCAAACCCCGCAAGCCGAACTTCCTTCCCGACGGCTCCGACAATCCCGGAGGACGCTCGCAAAACCGGCGCGCCGAAGTCCTTCTCGATTTCTAGGAATCTGTCGGACTGAGAACCTGCTGCCCGCGGCGAACCCGCTGATATGGCAAAATTGCAACGGCATTCCGGCGAGTTCCACCTTGACCTCGGGGAGTGACTCCGTAAGTTGCCGCGCCCTGCCCTGAGCAGCCGCTTCGCTCCATGAACATTCACGAATACCAGGCCAAAGAACTTTTCGAAAAATTCGGTGTCGCCACGCCCCGGGGCAAGGTCGCGGAGACCGCCGCCGAGGCGAAAGCCGCCGCGGTTGAGATCGGATCCAATATCGTCGTCAAAGCGCAGGTCCACGCCGGCGGACGCGGCAAGGGGACGTTTAAGAACGGATTCCAGGGCGGCGTCCATCTCGTCCAGACACCGGACGAAGCGGCCGAGATCGCCACGCAGATGATGGGCCAGGTCCTCGTGACCCACCAGACCGGCGAAGAGGGCAAGCTCGTCAGCAAGGTCATGATCGCCGACGCGGTCGATATCGAGAAGGAATATTACCTCGCCATCCTGATGGACCGCGAGAGCCGCTCGCCCGTCATCGTCGCCAGCACCGAAGGCGGCGTGAACATCGAGGAGGTCGCCGAGCAGACCCCCGACAAGATTTTCCACGAAGTGATTCACCCCCTCCTCGGACTCCAGCCCTACGAGATCCGCAACATTTCCTCCAAACTCGGCTTCCGCGGCGACATCGCCAAGCAGTTCGGCAAGCTCCTCAAGGGACTCTTCCGGCTCTTCATGGAGTGCGACTGTTCCATGGTCGAAGTGAACCCGCTCGTGACGACGCCCGATGGCCGGGTCCTCGCCCTCGATGCGAAATTCGATTTCGATGACAACGCCCTCTACCGTCATCCCGAGATCGCCGCCTTGCACGATCCCAGCGAGGAAGATCCCCGCGAGGTCGAGGCCGCGAAATACGACCTCAACTACATCGGGCTCGATGGCAATATCGCCTGCCTCGTCAACGGCGCCGGTCTCGCCATGGCGACGATGGACATCATCAAACACTGCGGCGGCGAGCCCGCCAACTTCCTCGACGTGGGCGGCGGCGCCTCGCAGGAGCAGGTCCGCAACGCCTTCAAAATCATCCTCGCCGATCCCAAGGTGAAAGCCATCCTCGTGAACATCTTCGGCGGCATCATGGACTGCGACGTCATCGCCAAGGGCATCGTCGCCGCCTGTCAGGAGGTCGATCTCAACATCCCCCTCGTCGTCCGCCTCGAGGGCAACAACGTGGCCGCCGGTAAGGCCACCCTCGCCAGCTCCAGCGTCGCCCTCGTCTCCGCGGATACCCTCGCCGATGCCGCCGCCAAAGCCGTCCAGGCCATCGCCGTCTGACCCGATTTTCCACCACCGCCCCACCGCATTTTTCCCATGGCCATTCTAGTTGACGAAAACACCAAGATCCTCGTGCAGGGGATCACCGGCTCCTTCGGCGGACGACACGCCCAGCTCAGTCTCGATTACGGCACCCAGCTCGTCGCCGGGGTCACGCCCGGAAAGGGCGGCCAGACCTTCGCCGACAAAGTCCCGATCTTCGACTCCGTCGCCGACGCCGTCGCCGAGACCGGAGCGACCGTATCCGCGATCTTCGTCCCGCCGCCCTTCGCCGCCGACGCCGTCCTCGAGGCGGTCGACGCCGGAGTCGATCTCGCCGTCGTCATCACCGAGGGCATCCCCGTCATGGACATGATGCGGGTGCGCGCCGCGATGCTCGGCAAGAAAACCCGTCTCATCGGCCCGAACTGCCCCGGACTGGTCACCCCCGGCCGCGGCGAGGGCTCCAACGGCGGCTGCCGCATCGGCATCGCCCCCGGTTACATTCACAAACGCGGCAAAGTCGGCGTCGTCTCGCGCAGCGGCACCCTCACCTACGAAGCCGTCTGGCAGCTCACCAATCTCGGCCTCGGCCAGAGCACCTCCGTCGGGATCGGCGGCGACCCCATCAACGGCACCTCCCACCTCGACATTCTCAAAATGTTCAACGAAGACCCCGAAACCGAAGCCATCATCATGATCGGCGAGATCGGCGGTTCCGCGGAAGAAGAAGCCGCCGCCTGGGCCAAGGACAATTGCCAGAAACCGATGGCCGCCTTCATCGCCGGTGCCACCGCCCCTCCCGGGCGTCGCATGGGCCACGCCGGAGCGATCGTCTCCGGTGGCAAAGGAACCGCGGCGGCCAAGATCGCAGCGCTCCGCGAAGCGGGCATCGAAGTGGCGGAGAACCCGTCCGATATGGGACAGGCCCTCGTCCGGGCGATGGGTTGAGCGGGTTGAGAGCGCACCGCCCCGGATATACCTCATCTGCGGGCTTGATCAGAGGGATCGTATTATAGTAAAAACAGAATCTTATGTCGGAAAAGCCGGAATATTCAAAGGGGCTCGCGGGAGTCATCGCCAACGAGTCGTGCCTGAGTGACGTGATGGGCCAAGAGGGGATCCTCCGGTATCTGGGCTACAACATCCAGGATCTCGTCGAGAAATGCAGCTTTGAAGAGGTCCTCTACCTGCTCCACCGCCGCAAGCTGCCCACGCAAAGCCAGTTGGAGACCTTCACCAAAGCCCTCCGCGCCCACCGCCACCTGCCCCAGGGCGTCATCGACTTCATCCAATCCGCCCCGAAAGACGCCGCCCCCATGGACGTGCTCCGGACCGGCGTGAGCATGCTGGGACTCTACGACACCCGCGGCGAAGACCAGAACCGCGAGATCAACGAAGACCGCGCCATCGCCATCTGCGCGACCACACCCCTCATCGTGGCCCACTTCCATCGCGCCCGCCAGGGACTCGATCTCATGCCCGTGCGCGACGACCTCTCCGAGGCCGGACATTTCCTCTACCTCATCAACGGCGCAGCTCCCGGCGCCGAAGCCACCCGTACCCTCGACGCGGCCTACATCCTCCATGCCGACCACGGCATGAACGCCTCCACCTTCAGCGCCCGCGTCACCGTCGCGACCCTCTCGGACATGTACTCCGCGATCACCTCCGCCATCGGGACGCTCAAGGGCCCCCTCCACGGCGGGGCCAACGAAGGAGTCATCCACATGCTCCAGGAGATCGGCAGCCTCGACAAAGTCGACGCCTACGTCGAAGACTGCCTCGCGAAAAAGAAAAAAATCATGGGCATCGGCCACCGCGTCTACCGTGTCCTCGATCCCCGGGCACCCTATCTGCGGAAGATGGCGGCCAAGCTGACCGAAGAACTGGGCGAGTCGAAGTGGCTCGACATGTCCGAGCGCATCGCGGAACTGATGCGGGAGCGCAAAGGCCTCAACGCCAATGTCGATTTCTATTCCGCCACCGTCTACTACTCCCTCGGCATCCCGACCGATCTCTTCACCCCCATCTTCGCCATCTCCCGGGCCGCCGGTTGGACCGCGCAAGTCCTCGAACAGCTCGACGACAATCGTCTCTATCGTCCGCTGACCCTCTACACCGGTCCGACCGAGGATCAGCCCATCACGCCTATCGCCGAGCGCGGCTGAGGGGAAAGAGCTAGCCCCGCAGGGGCGCAGGGGCGCAGAGATTTTTCCATTCCTCCCCTCCGCGCCTCAGCGGGGAAATCGGGCAAAAAGTATCACGGGCATCCTGCTCGTGGCCCGTTCTGGCGTGTCCGAACCGGAGCCTGCCCCTACGCTCCAAAAGCGCACCGCCAACGCCAGCCAGCAGATTCGACGCTTCCCCAGGATGCCTGTGAAAGCACTGCCGCCGCCCCGCGTAGCGGAAACACGGAGCGCTTCCGCATTGCCAATGGCCGCCAAATCTGTATGATCGAAACCAAAGACCCAATCCATTGATCGACGTCTCACTAGCTGCGCGTCCTTCCGAGGAGCCCGGTGCGGTAGTTCCGCACGCCGGGATCTGCGAGAGGGGTGCCCGG
Source organism: Verrucomicrobiaceae bacterium (assembly GCA_012719225.1). Taxonomy (GTDB): domain Bacteria; phylum Verrucomicrobiota; class Verrucomicrobiia; order Verrucomicrobiales; family DEV007; genus Arctic95D-9. The sequence continues at coordinate 7,678 of JAAYAT010000020.1, forward strand.
TAACGGGCGTCTCTACCTCAATCAGCAAAAAAATAAATCCTATGTCCTGCGATTGTCACAAGGCAGTAACCGACAAGACCCAGAAAAACATTCTGATCACATTGCTTGTCATCAATGCGATCATGTTTGCCGTGGAGCTGCTTATTGGGATCATTGCCCAATCCACGGGTGTTCTTGCAGACTCTCTCGACATGCTGGCCGACGCTTTGGTTTACAGTGTCGCATTGTATGCTGTCGGACGTTGCTCATCCACGAAGCGGAAGGTGGCTATTTTGAGCGGATATTTTCAGTTGGCTATCGCATCGGGCATCGCCATCGACATTATCCGCAGAATCATATTTGGCAGCGAGCCATCATCATTACTGATGTTCATAGTTTCGTGCATAGCCCTGATAGCAAATAGCTATTGTTTGATGCTCATTGCCAAGCAGAAACAGGGAGAAGTGCATATGAGAGCCAGCTATATATTCTCCAAGAATGATGTGATAGCGAATACAGGAGTGATCGTTGCCAGCATTTTGATCTATCTCACCGGCTCACGTTGGCCTGATATTATTGTAGGCGTCATTATCACATGCGTTGTGATGAAGGGCGGATTTCACATTCTTGCCGATGCAAGGAAGAAGGAGGAGCCGAGCCAGGCGGTGGAGCCAACGCGCTAAAGCGCGTGGCTCACCTTTCACGTTAGGAGGCATGGAAAGTTGGTTGCAATCTTGTGACTTCTCTTCTAAGGCTGTGCGAGCAGACGTTAGCTCTGTGCTCGAAGCTTTGGAGTCGCATGACTGGCTCGCCGAGAACCTGGCCATGCAACAGCTTGAGAAGAGCGGCTCTGATTGCTGTCCTGCCGGCATTGGCATAGTTCGAGGCGACGGCCAGATCCTTCACATTTGCCCAAACGGCAATTCTGCTTTGGTCCATCGCCATTCTTCAGCACGGGTCCTTGGTTTTCTTTGGCAGCGCCCCGTGGTTCAGACATCTGATAACGTTCCTCTCAGCGACGTCCCGAGACTGGTTCGCATATTTTTTTGCGGCGGCGTCGGAATTGTTGGTGGCCTGATCGTCAATCACGATTTCTTCTCCGCTGAAATGCGGCTGTTTTTTCTTACAGGTATCGCCGGGGGTTTTACTGCCTTCTCCGCCTTCGGCCTTGAAACGTTCTATCTCTTGCGCCGCGGTGAAACGCTGGTCGCGGGCGGCTATGTAGCAGCGAGTGTCGTGGTGGGGCTTCTGGTTCTGTGGGGCGGGTTCGTTCTTGTGTCGGCTCGGGGTTGATCTGATGCCTAACAATAAAGGGTGTAGCCAAGTCGAGGAACGAGACCTTGGATTACATCCTTGATTGAACAAGCCCGGGCCGGAAGCCAAGGAACGAATCCCGCATCATGCGGGAAAAATTCTGATGGTTCAACGCTTCCTGTCCGCCATCCCCGCCATCAATGTCGCGCCTTTGTCCTTCCCTCTTGGACCGAAGGGGGAAAAGATCGTCGCGGATGGACTGTCGGCTCACCGGGGACGGTTCGCCCTACCTTCGCCAAACCTGTTTCGGCATCGGAAGGATTCTCAGCCAACCGCTTCCTCGCAAACCCGCCTCGGTCGCCATTCGGATCTTCGACAGTGGTGGTGCGAACCGGGTATACTGATTTCTTCGTTCTGCCTCCCGATACGTCGCCGTGATCTCAATGGGGTTCCCCATCAGCGTACTTCGATGAGCACTTCGCCCTGTTGAATCAGCGTTCAACGACGAAGCGCATGGGCGTATCGGATTTATCGTGCGATCAGAACGGGGTGATCCGCTTCGGCGGCGGCGTATTCCAAGCAGGCCCGGATGTCTTCGGCTTCGAGGTAGGGATAATCTTCGAGAATTTCCGTTTCCGCTATTCCGGCGGCGAGCAAATCGAGCAGGTCCTTGACCCGGATACGCATGCCCCGGATGCAAGGCCGCCCGCCGCATTGGTTCGGATTGAAGGTGATTCTGTCCATTGCTATCACGGGGTAGCATAGCCTACGGATGACGGAGGGTAAAGGGTGCGGGTCCGTCATTTCTCTGGAACCGAGGAGGGAACAGGGTCAGTAACCGCTGTCTGTCACGGCTCTTCTTTCCCCTCATCCGCCACGGCTCCGGTCGGGGGGGCCGAATGGTCTCCGGCGAGGCGGCGCATGACGACGTAGAAGACGGGGGTGAAGAGCAGGCCGAAGACGGTCACGCCCAGCATTCCGTAAAACACGGCGGTGCCGAGGGCCTGCCGCATTTCGGCTCCGGCGCCGCGGGCGAGGACGAGGGGCAGCACGCCGAGGATGAAGGCGAAGCTGGTCATGAGGATGGGGCGCAGGCGGATGCGGCAGGCTTCGATGGCGGAGGTGAAGCGGTCTTTGCCTTGGTCCTGGATTTGTTTGGCGAATTCGACGATGAGGATGGCGTTTTTGGCGGCGAGGGCGACGAGGACGACGAGACCGATCTGGGTGAAGACGTTGTTATCCATGTCGCGCAGCCAGACGCCGCCGATGGCGGAGAGCAGGCACATGGGAACGATGAGGATGACGGTGAGGGGCATGTTCCAGCTCTCGTACTGGGCCGCGAGGACGAGGAAGACGAAGAGCACGCAGAGCGGGAAGATGTAGACGATGGTGTTGCCGGCGAGGATCTGTTGGTAGGTCAGGTCGGTCCATTCGATGGCGAATCCGTTGGGGAGATGTTCTTTGGCGAGCCGCTCGACGCCGGCGATCATCTCGCCGGAGCTGACGCCGGGGAGGGTGTTGCCGTTGATGTCGGCGGAGTAGTAGAGGTTGTAGCGCTGGAGGCGGTCGGCACCGCCTTGTTTGGATACGGTGACGAGTGCGCCGAGGGGAACCATCTCGCCGTTCTGGTTGCGGATTTTGATGCGCATGAGGTCCTCGGGCTGGGTGCGCATGTGGGCTTCGGCCTGGGCGGTGACTTGATAGGTGCGGCCGTAGAGGTTGAAGTCGTTCACGTAGACGGAGCCGAGGTAGACCTGAAGGGCTTCGTTGAGCTCGGCGAGGGAGATGCCCATGGTCTTGGCCTGGGCGCGGTCGATCTCGATGTGGTACTGCGGCACGTTGGAGCGGAACCCGGAGATGATGGAGGTGAAGCCGGGTTCGTTTTCGAGCGCTTCGGTGAGGGAGCGGGTGGCGGTCTGGAGGGCGGACATGCCGACGTTGTTGAGGTCTTGCACCTGGATTTTGAATCCGCCGGCGCTGCCGAGTCCGCGGATGGGGGCGGGCGGGACGACGAGGACGCGGGCTTCCTTGATGTGGGAGAATGCCTCCCGGATGGTGGCGAGGAAGGCCTCTCCCTGGAGGGCGGGGTCGGTCCGTTTGGAGTAGTCGTCGAGGACGAGGAAGGCGGCGCCGACATTGGATTGGTTCGCCTGGAGGACGGAGGAGTAGCCGGAGATGGCGAAGGTGTGTTCGACTCCCTCGAGGGCGAGACCGATCCGGTCGATTTCTTTGACCACGGCATCGGTGCGCTCGAAGGAGGCGCCGTCGGGCAGTTGGATGACGATGATGTAGTAGCCCATGTCCTGGGTGGGGATGAAGCCGGTGGGCACGGTGCGGAACATCTGGAGGGCTCCGCCGACGAGGCAGGCGTAGAGGATGAGAACCACGGCGGAGAGCCGCAGGAGCTTGCCGATGAGCTTGGCATAGACGTTCGCGGTGGCCTGGAAGGTGCGGTTGAAGGCGCGGAAAAACCAACCGAGGAGTCCGTCGAGGACGCGGGTGAAGGCGTCGGGTTTGGCTCCGTGAGGTGGTAGGAGGATGGCGCAGAGGGCGGGGCTGAGGGTGAGGGAGTTGATCGCCGAAATGACCGTGGAGGTGGCGATGGTGAGGGCGAACTGTTTGTAAAATTGTCCGGAGATGCCGCTGATGAAAGCGGTGGGGACGAAGACCGCGCAGAGGACGAGGGCCATGGAGATGACGGGGCCGTTGACCTCTTTCATGGCCTGGATGGCGGCCTCGCGCGGGGCGAGTCCCTTGGCGATGTTCCGTTCGACGTTTTCCACCACGACGATGGCGTCGTCGACCACGATGCCGATGGCGAGGACGAGCCCGAAGAGGGAGAGGTTGTTGAGCGAGAATCCGAAGGCCTGCATCACCGCGAGGGTGCCGATGAGGGAGACGGGCACGGCGATGAGGGGAATGATGGAGGCCCGCCAGGTCTGGAGGAAGACCACCACGACGAGGACCACGAGAATGACGGCCTCAATGAGGGTGTAGAGGACCGACTGGATGGAGGCGCGGACGAATTTGGTGGTGTCGTAGTTGATCCGGTAGTCGACGCCGGGGGGGAAGCGATCCTTGAGCTGGGCGAGTTTTTCGTAGACGGCGTCGGCGGTGGCGATGGAGTTGCTCCCCGGAAGCTGGAAGACGCGGAGGGAGACGGCGTTGTAGCCGTCCATGTAGGTCTTGCTGGAGTAGTCACGCGATCCGATCTCGATGCGGGCGACGTCGGAGAGTTTCACGACATCGCTCTCGTCGCCGGTCTTGAGAACGATCTCGCCGAATTCCTCGGTGGTCTTGAGGCGGCCGGGCGCGGTGAGGGTGTATTGGAACTGTGCCCCGCTCGGGGCGGGGGGCTGGCCGAGGCTGCCGGCGGCGACCTGGACGTTCTGCTCGCGGATGGCCTGGACGACGTCGCCGGCGGTGAGGTCGCGGGCGGCGACCTTCTCGGGGTCGAGCCAGATGCGCATGGAGTAGTCGAGCCCGCCGAGGGAGGAGGCGTCGGCCACGCCGGGGAGGCGGGCGATCTCATTTTGCACCTGGAGGGTGACGTAGTTGGAGAGGTAGCCGATCTCGCGCGATCCGTCGGGGCTGAAAAACTGGGCCGAGAGGGTGAGGTCGGGGGATCGTTTCTGGGCGGTGACGCCCTGGCGACGCACTTCTTCGGGGAGCCGGGCGACGGCGGAGGCGATCTTGTTTTGCACGAGGACCTGGGCGTCGTCGAGGTCGGTGCCGAGCTGGAAGGTCACGGTGATCTGGACGCGTCCGTCGCTGGTGCTCGAGGAGGAGAGATAGAGCATGTTCTCGACCCCGTTGATCTCCTGTTCGAGCGGTGTCGCGACGGTCTCCGCGAGGGTGCGGGCGTCGGCGCCGGGGTAGGTCGCGGTGACCACGACGGTGGGCGGAACGATTTCCGGATACTGGGCGACCGGCAGACCGACGTAGGCGAGTCCGCCCAGCAGGGTGATGACGATGCTGATGACCGCGGCGAAGATGGGCCGGTCCACGAAAAAGCGGGAGAGGTTCATGCGGCGGTCGAGGGAAAGGCTCCGGGACGAGAATCGGGCGGGTGGTCCGGCACGTGAAGGTCCCGGGCGGCGTGCGCTTCCTTCGCGGGATTATCGCGAAGCGCGGGTCGGGGAGGGAGCGGTCCCGTTGGTATCCGCCTCGGCGACGGAAGGGGAGGCGGGCGACGCGGAAGGAGCGGCCGGTTCCGTCGCGATGGTATTTTCCACCTCGGTCCCGGCGACACTCTGTTCCGCCGGGATCAGCGAGGGGGCCACGGTGCGGCCATTGCGCACGGCCATGACTCCGTCGACGATGACTTTTTCCTCCGCCTCGAGACCGGTGCGGATGACGCGGAACCCATTGAGCAGCGGTCCGGTGGTGACCTTGCGGTAGTGCGCGGTGTTGTCGGGCTGCACCACCCAGACGAAGCTGGTGCCCTGGTCGTCGGCGATGGCGCGGTCGGGGACGAGGAGCCCTTCGTAGTTGCTGCTGCCGGGGACGCGGACCCGGGCGAAAAATCCCGGAGCCATCAGTTTGTCAGGGTTGGGGAAAACGGCGCGGGCGCGAATCGTCCCGGTGGTGGGGTCGAGGACGTTGTCCACGAAGTCGATGTATCCCTTGTGGGGGAAACCGCTCTCGATGGCGAGTTCCATCTCCGCCTCGACCCGCCCGAACTGGGCGCTGACGCGCTTGCCCTCGCGGTGGAGTTGTCGGTAGCGCAGCACGGAACGTTCGTCCGCCTCGATGTGACAGTAGATCGGGTCGAGGGAGACGACGGTGGTGAGCAGGGTGGGCTCGGTGCCGCCCCCGGTGATGAGGTTCCCCATGGTGACGCGGGCGTCGCTGACACGACCCGCCACGGGCGAGCGGATCCCGGTGAACTCGAGGTTGAGTTTCGCCTGGCGCAGCTCGGCTTCGGCTCCCTTGAGGACGGCGGCGGCCTCGGCGGCGGCTTTGCCACGGCGGTCGTAGTCCTCGGCCGAAATGGCGCCGTTGCCGTGGAGTTTCGCGACGTTTTCCAATTCCTGGGCGGTGAGTTCGGCGCGGCTGCGGGAACTGGCGACGCGGGCTTCCATCTGCTGGACGACCGCCTCGTAGGGCCGCGGGTCGATCGTGAAAAGCAGGTCTCCCGCCTGGATTTCGGCACCCTCGGTGAAGTGGACCGTTTGCAGGTAGCCGGAGACACGGGCGCGGATCTCGACGGTTTCCGGCGAGACGAGACGTCCGGTGAATTCATCCCAGTCGGTCACCTCCCGCACGATGGGAGTGATCACGGTGACCTCGGGGGCCGACTCCACCTCGGTGCTCTCAGGCTTCGCGTCGGAACGACTGCAACCGGAAAAGAAAAGGCCGGATAAAAGTCCGGCGAGGCAGAGGAAAGATTTGAAAAAGGAGAGGCAACGAGGACTCATGGCATTCAATTACGTCTTTCCCACCGTATTCTCAGGCGAAACTTGCTGGCGCAATCACATATCGGTTATACAATTTATGCATGACCGGCCTGGATGACCTGAGATTGCTGCGAGCCTTCGTCCATGTGGCGGAGAGCGGCAGTATCTCGGCGGCGGCGCGTGTCCTCGGGCTGACGCAGCCGACCTTGAGCCGCCGCATCCAGGCGTTGGAGCGCTCCGTCAACGCTCCCCTGATCCGCCGCGACACTCACAGCATGAGTCTCACCGAGACGGGGCGGGTGCTGCTGACGGAGGCGCGGATGCTGCTCGCGATGACCGAGCGCGTCGAGCACAAGCTGGCCGCGGAGCGCCACGGTTTGCAGGGGCACCTGCGGATCGTCTCCATCGTGGATGTGGGCCAGTGGATCGTGGCGCGGACTCTCGCGCATTTCCAAGCCGTGCATCCGGAAGTGACGGCCGAGCTGCATCTTCTCAACCGTCCCACGAAGTTTGTCGAAGAGGGTTTTGACTGCGGTTTCCTCGTCGGGGAACCCACCGACCAAAACCTCGTCATGCGTCCTCTCGTGAAGCTGCCGCGCATCCTCGTGGCGGCCCCTTCTCTCCTGGAGCGCCACCGGGTTCCGGAAAAACCCGAGGATCTGGCGGGTCTCCCCTGGCTCGGGGTCCTGCAACCGCATTTCGAAGCGCGGAGCCGACTGCTGCTGCTCTCGGCGGAGGAGGAAAAAGAAATCGCGGTGGTTCCGACCCTGCTCCTCGACACGGTCACCGCGCTGCGCCAGGCGGCCCTCGCCGGGGCGGGTTTCACCATGCTGCCGACCTGGATGGTGGGCGAGGATCTCGCCGCCGGAGCGCTCCAGATCCTCCTCCCCGATTGGAACCTGACGGACATCGACCTCTGCGTGGGATACGCCTCGGGCCGCCACAC
>JAAYAT010000234.1 GCA_012719225.1 Verrucomicrobiaceae bacterium
CCGGCCTTCGCCACGACCGTGACCTCCCCGACCGCCACCGTGACCTTGCCGCTCTCCGGTGCCGCCGCGAGTGGCGTCGCCGTGAGAAAAAAGGCCGCGAGGCAGGGCAAGGCAAAAGTCAGAAACGTTTTCATAAGTCACGCGGGAGAGGAAGAGAAGGAACCGTTTTTCGAACTTTCTTGTAGTATCTATCGGGAAGAAAGTCACGCAAATAAAGGATAGGGGAAAACCGAGAAACCGAGGGCAGACGCCCCTTTTGCTTGCCAAGCGCCAGCGCACCGTCAAGCATGGGAGGGTTACGCCCCGGCGGGGACACGGCGATGAAAGTTTCTGACATTTTCCCGACACGATTTTTCCGACCCCTTCGCCTCCGGCGACCTCTTCGAGTCCTCCGCATCCATCCATGGCGCTGAAATCCAACAAGCGGGGGTCACTCCTCGTGATCGTCGCCCCCCTCCTGACCGCAGGACTGATGGCCGCCCTCTGGTCATTGGATTTTGTCAGGGAACTGGAAAACGTGACTCTGGATCACCGGTTCCGCGCCCGCGCCGCGTCCGACCCGCCGCCGCACCCACGCATCGCCCTGCTCGGCATCGGCGATGCGTCCCTCCGCGCGGAGGGACGCTGGGAGGAATGGTCCCGCGAAATCCATGCCGTCTTCACCGAGCGGCTCACCCACCGGCCTCCGAAAGTGCTCGCTTTCGACTTCTTTTTTTCCGAGGAAAGCCGAGTCGCTCCCGAGGGAGACGTCCGCTTCGCCGACGCCCTCGCCGCCCACCTCGCCCCCATCACCGGAATGAACATCGCCCTGAACGACGCCGGGATTGACAGTGCCCCGCCTCCCCAAGAGTATTACCTCGGAGGCAAAACCCTCCCTCTTCCGAGAGTGCGCGGCGATCTCGATGCCCTCCTCGGCGGCAACACCGCCAACCTGCCCATCCCCCGCATCGCCGAGAGCGCCTTCACCGGAGTGGTCAACTGCCCCGCCTCGCGCATCGACAACATGCGCCGCGAGATCCCTCTCGTCGCCCGTCTCGGCGACCGCGTCTATCCCTCCTTCGTCCTCCAGATCCTCATCCAACTCGAGGAAACCACCCCAGACGCGGTGGACGTGGTGCTCGGGGAAGCCATCACCCTTCCGAAAAAAGACGGCGGACGATGGATCATCCCCATCGACCGGCGCGGGTTCATGGCGATCAACTACCGCGACACCGATCGCTTTGTCATGTCCGACTACATCCTGGTGTCGGAGCTGCTCGACGCGGTGGGCGCCGGCGACGCCTGGCCCGCCGGACTCCCCCCGCTGACCGACCAGATCGTCATCGTCGGCCAAGCCGCCGAGGGCCTCCAAGATCTCGGTCCGACCCCCTACCACTCCCTCGATCCGCTCTTCCGCGTCCAGGCCACCGCCCTCGACAACATCCTGCGGAGCGACTACCTCCGCCGCGTCCCCATGGCCCCCCTCCTCGGCGGATGGCTCCTCCTCGCCTGGCTCACCCTCCTGCCACTGCGCCGCGCCCCCGTCGTCCTGGAGATCGCGATTCCCGCCCTCGTCACCGCCGCCTACGTGGGCCTCGCCTTCTCCCTCTTTCGCTCCCACTCCCTCTCCCTGCCCCTCGTCCTCCCGGTGGCCGGTTTCCTCCTGCTCCACACCGGCGTGATCGTCGACCGGCTCCTCGCCGAACTGCGGGAAAAACGCTACATCAAGGGAGTCTTCCGATCCTACGTCTCCCCCGACGTCGTCCACCAGATCCTCGAATCCGGCGAGACGCCGAAACTCGGCGGCGAGCGCGTCGAAATCACCGTTCTCTTCAGCGACATCCAGGGCTTCTCGACCTTCTCCGAGCAACTCGCCCCCGAATCGCTCGTGGAACTGATGGTGGAGTACCTCTCCGAAATGACCGACATCGTCATCGACCAGGGCGGCACCCTCGACAAGTACATCGGCGACGCCATCGACGTGATGTTCGGCGCGCCCCTGCCCCTCGCCGACCACGCCGCGCGCGCTGTCTATTCCGCCATCATGATGCAGCGGAAACAGGTCGAACTGCGCGAGAAATGGCAGGCCCTCGGGAAATCCGAACTCGTGCGCGGGATGCGCACCCGCATCGGCCTCAACAGCGGCCCCGCCGTCGTCGGCAACATGGGATCGCAGCGCCGCTTCAATTACACCATGATGGGAGACAATGTGAACCTCGGGGCGCGCTGCGAATCCGGCGCCAAAGCCTACGGCGTCTACACCATGATCACCGGCGACACCTATGAGGCGACCCGGGCCGTCCGGGACGACATCACCTACCGCTTTCTCGACCGCATCGTCGTGAAAGGGCGCACCCTCCCCGTCGAGGTCTACGAAGTGATCGAGCAGACCTCCCGCATTGCCCACGCCACCCTCGAGTGCATCGACCTCTACGCCGCCGCGACCGAACTCTATCTCCAGCGCGACTGGGACGGCGCCGGCCGCGCCTTCACCCGATCCGCCGCCCTCGAACCCCTCCAACCCGGTCCCGACATCGCCACCAACCCGTCCCTCGTCATGGCGGACCGCTGCCGCGCCTTCCAACTCGATCCCCCCGGCGACGACTGGAACGGCGTCCACATCATGTCCGAAAAGTAAAGTCCGCCGCCTCACTCCGCGAAGCGATAGGAAAAGAGATCCGCATCCCTGAGTTCGAACTTCAGCCGCACCGCCTTCCCGGCGAGGGCGGAGAGATCGCTGCCGCCCTGCCAGGTGACAATGCGCGAGAGCGTGTCACCGAAGATCGGCGCGCAGTCCTCCAGAGCATAGCCCGGAAACGGCTTGCCCCCGACATCCTGAATCTCCACACGAATACCGCCCGCGGCCGAGGACGAGAAATTCAACTCCAGGGATTTGCCGGAGAAACGAACCGGTTTCGTGACCAGTTCCCCTCCCGACATCGGCGCGTTCACCGAGACAAACCCATCGAGCCGCAGAGCGTAGCGACGCAGCAGACTGCTCTTTCCCGTCCAGTAACTTTCCGTCGCATACAAAGAAAGTTCATTTGGCGCTCCCTTGAGGCTGCCCTTCGTCTCCACCGCGTGCCAGGCGAGATACTGATGGCCGTAGTTCCACGATCCCTCCCGCTCGATTCCCGGTCGGAGAAACGCCTCGTTCCACCGCTTGAACCTGACCCCGTCACGCCCCGCCATCAACAGTCCTTCGGTGATCGCGGTTCCGTAGCGGGGACTCGCCGCGGACCTCGCCTCGCGGTGCTCCTTTTCCGGCAGCGCCTTCATCGTATCCGACCATCCGCGGTCCAGATACCGGGTCGGGAAACCGAGGAGAATATGCGGGGCGCGGTGGTACGGCTTGACCCCGTTGGTGTAGAGTTCCTCCCCCGGCGAATCCGCGTAGGTCAGATCCTGCCAAGGCTCCCAAGTCACGAGGTCCTGCGACACCGCCGTCCGGATCGCCCGAATTCCCTCCGGTTTCCACTCCTCGCCATCGGTCCGTCCTTTCGTGAAGACACGCCAATAGGCCCTGTAAGCATTTATGTTAGGATCGTAGAAGGCGAGATTTTGCGAATCAAAGGCACCCTCGGTGATGACCGGATCGGGATGGGCGAGAGACCATTGGAACCCATCGGGCGATTGAAAAAGGAGCAAGCCGTGAGGTTTCGCCGACCGGATGATGGCCTTGTATTTCGCCTCCGGCGGGCAGGCCGGATTCTCGTCTTTGAAAACCGCGGGATGCCCCGGATCGGATTTCACTTCGGCAAAAGCTTCGGGTGCCAGAACGATGTTGTTCTCCTTGGACCCCGCGAATTCCACCAGCCCCAGTGAAGGCTTGCGCCAGGTGATACCGTCATCACTCTCCGCGTAGCAACAGAAAAGCGGATGCGTGGCGGTATTCACCTTGCCGTCCTTCACCTCCAGATGCCACGCCTTGTAGTACATGCGGTAGAGATCGCCGTCGCGGAAAATGCTGTGGTATCCGCTTCCGCTGCCCTCCCAGGGCGCATCGTGCTCCAGAGCGATCTCGCGGGCTTCGGGGTGATGCAGCTCGAGACGGGCACCGCCCGAGACGGATTCGATGAGAGTGTGCTCGACAAAAAGCTCGCGTCGCGCCCCGATGTCCGTGACCTCGGCGGCGGAGCTGGCGAGAGGCAGGGCGAGGCAGAGGAGGAAAAAAAATTTCATGGCATTCGAGTGCGTGAATCGGTCTACCCGTTTTGCCGGTCGAACTCAACCCTGTTGCTTCACACACCCAACCCTATTGACGCCAGAGAAGGACAGGACGTCCCTTTCCCCGAAACAAAAAACCGGACGCGCCTTTCGACACGTCCGGTTCTTTGGGTGACAGTGTCGGCGGTCGGGCTTCTAACCTCCGGCCCCAATTTCGGACGCAATGTTCCCAAAATGGGAACAATATTCTTGCGATCGCCACAAAACCTGTTTATCCTGAGATGAGAGTGATCGCCCGAAAGACTCTGCGGGACTTCTGGACCAGACATGCCGATGCCGAGCAACCGCTCAAGGCTTGGTATCAGGAAGCTGTCACGTCCACCTGGCTCACTCCCAACGACATCATCCAACGCTACCACTCGGCCGACATCATCCCGGGCAACCGGGTCGTGTTTAACATCAAGAACAACGATTACCGCCTTATCGTAAAGATTCACTACAACACCCGAACCGTGTACGTCCGCTTCGTGGGAACCCACCGCGAATACGACAAGGTGGACGCGAAAACAATCTGACCCCGAAGCCGTATGAAGCCAAAAATCATCAAGTCAGACAAGGAGCACAAAGCGGCACTGCGCCACGTCGAGACTCTCATGGATGCGGAGCCCGGCTCATCGGCGGAGAACGAATTGGAACTCTGGGTGCTGCTGATCGACCAATACGAAGAGGAGCATGATCCCATCGACCCCCCTGATCCGATCGAGGCGATCAAATTCCGCATGGACCAAATGGGTCTGACCCAGAAGGATCTCGTGAAATTCATTCCGGCAAAAAGCAAAGTCTCCGAGGTAATGAATCGAAAGCGGGGCCTGAGCCTCTCGATGATTCGTGCTTTCCATTCCGGGCTGGGTATTCCGGCAAACGTCCTCGTGAAAGAGTTTCCTCTGTCCGGCACGAAGAAATCTCCGGGTAAAAAGCCGCAATCCCGAAAAAGAGCGGTGAACGGCACGGCGACGTCAAAACCCGCCCGTGCCAAAAAGAGACCCGCCAAAGCCTGATCCCGCTCTTTCCGTCTCACGAAACAAAAAAACCGGACGCGCCTTGCGACACGTCCGGTTTTTGGAATGGGTTTCTTCGAAAAGAAACGGGAGACTGATTACATCATGCCGCCCATGCCGTGGTCGTGACCGTGGTCGCCACCGGCGGCTTCCTTCTCGGGAAGATCGGCGATGAGACACTCGGTGGTGAGGAGCAGACCGGAGATCGAGGCGGCGTTCTGCAGAGCGCTGCGGGTGACCTTGGTCGGATCGACGACGCCGGACGCCACGAGGTCTTCGTAGGTGTCGCTGGCGACGTTGTAGCCGACGTTGCCGCTTTCGGACTTCACCTTCTCCACGATGAGAGCGCCTTCGCGACCGGCGTTGGCGGCGAGCTGGCGAAGCGGGGCTTCGATGGCGCGCTTGACGATGTCGGCTCCGGTGGCTTCGTCGCCTTCGAGTCCGAGGTCACCGAGACCGGCCTGGGCACGGATGAGAGCGGTGCCACCGCCGGGGACGATGCCTTCTTCCACGGCCGCACGGGTCGCGTGAAGGGCGTCTTCGACGCGGGCCTTCTTCTCTTTCATCTCGGTTTCGGTGGCGGCACCGACGTTGATGACGGCCACACCGCCGGCCAGTTTGGCGAGACGCTCCTGGAGCTTCTCACGGTCGTAGTCCGAGGTGGTTTCCTCGATCTGACGGCGGATCTGCGAGACGCGACCGCTGATCGCTTCGCTGGAGCCTTCGCCTTCGATGATGGTGGTGTCCTCTTTGGTGATCTTGACCGACTTGGCGGTGCCGAGGTCGTCGAGGGAGACGTTCTCCAGCTTGATGCCGAGGTCTTCGGTGATGACGCGACCACCGGTGAGGATGGCGATGTCTTCGAGCATGGCCTTGCGGCGGTCGCCGAATCCGGGAGCTTTCACCGCCGCTACACTGAGGGTGCCGCGGATCTTGTTCACCACGAGGGTGGCGAGGGCTTCCCCTTCGACGTCTTCCGCGATGATCAGAAGCGGGCGTCCGCTCTGGGCCACCTTCTCCAGAAGGGGAAGCATGTCCTTGAGGTTGGAGACCTTCTTCTCGTGGATGAGGATGAGGGCGTTCTCGAGGTCGGCGGTCATCGCTTCGGTGTCGGTCACCATGTAGGGAGAGAGGTAGCCCTTGTCGAACTGCATCCCTTC
>JAAYAT010000235.1 GCA_012719225.1 Verrucomicrobiaceae bacterium
AAGAGGGTCAGACGACGCGGTTGACCCTCTCGCCGGCCCGGAAGGCGCGGATGTTGGCGACGACTCCGTCGAGGAGACGTTGCCTCGCTTCGCGGGCGCTCCAGGCGGTGTGCGGGGTGATCAGGAGATTGTCGAGCCCGGCGGCACAGGCCGCGAGGAAGGGATGGTCGGCGGGGGGCGGCTCGGGGGTGAGGACATCGACGGCGGCCCCGCGGATGGTCCCGGCCCGCAGGGCGGCGACGAGGTCTTCCTCCTCGACGAGATCGCCGCGTCCGGTGTTGATGAGAACGGCGTCGGGTTTCATCAAGGCCAGGGTATCGTGCCGGATGAAATGCCGGGTCTCGGGGGTGAGCGGGCAGTGCAGGGTGATGGCGTCGGCGGTGGCGAAAAAGGTTTCGTGATCGAGGCGCGGAACGGCACCCGCGTCCGAGGCCCCGTCGCGGCCGTAGGCGACCACCTCCATGCCAAAGGCTTCGCCGATGCGGGCGACGGCGCGCCCGATGGAGCCGAGGCCCACGATCCCGAGGGTTTTCCCGGCGAGTTCGCCGACGGGATAATCGAGGCGGGTGAAAAGAGGGGATTCGGCCCATTTTTCCGGTTCGGCGGCGAAGCGGTGGACGTTGGTGAAAAGATTGAGCAGGCTCGCGAAGACGTGCTGGGCGACCGCTTCGGTGCTGTAACCGCTCACGTTGCAGACGGCGAGATCGCGCGCGCGGGCGGCGTCGAGATCGATGTTGTTGACTCCGGTGGCGACGACCTGGATGAGCTTGAGACGGGGGGCCGCGTCCATTTCGGTGCCGCCGATGAGGGCTTTGTTGGTCAGCGCGATGTCGGCCTCGGCGAGGCGGACGGCTGTCTCCGCAGGAGTGCTCGTGCCGTGGCTGACGAGTTCGCCGAGGGCTTCGATACCCGAGAAGTCGATATCGCCCCGGTCGGTGGTGTCGCGGTCGAGGAAGACGAGAGTTTCAGGGCGTTGCGCGGACATGGCGGGTGGAGGAATGGGGAAAACGGGGCGGGTGGTCAGTCGAGGGAGGCCATCAGATCGATCATGGAGACGGCGGCCTCGGCGGCTTCGCGACCGCGGTTGAGTTCGTCGCCGAGAGAGCGGGCCTCGGCCTGGGCGGCGTTTTCGACGAGGAGGACTTCGTGGATCACGGGAATGAGGTGGGAGACTCCGGTGTCGGCGAGGCTGCGGGTGATGGAGGCGGCGATGAGATCGGCGTGGGCGGTCGATCCGCGGATGATGACCCCGAGGGCGATGATGGCGAGGGGCTGGACTTCCCCAGAGGCGACCGCCTCGACGACGACGGGGATTTCAAAGGCACCGGGCACGCGGAGAACCCGGACCTCGAGCGCGGGGGCCAGCGTTGCGAGGGTTTCGCGGGCGGAGGCGACGAGGGCGTCGGTGTAGGTGCTGTTGTAGCGGCTCGCGACAATGCAGACGGTGCCGGGCTGCCCGGTCGGAGCCGGGGATTGGGGGGCGGATTTGCTCATGGAGGCGGAAGGTAGCGGCGGGAAACGGGCTTGGCAACCGGCGGAGACTCTCCCGCTGGCACCGCGTTTTCCGAGGCATCCGGTTCAAAGGAAATGGCCGAGTTTGTCGCGTTTGGTCCCGAGGTAGCGTTCGTTGTGCTCGTTGGGAACGGTTTTGATGGGGATTTTTTCCACGATCTCGAGGTGGTGCCCGTCGAGTCCGACGACTTTGCGGGGGTTGTTGGTCATGAGTCGGATCTTGCGCACGCCGAGGTCGTAGAGGATCTGGGCGCCCATGCCGTAGTCGCGCAGGTCGGATCCGAAACCGAGGCGCTCGTTGGCTTCGACGGTGTCGAGTCCGTCCTCCTGGAGCTTGTAGGCGCGGATTTTGTTGACCAGGCCGATGCCGCGGCCCTCCTGCCGCATGTAGACGAGGACTCCTTTGCCGGCTTCCTCGATCTGGGCGAGGGCGGAATGGAGCTGGCTGCCGCAGTCGCAGCGGCGCGAGCCGAACACGTCGCCGGTGAGACATTCGGAATGCACTCTCACGAGGACGGGTTCGTCGGGGAGAATTTCGCCTTTGACGAGGGCGAGATGATGCTCCTCGGGATTGAGGGTGCTGGCGTAAACGATGAGGTGAAAATTCCCGAAGTCGGTCGGCATCTGGATCTTTTCGATGCGTTCGATCAGTTTCTCCTGGCTGCGGCGGTAGTCGATGAGGTCTTCGATCGTGCCGATCTTCAGCTGGTGTTTTTCGGCGAACTCGAGGAGATGGGGAAGCCGGGCCATGGTGCCGTCTTCGTTGAGGATTTCGCAAATGACCCCGGCGGGTTCGAGTCCGGCGAGGCGGGCGAGATCGACGGCGGCCTCGGTGTGGCCGGCGCGGCGGAGGACTCCTCCCTGTTTGGCCTGGAGCGGGAGGATGTGTCCGGGGCGGACGAGGTCCTGCGGTTCGGAGAGCGGGTTGGCGAGGACCTGGACGGTGCGGGCGCGGTCGGCGGAGCTGATCCCGGTGGTGACGCCGTCGGAGGCATCGACCGCGACGGTGAAGTTGGTCCCGTGCGATTCGGTGTTGCGCCGCACCATGAGGGGCAGGCCGAGGCGCTCGGCGACCTCCTGCGAAATGGGCGCGCAGATGAGACCGCGCCCGTGGGTGGCCATGAAATTGATGACGTCGGGCGTGATCTTGGCCGCGGCGCAGACGAGATCGCCCTCGTTCTCGCGGTCTTCGTCATCGACGATGATAACCGTGCGACCGTGGCGGATCTCGGCGATGATTTCTTCGATGGGGCTGAATGAGGTCATGGTGGAACGGCTCAGGCGGGATATTCGTCGGCGGGGTCGAATTTGGGAACCGGCAGGTTGAGGATTTTCAAATTTTCCCCCACCGCGCGGTGGCGGCAACCCGGTTTGATGAGGACGGCGGTGCCGGGCACGAGGGGATGGACCTGCCCGTCGAGTTCGATGTGTCCCTCGCCTTCGAGCACGTAATAGAGTTCGGTCATGATCTTGTGGTAGTGGAGTTCACTGTCCCGCTTGATCTCGACGAGATGCATCGAGGCGACCGAATTCTCCTCGTTCATGAAGGCGCGCCGCGACTGTCCGCAGGGGCAGGGCGTGGGGGCGATGTCGGCGAACCGGGCGATCTGAAAATTCGTTTCAATGACCTCGTTTTGCATGTCATAGTCTACGCACGAGCGCCCCGCTTTGAAAGGGGAGCTTTGTTTTAGTTGCTTCCCGGTCACAAGGACCTTGCGGGGGACAATGCCCAACACATGAACAAACCAGTGCTTTTCCTCGTTCCCGGCCTCGCCGCCATCCTCTCTCTGAGCGCCTGTGGTGAAAAGGCCCCGGAACCATCCGCCCCGCCGTCCCCGCCGGTAGAGACGTCCGCTCCCGTCACCCCCTCGTCCGCTCCCACCGACGGAGAACCGCGCGCCCTCACCGCCGATGAGCAAAAGCAGGCCCTCGACCGGGTCATGCAGGCGCGGGCGAAGCAGCAGGCCGAAGGTCTCGGATCGGGTTCGGTCAGGGTGAACGGCGCCTGGCACTACACGGGCTACAGCCATCTCGCGCCCGATCCGGCCGCGGCGATCGAAGCGAGATTGGTCGCGGTGGATGTGACCGTCTCGGGCCACACGCCTTTCTTCGACATCGATGACATCGAGGTGGTCGACGGGGTCACGATGATCAGCTACGGAAGCGATCCGCACGCGGAGTTCCTCAGCTCCGACGGGACTCTCCTCGGCGAGGGGCAACAGCCGCCGACGGCTCCGGATGCGGTGCGGCTGCTCCTGATCTACGGTTTTCCAAAAAACACCAGCCGCCTGCACCTCTACTACTGGGGCAAACAACTCACGGCGAATCCGGTCGAGATCGGGGCGAGCGGTCTGGCCCTGCCCTACCCCGCGACGGATTAATCGCCCGCCCTTTGCTCCCCCGCCCTCACCTCGCCTCCAGCCCGGTGACTTTGTCGGTCGTGGGGAGATAGCGGTAGTAGACCTCGAGCATGAGGATGGCCCAAGCGGTGTTGAGGATCTGGTGATCCTTGCGGGCACCGCCCTGCTGGAGCCACGAGCCATCTTCGTTCTGCGCGTCGAGGAGCTTGGGCTGGAATTGCTTGTTGTAGTTCTCCCACTGCGGCCCTTCGTGGAGGAAAAAAGCCTGGGTGTTGTAATAGGGAGCGTAGTAATCGGCCCCGGGACTCGGGTTCTTGTATCTCTCGCTGAGATACCGCATCCCCTTCGTGTAGGTCGGGGTGTCGGTGCCTTTCCAAATCTGCATCGCGAGGAGCGCGGCACCGGTGAGAGTGGGTTTGCCCTTGGCGTGGTCGGGATTGTATTTGAACGCGCCCTCGGAATCCTGGATCGAGGGGAGGTATTTCTGGGTGGCGAGATCGAGCGACTTCGCGACGCCGGGGAAGTTGCGACCGGTGTTGTGGGCCGCCTTGAGGGCTTGGATCTGCCAGCCGGAGACGGACATGTCCTCCTTCCCCTTGCCGGTGAATCCGTAGGGCCAACCGCCATCCCGGGTCTGGGCGTCGACGATGACCCCGGCCGCCTTCCGGATGACCGACTCGAGGCGCGGGATCTCCTTGCCGCTCGCTTTCGTCATGGTGTAGAGCTCCGCGAGGGCATAGGTCGCGATGGCGTGCTCGTAGGCCTCGTGGTGGCCTCGTTTGCCATTGGTGATGCGGCCCTCGTGCTTGAGGCCGCGATCCATCAGGAAAAGGGCGGCCTTCACGACCGCCTCACCGAACTTGGCGGACTCGGGCGTCTCGCAGTGGCCGAGGAAGGCGAGCAGGGAGAGCCCGGTCATGGCGGCGGTGTATTCCTCCCCAAAAGCACCGGTTTCGCTGTCCTGTTTGGTCGAGAGAAACACCAGTCCCTCACGCACGGCCCGCTCGGCGCGATCCTCGCCCCCGCTCTCGCGGAGCCGTTTCATGCGCTCGGACATGGAGCAGCGCGACCGCATTCCGGCGGGAATCGCCGCCATGTTCGAGATGTCGCCCATCCCGCTCATCGACATGCCGAATCCGGCGTCGCTGTTGGACATGGCCACCATGGACAAGTTGGTGCCGCTGCTATCGATCGTGGTGGGCACGGAAAAATCGGTGAAAGCCGTGCCGGCGACGAGGCTGGGCATCGTGGAAGAGGCGGCCTCGGAGGCGTTTTTGGGCTGCATCCGAGCGATCATCTGCGACTCGATTTCGGTTTCGGTCGTGTTGGCGATCGAGGAGACGGAGATTTGCGGCGGCGCTGGCGGCGGGGAAGAGAGCGTCAAGACCCCGAACAGCACCACGACGATGAGGTGGAGGATCACCGCCGCCAGAATCGCGCTCATCGTTTCCCGGGTCGCGGACACCTGCTCCGCAGCTTGGACGGCTTCGCCCGCGGCGACGAGAAAAGAGCGTTCGCCAGTGGTGTCTTCGGAGGATTCGATGTCCGCGTATTCCGCCCCCTCCGCGGGCACCACCTCGATGGGCGACACCTCCGCGGGCACCACCTCGTGGATGATGCCACCAGCGGGCGCGGCCGGAACGACTTCCGGCTCTCTCGCGGGGCTTGTATCGGGGGGAACGGGATCTTCCATGAAAACGCGGCGGATGACGAAGGGGAGGCAGGTGCCGGGCCGACGGATCGTATCATCCGAAGGGGATTGGCCACAAGACCATTCTTTTGTGACCGCTTCCTCCCGCCTTCAGGAACCCTCTCCCGAGAAAGCGATCTCGACGAGGAGGGCGGCGAGGGTCTGGGTGGCCTCGTCGAGGGCGGCGTTGGCCGCTTTGAGCGCCGCCGCGTCGTGGCTCTCCGACGCCAGGGCGGATCGCACGCCCGCGACGGCCTCGTCGATCCCGGCGCGGTCCTCCGTGGGAACGAGATGCCCCGCCTGGGCGAGGGCTTCGTCCACGGCGGGGAGCAGCTCTTCGCTCTTGAGCTTCGCCTCGGTCCAGATGCGCTCGTTCATGTCCTCGAAGGCGTGGTCGATGGATTCGCCTATCATGCGCTCGACGGTCTCGTCATCGACATCGACGGCGGCGTTCCGAATCTCGAGGACGTGGTCCTCCCCGGTGGCGGTGTCGCGGGCGAGGACTTCGAGGATGCCGTCGCGGTCGATCGCGAACTGCACCCCGACGCGGGCGCTGCCCTTCGGACCGGGTGAAAAGGGCACCGTGACTTCCCCGAGGAGCCAGTTGTCCTTGGCCAGTTCGCGCTCGCCCTGGAGGACGCGGATGGCCATGGACTGCTGCCGGTCCACCGCGTTGGTGAACAGTTCACCCGCCTTCACCGGGATGGTCGAGTTGCGCGGGAGGATCACGTTCATGAGACCGCCGAAGGTCTCGATTCCGAGCGAGAGCGGCGTGACGTCCACGAGGATGATCTCGCGGACGCGACCGCAGAGCATCCCCGCCTGGATCGCCGCGCCGAGGGCGATGGATTCATCGGGATGCTGGCTGAGATCGGGATCGAGCCCGAACCACTCGCGCAGTTTTTCGCGGAGGAACGGAATGCGGGTGCTCCCTCCCACGAGGATGAGCCGCTCCACCTCGCCGACGCCTTTGCGGGCCGCCTCGGCGAAGGCTCGCCGCGCGATGGGGCGGGTCCGCTCGATGACGGGCGCGAGCCATCGTTCGAGATCGGCGCGGGTCACCTCCAGCTCGAAGCTCTCGTTCCCGCGAAGAAAGGGGAAACGCGCGGTGACTTTCTCCTCGGTGCTGAGCGCTTCTTTCACCTCGCGGGCGCGGGCCAGGAGGGTCGCCTCCTCACCGGGGCCGAGTGTGCCGAGCGCGAGGGCCGTGGCGAAGTGCCCGGCGATCGCCCGGTCGAAGTCGTCCCCGCCCAGCCGGGTGTCGCCCGCCGTCGAGATGACTTCAAAAAAGCCGTCGCGCATTTGCAGGACGGAGAGGTCGAAGGTGCCGCCGCCGAGATCGTAGACCGCGACGGTGGCGGATTCGTCGAGCTTGTCGAGGCCGTAGGCGAGGGCGGCCGCGGTGGGTTCGTTGAGAATGCGTTCGACGGTGAAGCCGGCGAGGACGGCGGCCTGTTTCGTCGCCTCGCGCTGGGAGTTGTTGAAGTAGGCCGGCACGGTCACGACCGCCCGCGCTAACGGCGTTTCGAGAGCTTCTTCGGCGACGGACTTGAGCCGCGCGAGGAGCAGGGCCGAGATCTCCACGGGAGTCACGAGGGTGTCGGGATCGATCTCGACGAGAATCTCATCGCGCGCCCCGACGACGAGGGGAAAGGCGGAGTCGTTCCGTTCCTCCGGCGAGAGATCGGAAAAGGGACGGCCGATGAAGCGCTTGATGGACGACACGGTCCGCTCCGGCGCGACCATGCGGGAGCGGAAGGCCTCCTTCCCCACCAGCGGGGGCCCTTCCTCCGGCCACGAGACGCAGGACGGGGTGAGCCTGTCCCCGTCGCGGTCGGCGAGGATGAGGGGAAACCCCGAATCCACCACGCCGACGAGGGAGTTGGTCGTTCCGAGGTCGATACCGATGATGAGTTCTTCGTTCATGGGATGGCTCAGGTGGCAATGAGGGCGAGGAGACGTTCGTGACACTGTGCCTCCCAGCGCTGGAGAAATTTCAGCTGACCGAGGGCGCGGGCGGCGGGTTGGTGGTCCCCCGCCCTCCCGTCCTCCTCGATGGCGTCGAACCGATCCAACAGCGCGGCTTGCAGCGGTCGGATCCGCTGGAGCAGCTCCTGTATCTGCAATTGCGCGGCGACGGCCTCGCGGGTGAGCACCGCCTTGGCGAGGGCGGTGCTGGCGCGACGGAGACGGGCGAGGACGTGATCGGTCGTCTCGAGAACCGGACTGATCGCGCCGAACAGGTCCATCAGAGCCGGGTCGATGCCGCACTCGGGGGGCGCGTCGGGAGCGCGGAGGGCGAGCCAGTGGGCCAGTCGGCGCACCGGATCGACCAGGGTGGCGCGCGCTTCGTGGAGAGCTGCTGCGCGGTCGTCACCGCCGGGGGCGGGAGTCCGGCTTTTTTCCCGCCAAGAGGTTTCCACCGTCTCCGGGTCGAGGCTCAGGGATTCGGGGAGTTCGAGGAGCGCAAAAAAGTTCGTCATTCACGCGATGCGCGGCGTGGCGACCGTCGGTCGGGAACGCCGCTTATTTCTTGCCGCTACCGCGACGGGGCGTCGGGTTGGGTTTGGCGCGTTTCTTGGGTTGGCCGGGCCGGGCCATGCTGCGGGGCGAACTCCGTTTGCCGGGATTCATCGGACGCGGGCTGCGGCTGTCGACACGGTAGACGATGCGGGCCTTTTCGGTGTCGTAGGGCGACATCTCGATTTTGACCCTGTCCCCCGCGACGAGGCGGATGAAACGCTTGCGCATTTTGCCCGAAATGTGGGCGAGCACGAGATGACCGTTGTCCAACTCCACTCGGAACATGGTTCCGGGGAGGACGGTGTGAATGGTTCCTTCCAGTTCTACGGTATCGTCGTCTCGCTGCTGCATAATCGGGGAAAGCGGCATACCATCGTGCATTTCTCAGATTTTAGAAGCAATTTCTTGTGCGGGCCGGAAGAATCCCGTGGAAAAGGGCCGTTTCGCTCCGATTTTCCGGGGATTTGGCAGGGAACGGAGGCCGGAAACACCCTCACCCCAGCGCCAGATCCAGGAACACCAGCTCGGGCGGACAGAGAAAGCGCACCGGGATGTTGAGGGTGCCGATCCCCCGGGTCACGAAGAGGGAGGTATCACCGCGCCGATAGTGTCCGTGGGGATATTTTTTCCCGCCGGGAGGCAGGACAACCGGTCCGTAAAAGGGGGCGCAAATTTGCCCCCCGTGGGTGTGACCGGACAGTTGCAGGGCGACGCGGGGATCGCTCACGGTGTCAAAGGTGTCGGGTTCGTGCCAGCCGAGGAGGACGGTTTTGTCGGGTGGCACTTTCTTGAGCGCAAAGGGCATGTCGGGTCTTCCCCCGCGGATGCTATCGAGGCCGACGAGGCA
Source organism: Verrucomicrobiaceae bacterium (assembly GCA_012719225.1). Taxonomy (GTDB): domain Bacteria; phylum Verrucomicrobiota; class Verrucomicrobiia; order Verrucomicrobiales; family DEV007; genus Arctic95D-9. Next base: position 8,933 of record JAAYAT010000235.1, read on the forward strand.
GAAGTGATCCCACTCATGCGCGTCGTTGATGAGCATGCGGACTCCGGCCTCGTCGAGGCTCCTCAGAAACTCCGGTGTCAAATGCCAGCAGTCGTGATTCCCCATCACTCCGAAGGTGCCCAGCCTCGAACGGAGATGCTGCAACTCTTCGCAAAGCGGTTCCATCGCCCTCGGATCGCTTGTGATATAGTCGCCGACGAGGCAGACGAGATCGACCTTTTCTTCATTGATCGCTTTCACCGCGCGCCGGATGAGGCTGTCGTCGCCAAAGTCATCGTGGTGAAAGTCGCCCATCACCGCGATTTTCAATCCGTCGAGGGCGGCGTGCCGGGCGGCCAGGGGCAGGGTTTGCCGGGTCACCGATAGCCGACGTTTTTCGATGAGACCGCCATAGGCAAATCCGCAGACGGGCCCTCCGTAGAGAAGGGACCGCACCAGCCATTTTCTTCGAGTCAGTTTCATCCGATGCATTTTCCCCACTCAGTCCCACTCCGTGCTCCGTCGGGACAACCCGGTGGAATACGAGGACACTCCCCGCCTTCTTTCACCCCTCCCGCTCCTGCCATCCGACCTCGGCGCAGAGTGCTTTCATCCGTTCCAGGCCGGTCTTCGCCGTCTCCAGCGGATCTTTGGCCCACCATTCCGCATTGAATAATTCGAGGCTGAGCCAGCCCTCGTAGCCCTTTTCCCGGAGCGCGCCCAACTCCTCCCGCAGGTCGATGACTCCGTCGCCGGGCATGACGCGGTCGGGATCTTTCTGCGATCCGCTGGGAATGCCGGGCGCGGCGTCGTTGATGTGATAGTGTGCGATGCGTTCCAAGGGGAGGGCGCGGACGTCCGCCAGAGTGGTGCGGTTGTTCCAGTTGTGAAAGGCGTCGAGAATGGTGCATCCGTCGGGGTCGCCGCATTCGTCCAGCACCGCGACGGTGTCGGGGATGTTGGTGAGGCTCGCGAAAAAGCTGATGTACTCGAGCACCGCGCGCACTCCGGTGTCGCGTCCGATTTGCAAGAGATCGGCGTAGCCGCGGGCGAGGCCCGCTATCCCCGGACGCTGCAGCGGCGGAGTGCAGACCATCAGCGGAGCACCCAGGCGGGCGGCGAGTTCGAAACGGCGGCGCGCCTCGTCCATCGCTAGCCGGTATTCCCACCCCTCGCTCTCGCCCCAGTTCCGCACCGCGATGAAACAGGGAACCTCCAGCCCGTGGTCGGCGAGCGCCTTTTCCACCTCGGAAATCTCACCGCCGCGCCCGACGTGTTCGTAGAGTTCCACCGCCCACAACTCGATCCCGGCGTAGCCCGCCGCACCCGCGATGCGGATCTTGTCGAGGAGCGGAGTCGGTTTGATAGTGGAGGAATTGAGAGCGAGGCGCATCGGCGGGGGACCTTACGAAAGTATCTCGACCACTCTTTCCATAGGCAGAAAATGGCCCACGAGCGGTTGGGAAAGATCCTCCTGACTCTGCTGCCAGGTCGCGAAGATACCGCTCTCGTCCACGAGGGTGGCGACGTAGCGGGAGCAACCGGTGCCGTGGGGGGAAAGAAAGAGCGGGGCCTCGAGGGAGATACTTTCGACCTTTGTCAGGTCGTGATCCTCGCCCACCGCGATACCCCCTATCTCCTCGCAGGACCAGCCTCGGGGACGCGACACCGCGCGGGGATTCTCATCGAGCGGACGGAGACATTCGCAACTGTCGTAAAAGTAGAGCGAGAGATCCCGCTCCCGCCCCGCGAACACCCCGACCGGGGGGATCGCGAGTCGCTCGGTGACGCGCGCCGCGGCGATGTCCCAGACCGGTCCCCGCCGCAGCAGATCGTGGCTGAGCGCCTCCCAGGTGGAGCTGCCTTTCCGCCGCAGGGCGAGGGCCGTGGCACTGCTCGACCAGGAAAAAGGATGAGTGCAATAGCCCAACACGACATCGCCGTTGGGCAGGTCGAAGGGCCAGGGATCCTTGACATGGAGACGCTCCGGATGGGCGTGTCCGGCGGGAATCACCTCCTCCAGGCTGGAGGGCGCGAGATTGGGAAGCGCATCCGCGGAGAGCTGGTCGATGCTCCAGACCCCGGCACCGGGCTTGCGGTGTTCCTTGAGGCGCTCGGGGTAGGACACGTCCTTTTCCGTGGACACGAAAAACTCGATCCCGTCCTCCGTGAGATGCAGCGCCACCCCCTCGATCGAGACCACCTCGCGGTCGGGATAGGAGAGATCGGACTTGGTGAACGTCGCCACCTTTTCAAAAGGACCCTCGAACCCCTCGCCGCGGAAAATGGCCGCCTCCTTTCCCCGGTCCCCCGAGTGGATCCCGGTCCGGGAATCCCCGTAGACGCGGTAGCGGCCGCACAGCAACACCGCTCCGTCGCGGTCGCGGATGACGTTGCCCCCGCCGAACCAATACCCGGTGCTGCGCTCCAGTGGTTCGACGAGAACACGCGCCGCCTCCTGATCAATCAGAGCGGAGGCGAGCGCGGTGAGTTTTTCCGTTTCGATCGGGGTGAGGATGGCCATGTCGGGAGAAGGTGTTACGAGACCAAGGGCCGAAAGGCGTCGCCTCTCAGGCAGGATTTCCGCCGGGATCGATCCCGAGGGCCTTGGCCACACCCGCACCGTAGGCCGGATCCGCCTTGGTGCAGTTGCCGATGTGGCGGAGCTTGATTTCATCCGGCGCGTCGCCCATGGCGCGGGCGGTATTCTCAAAGAGCACCTGTTGCTGCTCCGGCGCCATCAGGCGGAAGAGGTTGCCCGGCTGTTGGTAATAGTCGGCGTCGTCCTCCCGGAAATTCCAGCGGTCCGCGTCGCCTCCCAGCGCCAGGGGCGGTTCGCTGAAATCGGGTTGTTCCTGCCACTCGCCGTAGCTGTTGGGCTCGTAGTGCAGGAGACCGCCCTGGTTGCCGTCGACCCGCATCGTCCCGTCGCGGTGGAAGCTGTGGACCGGACAACGCGGCGCGTTGACCGGAATCTGGGCGTGATTGACGCCGAGGCGATAGCGCTGCGCGTCGCCGTAGGAGAAAAGACGACCCTGCAGCATGCGGTCCGGCGAGAAGCTGATCCCGGGGACCACGTTGGCGGGGTTGAAAGCGGCCTGCTCGACCTCCGCGAAATAGTTGTCGGGGTTGCGGTTCAGTTCGAATTCCCCCACTTCGATGAGCGGGTAATCCCCCTTGGGCCACACTTTGGTCAGGTCAAAAGGATGATAGGGCACCTTGGCGGCGTCCGCTTCGGGCATGATCTGCACGAACATTTTCCAACGGGGGAAATCGCCCTTCTCGATCGACTCGAACAAATCGCGCTGCGCGCTCTCGCGGTCGCCGGCGATGATCGCCCCCGCCTCTGCGTCGGTCAGGTTCTTGATGCCCTGCTGAGTGCGGAAATGGAACTTCACCCAGTTGCGCTCGTTGTTGGCGTTGATGAAGCTGTAGGTGTGGCTGCCGAAGCCGTGCATGTGTCGATAGGTTGCCGGGATGCCCCGGTCGCTCATCACGATGGTGACCTGGTGCAGCGCCTCAGGCAGCGAGCTCCAGAAGTCCCAGTTGTTGGTGGCGCTGCGCATGTTGGTGCGCGGATCGCGCTTCACCGCGTGGTTCAGGTCCGGGAACTTGAGCGGATCGCGGAAGAAGAACACGGGGGTGTTGTTGCCCACCAGGTCCCAGTTGCCCTCTTCGGTGTAGAACTTG
>JAAYAT010000021.1 GCA_012719225.1 Verrucomicrobiaceae bacterium
GCCGAGGCCAGTGGGTTCCGGCACGGGGACATCGTCCTCGCGGCGGGCCGCCACGCCTCCTTCGACGGTGCCCTCGTCGGTCACGCCGATCCCGCCATCTCCGAACAAATCACGGCGGGCCGCACCCAGGTGGCGGTGAGCCGCCTCAATCCCTTCTTCGGAGGGAGCGGCACGCTCACCGCGGTGAATGAGACGGTCTTCTCCAGCGGGAACAACGGGGGCGAGCAGATGGAGTTTTATCTCCCGGCCCGTTCCAACAACCTCATGGACAACACCACCCGCATCAACGAGGAAAGCGACACCTTCGCGACGGCTCCGGCCGACTTCGCCGCGCCCTTCAACCCAGCGGGCGGGATCTACGCCGGTCGCGCCGACGAGGTCTATCTCACCCCCGACCTCTGGTGGGATCAGGGGGATGTCGCCGCCGAGGGTGGATTCACCGGAGCGGGAGTGTTCCCGACCGACGCCATCAGCGGACAGGGCGGTGCCCTCGCCTTGGTCGAGGACCCCGGAGGTCTCCCCAATCTGACCGGCTTGATGGCCGGAGCGCTGGGCGGTTCCGCCCCGGTCTATCGGGACGGCAACGGCGTCAGCGGAGTCGGACTCTACACGATCTACTACGATGCGACGGAGTTCGTCGGGTCCGTTTTCCTCCCGGAACCGGTTCCGCCCGTTCCTCCCGTGGTCTACCCGCCGTTCGATTTCTATGGCTTCCTCTTCGACGAGACTTTCGAGTCCTTTGATCGGGTCGAAGATCTCGAGGAGGAAGAACGGAGAAAACGCGCCGCGGACGATCCTCTTGGGGCCACCTATTACGTCTTCGATCCCGACACCAACCGCTACTCCAGCTACCGGATTTTCGGGATGCCGTCGTGGCTGGAGCCCTCCGGTCCGGTCGATCCCATCGGGAGCATCGGAGCCGGAGCCTCGTCCGGGCAGTGATTGGAAAGGCGGTCATCTCCTTCTTTTCCCACGCGTATACGGCGATTCCTCCGCGCCGTATGCGCGACTTTTTACTCAGTGAAACTAAGAAGTTAACTTTTCCAAAAAAAGAGATTCTTCAATAAATTGAATATTCCTCTTGCGAATTTTGGTGATTGCTTTCAAGATCGTGGGTGAGAGTGGGAAATCCTGCTTTCCACCCTTTTGATAAGCCGCTCTGAATGAAGTATTTGACTCCCAGCGCCCTCGCCTTTGTGCTCCTCTTCTCGACCGTGTCCATTCTGCGGGCTCAGGATTCCGAATTGGGTGCGCTCCCGCCGCTGCCGGATCTCGATATGGGGGACCCGGATCGCAAGCTCTCTTGGCGCGAGAAAAGGCAGATGGCTCGCAAGGAGGCGGAGGCGGAGCGCGCGCAAAGCATCTATCGTCGTCAGCCAGAGGACACCGGCAGGGCGACCCTCGGCGAGCGGGTCAAGGCGGCGCAAAACAAGCAGATCCAGCGCAAGGCGGTCTCCGATGAGATCACCGTGCAGAACTCCCTGCCCGCCGGTGCCGATGGCATCACCCCGAGCGGCTCCCGTCTCAAGGCCTTCGGCGACGCCGACTATTGGGGTGCGATGCCCCCGCCAACCCCCGAGGAGTCCCTCATCGACCTTCCCCCTCTTCCCGATCTCAGAACCCCGGATCAGGTGAGCCGCAAGGAGCGCATGCGGGACAAGTTCGTCGCCAGGCAGGAGAAACGCAAGGCTGAGGCCGAAGCGATCCGCGAAGAGAAGGAGCTCCGTAAACGGGCCACCGTGAATCGTCCCGACGCGGATCCCTCCACCGCTTTGGTGCTGGTGGAATCGCAGGGGACGGAGTCCATGGGTGGCGTTGGATTCGTCGGCAACCAGGAGGCTCCCACGACTGTTTCCGAAGGCACTCTGAAGCCCTTCAACGAAAGCTCTGCATACTACCAAGACAACCAACTCGTTTACAAAGGTCACAAGAACGAAGCCCCGGTGCAGACCTGGTGGAAGCGGGGCACCAACGAGCAGGGAGGAGGTTCGGAAGAAGGCCACAAATGGCGTTGGCGCAATCCCTTCGGTTCGACGCGTGACGAGGTCCAACCGGTTTCCTACACTTTGCCGGACGGTCCCGGAGGTCATGCCGCCGGAGCCGCCAATCCCTCTCTCGACAGCACCCCGCTCACTCCGAATCTCCGTGGCATCCGCGTCGTGAGATCGACCAGTTCGGTTTCCAAGAGCGGACTCGGTTCCGTCTCGGGCGTGGTCTCCGAAGGCGTGGATCTCCCGTCGCGCGTGCAGGCTGTGTTCGCCGCGAGGGTGGGGGACTCGCTTACCCTCGGGGGACTCAACCAGATGGTCCGCGAGGCCGTTCTCGCCTACCGCAAGAGCGATCTCCCCGTCGTCGATGTTCTCGTGCCCGAGCAGGAAATCTCCTCTGGTGTGCTCCAACTGGTCATCATCGAAGGTCGTCTCGGGGATGTCCTCGTCGAAGGTGCCGACCCCGCCGAGGGCCGTGCTCTGGCGCGACAAATCCGCACCGAACGCGGAGAAGTCATTCGCGAGAGCGACCTCACCGAGGACATGAACTGGATCAACAAGCATCCGAACCGTCATGTCGATCTGGTCTTCAGCCCCGGCGACGGCTACGGCGAGACCGATGTCATCCTCCGCAACCAGTCGAGCCGCGAGCTGATGGGCTATGTCGCCTTGGAAAACTCCGGGACCTCCATCCTCGGGGAAGAGCGCGGCATTTTCGGCGCGAGCTGGACCGGACCGCTCTTCTTCGGACAAGATTCCATCCTCAGCTATCAGTTCACCACCAACTTCGACAACGACAGCGAGTTGCTGGGCCACAGCGGGGTCTTCGCCTCCTACCTCCCCTGGCGGCACCAGGTCACCTTGCTGGGCGCCTATGTCGAGAGCGAAGCGGCTTTCACCACCGGCGGGGCGAACTTCAACACGGGTGGGGTGAACAAGCAGTTGAGCGGGCGCTACGGCATCCCCCTTCCCAGCATCGGGCGTCTCTCGCACGAACTGGAGCTCGGGATGGACTTCAAGACCAGCAACACCGATCTGGCCTTCAACAATGTCCAGGTCTTCAATACCATTTCCGAGATCGTCCAATACAGCCTCGGCTACAACATTGTCGTGCGTGACAGCAGCGGCGTGTGGAAGATGGATTCCGAGATCGTGTCCAGCCCCGGGGACAACACCGCGCACAACACCGACGCGATCTTCCAGACCCAGCGCGCTCTCGCCACCGCCAACTACACCTACGGACAGGTCACCTTGGAGCGTGACCAGCAGCTCCCGGCCGGTTGGTCCGCCTACGCCCGTCTCCAGGGACAGGGATCCAATGCCAACCTGCTCGCCAGTGAAACCCTCGGGGCGGGAGGCTACGACAGTGTTCGCGGCTTCGAACAGCGCATCATCCGTGGAGACTCCGGTGTCGCCGGGTCCGTGGAACTGCGCACCCCGAGCTTCTACCCCTCCACCTTCACCGGCTTCGGGAATGTCCGGGATGGCGCGTATGGCCTCGTCTTCTACGACTTCGCCTCGGTCTCCAACCACACCCCGCTCCCGGGGCAGGAGGATCTCGAAATCGGTTCCGTGGGTCTGGGCTTCCGTTACCAGCGGGAAAACTGGTTCACCTTGCGGGTGGACTACGGCTTCCAGGTGACCGAGGAAGGCTTCGACGACGGCAATCAGGGACGCTGGCACGTCGGTGCCCGGGCTACTTTCTAGCGTGTTGCCGGGCGCAGGGCTTCTTGAAAACGACGAACCTTCGTGTAGAATCTTCCTATGGAATTGTCAGTGATCGAGAAAGAGGCCATGCGGCTGCCTGACACCGAACGGGCTCTCTTGGCGGGTCGTCTGCTCACCAGCTTGGACAAATCGCCTGATTTACAAAGGAAGTGGACGGAGGAAGCGGAAAGACGATATGCGGCTTACTTGCGCGGTGATATCGCGGTCGTTGACGGCCCGCAAGCGATGGCATCACTGCATGCCAGATTTCGCGGATGAATTTCCGATTCCTCTCTCCCGCCCTCTTCGAGTTGACAGAGGCCGCCGAGTACTACGAAACACAAGTATGTGGACTTGGTTCCGATTTTCTCGAAGAGATTGATGCAGCCATTGAGCGCTTGCTCAATTTTCCCAAGGCATGGAGTATGATTTCCCCTCCGTTCCGCGCTTGTTCTCTGCACCGGTTTCCCTATTCGATCATCTACAAAGAGGAGTCTCTGGACGAAATCCTCATCCTTTCGGTTTTCCACCAGCACAGGGACCCCATGTCCTGGCAACGCAATCTGTAAAGCACGCCTCATCGAGACGTTTTCCATGCCCACTTTTCAGAAACGCTGCATCAACTCCTCGCGCTGGGGCGGCGCTTTTCCAAAATGCTCGCGGATGGAGCGGATTGGCTCCCTGCCGGGTTCGAGCACTCCGAGAAAGGTGCCGAGCTGCCGCTCGAAATGCTCGATGGCGCGGCGATCCGCGTCGTGATCTTCGAGGTAGTTCAGTCCCCGGTCGAGCAGGTCCGCGAGTTCGGGGAGGGGCGTCTCCGCTTCGGCGATCTGGTCGATCCATTTCACGAAGTAGGCGGCCGCGAGGGTTTGGAGATAATTCCGCCGCAGCCCGAGCCGGGGCCGCTCGATCCGGAGATCTTTGAGGGTGTGGAGATCGCCGCTCCGGGCCGGATGGATCTCCACCTCGCAGAGATAAAAGAGATCGAGCTTGCCAGCGAAGGGACTTTTCGGACGGCGCGCCCCTTTCGCGACGGTCCTGACGATTCCCATTTCGTGGGTACACCAGGAGACGATGAGACTGGTCTCGGTGAGGGCGGATCGGCGGATCAGCGTGCCGTGGGCTTTCATGAAAAAGAATTCGCCTCATTGGTAAGCGACAATTTGAAAATTTCCAATTCTGTGAGAACACTGACAGCTCCCATGAAAGAGGAACTCCAGGCAATCGACACCCAATCCTTACAGGCCCGACTCTCCGAGTTGCGGCGGTATCTTTGACTTCGTTACCCTTGAAAAAGAGCTCGAGGCGATCGAAGCCGAAATGAATCTCCAAGCCTTCTGGGAAGACAAGGAGAATTCGCAAGCCAAGGTGGCTCAGGTCGCGGCGCTCAAGGGGAAAATTCTTCCCATCCGTGAGCTGGAGGCACGCATCGAGGACCTCGATGTGCTCGTGGAGATGGCGATGGAAGAGGACGACGATTCCGCCCTCGAGGAGGTGCGCACCGAAGTGGAGGCCATCCGCGTCGCCCTCGACGAGGTGGAGTTGCAGACGCTCCTGAACGGTCCGAACGACTCCGAGAACGCCTTCCTCACCCTCCATGCCGGAGCCGGTGGGACGGAGGCCTGCGACTGGACCGACATGCTCATGCGCATGTACCAGCGCTGGGGCCAGCAGCAGGGATTCAAGGTCGGGATGGTAGACGTGCAGGAAGGGGAGGAAGTCGGCGTCCGCGGGGCGACCCTGCGCTTCGAAGGCGCGAACGCCTACGGCTATCTCAACTGCGAGCGGGGGGTGCATCGCCTCGTCCGCATCTCCCCCTTCGACTCGCAGGCGCGGCGACACACCTCCTTCGCCAGTGTCGATGTCACTCCCGAACTCGCCCGGGAACCCAAGCTGGAGATCGAGGAGAAAGATCTCGAGATCACCACGATGCGCTCCGGTGGCAAAGGTGGACAGAACGTGAACAAGGTCGAGACCGGCGTGCTGATGCGTCACCTTCCCAGCGGGGTCATGGTGCGTTGCACCGTCGAACGCAGCCAGCACAAAAACCGCGACCTCGCCCTCAAAATCCTCAAGAGCAAGCTCCTCCAGATCGAGGAGGACAAAAAGCGCGCCGAGATGGACCGGGTCTACGGGGAGAAGGGCGAGATCGGCTTTGGCAGCCAGATCCGGTCCTACGTTTTCCAGCCCTACCAAATGGTCAAAGATCACCGCACCGGCTGCGAGACAGCCAACGTCGATGCGGTCATGGACGGCGACCTCGGGTCGTTCATCGAAGCCAAGCTCCGCGGCCACGTCGCGGGCGCGGAGCAGAACGACATGTAAGGGCCGGGAAGACCTAC
>JAAYAT010000236.1 GCA_012719225.1 Verrucomicrobiaceae bacterium
GGGCAGGGGGATCTCATCGTCGGTTTCGGCGCTCCCCAGGGACTGGCTCTCAGCGTCGTGCCGGGAGCGATCTCGGCGATCCGCAAGCTCGATCCGGGTTTCGCAGGGGAAGGCGAGACGCCGGAGTTCCCCATGCTGCAGCTCGCCATGCCGATAGAGCAGGGGAATAGCGGCGGTCCGGTGATCAATCTCCAGGGCGAAGTCCTCGGCATCGTCACGCTGCGCCACCGCGTCACCGAAAATCTCGGTTTCGCGGTTCCGTCGAACGATTTGCAGACGCTCCTCGACACGCCGAATCCGGTTCCGATGAGCCGTTGGCGCACCATCGGCACGCTCGACCCGCGCCAGTGGACGTCGGTGATGGGGGCGGAATGGAGCCAGCGCGGCGGGATCATCCGCTCGCGTCAGGTCGGGGAGGGATTCGGCGGGCGCGCGCTCTGCCTCTCTTCCCTGAAAGTCCCCGAGATTCCCTACGAAGTGGCGGTTTCCGTGAAACTCGATGACGAGAGCGGCGCGGCAGGTCTTGCTTTTGCCTCTGATGGTCAGGATGTGCATTACGGTTTTTATCCCAGTGGAGGGAAAATTCGGCTGACGCGTTTCGAAGGCCCCGATGTCTACAGTTGGAACATTCTGGAGCAGATCGAGGTGCCGGCCTATGCGGAGGGGACCTGGAATCGGCTGCGCGTCCGGGTCGAGGCGGGGAAACTGATCGCCTGGGTCAACGAGGCGAAGGTGCTCGAAATCGAGGACGACGTTCTCCGGGGCGGGGCGGTCGGCTTGTGCAAATTCCGCGAGACAGGCGCCGCGTTCCGGGGCTTCCGGGTCGGGATCGATCTCTCGGAGAAAGAGCTTCCACAGGAGGAAAAAGAGGCGATCCGCGCTCTGCTGGATCGATTCGCGGCGGAGGGCGGCGGCGGGGAGATTCTCGCCGAACTGGGGCGCGACAGCCCGGGCAGCCGTCAGGTCATCCGCGACCGGGTGACCGAGTTGGAGGAACGCGTCGCGAATCTGAAAGAGCTGGAGGCGGCGGTCTACCGCACCTCCATTTCGCGTGAGATGTTGATGGCGCTGGACCGTCCCGAGAGCGAGGTGGATTTGTTCGAGGTGGGGCTACAGATCGCTCGTCTCGACGATGCCACGCTCGATCTGGAGCATTATCGCGCGGTGTTTTCCCAACTCGTCGAGGATGCGAAGGCCTACGTGGAAAAAACCGCCCTCGAAGGCGGGGTGAAAGAAAAGGCCGGGGCGCTGCGGGATTTCCTGTTCAAGGAAAATGGATTCCACCGCAGCCGCGGAGAATACTATCACCACGCCAACAGCTATGTGAACCGCGTTCTCGACGATCGCGAGGGGTTGCCCATCACCCTCGGCGTCGTCTTTATCGAACTCGCCCGCCGACTCGGGATCGCGGAAGTCTACGGTGCCGCCCTCCCGGGGAAATTCATGGTCGGGGTGAAGGAGCCCGCCGACGAGCTGGAGGATTCGCTTTTCTTTGATGTATTCGAGGGAGGCCGGGCGCACACCCGTGAGAGCGTCTCCCACGTGGTCTTGGACATGACCGGCGGGACCCCCTCGGAATCTGCCTTCGTTCCGGCGGAGGCGCGGGAAATCGCGGTTCGGATGCTGCGCAATCTCGTGGATCTGGAGATCAACCGCCGCCAGACGCCGGCCCAGGCGGAGGACTATCTGGAACTGCTCCTCGCGATCCAGCCCGATTCCGCCTACGAACGGTTCCAGCGCGCCATCCTGCGCGTCCAGGCGGCTAAGCTGGACGGCGCCCGCGAGGATCTCGACTGGCTCTTGGAAAACCGGCCTCCGGGTCTGGACTATTCGCGGCTGGAGCGATTCCGCGAATCGCTTCCGGAGAAATGACGGGAGTGCGCCGGAAATGGGGCTGAATCTCTACGGGGGATCGTGATTGCGGAGGCTGGGCCCGCTGGATTCGTATGGTATTGCCGCGATCCGTTTCTTCACTCGGGACGCTTCATCTCGAAATTCCCGAGGTCGCCGCTGTCGTTCGAATAGGTCGCGTGAAATGAGTTTTTCGAAATGCTGGCCTTGTGTCCAAAGGTTCCGAAGAGGCCGAGTTTTTTCTCTCCGTTGGCGAGGTAGCGGTTGCCGCGGGAGGTCACCGGGAAGCGCACCAAGTAGGTCCCCGAAAAAAGTTTTCCCCAGGTGGCGTGATAACGAAAATCGTATTTTCCCGGTTCCCCGACGGCGGGGGTGACGATGGCGCGGAGGTCACCGGTGTGGCCGTTCGTCGCGGTTGTCCACGAGCCCGTCCAGGGACCTGCCGGGGCCGCCACCGTACCGCTTTGGTATTCGGCGAGAGACTTTTTCCAGTCGCGTTCGAAGGTCCCGCAACCGCTGAGAAGGAGTCCGGCCAGGGCAAGGGGAAGAAAGGGCAGAGTCTTCATCGTCTTCATGGGGAAAGGTTTGAAAACTAACGAGAAAGGAGGATCGAGCAAGAGGCAGAAACGCGCCGCCGGGGTTTTGAGGGACCGGCTTTGAGTGCCTTGCAGCCTGTCGGGTCAGAGGGGCTGGCTCTCGCTGTTGATTGCGGTACAGAGGGTGAGGAGATTTTTCGCTTTTTGCAAGAGAGGGGTGGTGCGGCTCTTCGAGTCGGGGGCGTTTCCGAACTTCACCTCCTCGGCGGCGAGGAGAAAATCGCGCAATTCCTGCTGGGCGGCGGGGGGCAGCTTCGTGCCTTCCTGCGAGAGGCGTCCGAGGAACTCCTCGGTCGTTTCATAGCGCACCGGATCGGCGAACGTGGCCGCGAGGAAGTCCTTGATCGTTTCGGAGAGCACCAGCGCGTAGCGATTCGGCTCTTGGTCTCCATCGCTCTGCTCCAATTCCCGCAATTGCCGCTGGGCGATTCCGATGGGCGATTCCGCGGCCAGGTTTGGCTTTCGCGAGCGCAGGAAGAACCAGACTGCGAGCACCGCGCCGAGGAGGAGGAGCAACACCAGGAAACTGTAGAGGAGCAGCGGCCAGGCCGATTCCTCGGGAGTGAGTTCGATGATGTCGTAGAGTTCGTCGGAGGAGGCGGCGGGTTGCTGGGCGAGAAGGAGAATGGAGAAGGGGAGGGACATGGGCGGAAGGCGAGGTTCAGTTCGCTGATCCCTGGCGACGTTTGAAAAATCGGTGGAGGGCTCCGTGGTATTCTTCGTCGGTTCGCAGCGAGATCTTGTCGATGGAGAGGCGCTTGAACTGTTGGTCGATCTCCTCTTGCCAGCGCTTCGCCTCGGCCTGGTAGGCGTGGCGGACCCGGGGACTGGAGGTGTTGACTTCGATCTGGCGTCCTGTCTCGGGATCCTCGAGACGGACATGCCCGGCAGCGGGGAGTGCCAACTCGGCCGGGTCGCTGACCTGGATCGCCACGAGGTCGTGCTTGCGATTCACGATGCGCAGGTCGGTGCTGAGATCTTCGTGGAAAAGGAAGTCCGAGAGCAGAAAAACGAGGGAACGTTTTCGCACCGCGTTTTTCAGGAGATGGATGGGGGCGGCGAGGGAGGTGCGGTGACCGGTGGGCTCGAAGAGGAGAATCTCGCGGATGAGGCGGAGGGCGTGGGCGGTGCCTTTTTTCGGCGGGAGATAGAGTTCGACCTCATCGGTGAAGAGGATCAGGCCGACCTTGTCCTTGTTCTGCAGGGCGCTGAAGGTGAGGAGGGCGGCGACTTCGGCCATCATTTCGCGCTTGCTCGGACCGACGCTGCCGTAGTTGCCCGAGGCGCTGATGTCGACGCAGACAAAGACGGTCATCTCGCGCTCTTCGGTGAATTTTTTCACAAAAGGATGCCCCATCCGGGCGGTCACGTTCCAGTCGATCGCACGGACTTCGTCGCCGGGTTGGTATTCGCGGAAGTCCTCGAAGTCGATGCCTTCGCCTTTGAAACAACTATGGTATTCTCCGCCGAAACTCTCGCGGACCAGCCCCTTGGTGCGCAGCTCGATTTTGCGGACTTTTTTGAGTATCGCGGTGATCTCGGATCGGCTGTGCTCGGTGAGCGGAGTGGAACCCGCTTTGGTTGGACTTTTTTGCATTCGCGTCAGGAACGGGGAATGGGGGCGAAATTACTTCGTGAAATCTTCGCTCAGTTTGGTGATTTCCTCCACGGTCATTTCCCCCTGTCGGAAGACGAGGCGATAGCGAACCGTAAGAGGCTCTTCGGGAATGAGATCCGTCGCGAAGTAGGTGCCAAAGCGTCCGTACTGGCGTTCGCTGGCCCGCGCCGGCTTGGGATTGTCGGGGTGGTCGAGGTAGGCGACGGTGAAAAACTTGCCGTCGAGGAGAATGCACATGCCTTTCCAGGGCAGGTTGCGGGTTTGCTCGTTGTCCGCCTTCGCCGACCAGTTGATCGCGATACCGGGCTGGCCGACTCCGGAGCCGGGGCGGATGTAGTAGGTGGCATTTTGGCTGACTTCGTAGACATCATTGTGCGCTCGGAAATGGAATCCGGCGTGCTGTGGATCACCATCGAGCCGGAGAGACGGCACTGTGGGAGTGAGCTTTGATGTGAAATCGACGACGAGATCTTTCGCGGGCTGGGAGAACCGCATGGTGCGTTTCTCGGTCGCGAAGACCTGCCCGTCGTCTCCGACCCAATCGATCACGGAAGTGAAGTGGGCCGATTTTTCCGCCGCTTCCTTGGCGGTGAAACGCCGGTGCAGTTGGTGCGCTTTGCGGCAGTGCCAGGTGTCGATATTGTTCCAGACTTTGCCGTCGCGGTCGGTGTAACGGATCTTCGAAAAACCGTAGAAGATCCCGCGGTGATGGGTGAATTTTCCGCCGGGGCCTTTGCTGAGAAAGGTTTCCGGTTTGTCAGGACGATGGATGTGGCAGAAAGGTTTGTAGGTTTCCTCCCGCCGTTCCGGGGAACTCTCGTCGATGGGCTCGTAAACGTAGCGGGCCACGGGGCGGTTTTTATAGGTGATTTCGAGGTGTTTGCCTTCCTCCTCGGTCAGGGAGAACTGTGCTCTCGCGGGGAGAACCAGCATAAAAAAGAGGAGCGCGAGGAATGCGAAGAAAGGTCTCATGGGTATTCGGGGGAGATCGATCAGGGAGAGACGAGGCCTTGCTCGACCATTTCATTTTTCGCGGGGCGGGGACGGACCCTCGCGGGGGTGGGCAGGCCGGTGAGGCGATCAAATTCGTCGGCGGTCCGCAGCGTCGGCACGGCGTCCTCGGTTTTGGCTTCCCAGTCGGCGAGGGCGGCCCGCATCGCGCGGAGGACGGAAAAATACCTGTCGTCGTCGGCGAGGTTGTTCAACTCGTGGGGATCGAGCTTGAGGTCGTAGAGCTCTTCGGCTGGACGAGGCGCGACAAAACAGATCGCCTGGGCCGGGGTGAGTTCGCCTTTTTCATAAAGGCGGATCAGCTCCACGTGGGTGGCGCTGCGAACGACATCGGCCGGCGGGGTGAGGGGGAGATCTTCGAAATAGTTCCGGATGTACTTGTAGCGTTCGTTGCGGACAGCGCGGGCGTGGTCTTCGTAGTCGTGCCAGTTTTTTTCGGCGAAAACATAGTCGCGGACGGGCGCCAGCGGTTCGGTGAAGAGCGAAGTGAGATCGATCCCCTCGAAGGTGATGCCCGGCTTTTCGATTTCAGCGAGGTGGAGAAAGGTCTTCGCGAGATCGACGGAGCTGACGAGGCGGGGACAGACCGATCCCGGCGCGATCCGGTCGGGCCAGCGGACCAGCATGGGAGTCTTGATGCCGCTGTCGTAGAGGGTGGTTTTGTCGCGGGGGAAGGGACGGCCATTGTCACTGATAAAAAGGACGAGAGTGTTGTCGGCGATGTTCTGTTTGTCGAGTTCGTCGAGGACATCGCCGACAAAGTGGTCGAGCCGGGTGATCTCATCGTAGTAATTTTGGTAGTCGGCCCGGACCGCCGGAGTGTCAGGATGATAGGGCGGCAGGCGGACTTCGTCGGGATGAGCGCCTTCTTCGAGGATGGACCTGTCGTAGGGGCGGTGCGGATCGAGGGCGGCGAGCCAGAGAAAAAAAGGTTTCTCCCGATCCCGCTCGCGCATCAAGGGAACCCAGTCGGTGGCTCCGCTTTTGGCATCGCCGACGAGGGTTTCGGCAAAGGCACCCGCCTCGGCCGCCGCACCCGGGGGCAGTTGAAACCCCGAGGTATCGGTCTCTTTGACAACATCAAAACGGTCTTTGACCGCCTCGCCGAGGTGCCATTTCCCGGCGGCACCGGTCCAGTAGCCCTTTTCTTTGAGTTTCTCGACAAAGGTGACCTGCTCCTTCGGCAGCGGCCAGTGGAGTTCCTCGGCGTCGGTCTGGTGCGGGTAGCGTCCTGTCAGGATACTGGCGCGGCTCGGACTGCACGAGGAGGTCGTGAGGATGGCATTGTCAAAGCGCATCCCGCCGTCGGCGAGGCGTTGCAGATTCGGCGTCATGATGGACTCATGACCATACGGGGAGAGGTCGTTCCAGGCGAGATCGTCCGCGAGGATGAGAATGATGTTCGGCAGTTGCCGGAGTTCCTCGGCTCTTGCGATCTCTTCCGGGCTGGGGGCCTGTTCCTGACCGCCTTTGTCCGCCGCCGTCGCAGCCATGGCGGCAGCGAGCAGGAGTGGAAAACAAAGGAACGACGCAAATCGGAACGGCATGGGCGAATGAAGCAGATTCTTTCGGAAATGCCAAGGGGACTCAAGGGAAAAGGTGGTCAGGTGGCCCGCTATTCCGTCCCATTTGTCTGCTAAGCATGCAGGCGGACAAACGTTTCGGGGATCCGAAACGGACCCATGGAGGGGAAGATAGGTATCGTGTTGTACGACACTTGAAACCTAACGCCTACAGCAAGGTCTCCACAAAATCCGAGGGGACGAAGGGTTTGAAATCCGCGGCGGTTTCCCCCGTGCCGATGAAGCGGGTCGGGACGCCGAGTTCGTGGCGGATCGCGACGACGCTGCCGCCTTTGCCGGAACCGTCCAACTTGGTGACGATGACACCGTTGAGATCGAGGGCGGATTGGAATTCCCGCGTTTGGGAGACGGCGTTGGCACCGGTGGTGGCGTCCACCACGATCCAGCGTTCGTGCGGGGCGGTGGCGTCCTGCTTCGCGAGGGTGCGGCGGATCTTGCGAAGCTCTTCCATGAGATTGTGCCGCGTGTGGAGGCGTCCGGCGGTGTCGCAAATGAGGTAGGCGGCCCCCGTCGCGATGGCCTTTTGGTGCGCGTCGAAACAGACGGCGGAAGGATCGCCTTGGTATTTCGTGGTGACGAGGGGCACGTCGATGCGCTCGGACCAGATTTGGAGCTGTTCGATGGCGGCGGCGCGGAAGGTGTCGGCGGCGGCGAGGACGACCCCGTGCCCCTGTGATTTGAGAAAGGCGGCCAGTTTGGCGACCGAGGTGGTCTTGCCGACTCCGTTGACCCCGGCCACGAGAATGACGGTGGGTTTTCCCGGGGCGCCGGGAGGCGGGAGCGGGGGAGTGTCGCCGAGGATGCGCTGGATCTCTTCCCGGCAGGCCGCGGCGACGGACTCGGCGTCGTGTTTGCCTTTGCGGTCGCGCAGGCGGTCCACGATTTCGGTGGTCAGGCGGATGCCGAGGTCACCGGCGACGAGGGTTTCTTCGAGGTCGTCCCAGTCAATGTCGTTTCCGCGGAAGCGGTTGAGAATCGAGGTAAACAGTCCCATAGATCAGCGTTTCAGTATCTTGTCGAGGATGCCGTTGACAAAACGGGCCGAGTCGTCGGAGCCGAAGCGCTTGGCGATTTCGATGGCCTCGTTGATGGCGGCTTGCGGGGGGATGTAGTTCGCGTGGAGAATCTCGAAGGCACCGAGTCGCAGGATGTTGCGGTCCACTGCGGTGAGGCGTTGGAAGGAAAAATTCTCCAACTGATTGCGGATCGCGGAGTCGATCTGGCTGAGGTGCTCCATCACCCCGGCGATCAGTTCGGTGGCAAATTCACGCACGGCGGGTTTCGCGTCGCGCAGTTTCCAGAAGGCGGCGATCGCCTCCGGCGAACCATCGAGGATGCCCTGGATATCGTTGCCGTAGAGAAACTGCAATGCCGCCTCGCGACCGTCACGGCGCGGCGAGGGGGCTTTCTTTCGGGCGGTTTTTGCCCTGGAATTGGAGGAATCCATCGGATCGGGTGAACACTTCTCGCCCCTGGTGGAGGGTGATGATCTGGCACTCGATTCCTCGTTGATTCTTGATGAATTGCAAGCCCTCCTTTGCCCCCAAAAGCACCACGGCGGTCGCGTAGCTGTCCGAAGTGGTGGCGTCGGGGGCGATCACGCTCGCGCCGATCCGCTCGGTCAGCCCGAGCCCGGTGCGGGGCGAGACGATGTGCGAATAGCGGACCCCGTCGAGTTCGAGGTAGCGTCGGGAATCCCCCGAGGTCGAGATCGCGGCATTCACGAGGGTGACGGTTTGGAGTTCGTCGAGATCGCGTCCGAGATCGA
>JAAYAT010000237.1 GCA_012719225.1 Verrucomicrobiaceae bacterium
CAGTCTCGCTCTCTGCGAGTCGGACTGGCTCGCCGAAACCCTCACCAACGCCGCCAGCGGAACCGATGTCCCCGACTGGATGGCCAAAGACATCTCCCGCGGTGTCGAAAGTTTTCTGATCCAGCACTACCAGGGCACCGTGATTGATTCCGAGGATCTCTTCGCCCGCATCGAAAAGACCCTGACCTCGCTCGGTCTCAATCACGTCGCCGCGAAAATGGACAAAATGCTTCCGCCGGTCCGCGTTTCCCTGAGCGAACTCGCCCGCCGCGCCGGAACCGGGTACGAGCTGGCCTTTTTCCACCTGCTCGAAGAACAACTGAAGTCCGCCGCGACCGGAGGTGCCACCACCGTGGAATGCCACGGGTTGGGCAATTGCGTGCGCCGTCTCGCCTCGACCAAGAAATGGACCGGGCGCTGTGAAACCCTCAAGAGCGAGATCACGGGTTTCGTCCACCAAATGCGCGACCGGGTCGCGGTGCTGCGCCCCGATCTCACCCTCGTGATCGCGTCCTAACCCGTTCCCTCCGCTCGAAACCGATGACCTTGTTCGAGAAAATCATCGCCCGCGAGATCCCGGCGAAATTCGTCTACGAGGACGATCTCGCGGTCGCCTTCCACGACATCGATCCCCAGGCCCCGATCCACCTGCTCATCATTCCCCGCACCCCCCTCCCCCGCGTGGGGGAAGCGGAGGCGGCGGACGGAGAACTCCTCGGGCATCTCCTTCTCGTCGCTGGGAAAATCGCCACCGAACTCGGAGTCAACTCGACCGACAAGGGATTCCGTCTCATCATCAACAACGGTCGCGACGCCGGCGAGGCCGTCCCCCATCTGCATGTCCACCTCCTCGCCGGACGCCCTCTCACCTGGCCTCCGGGATAGGAACCACGGGTCACTTCTTTCCGCCGGCAGCGGAAGGCTCGTCGCTTCCCCCGGCTTCCTCGGGCAGGTCGATCTCGCCGATTTCGTCGAGAATGTTGAGGACCCGCACCCCGCGTTCGATCGATTCGTCGATCTGAAAATGAAGAACAGGGGTGTTGCGGAGGACCACCCGCTTCATCACGATGCTCTGGATGAGTCCGCGCTTCGCATTCAATTTGCGGATCGCCTCGCGCCCTTTATCCGTATCGCCTATCGTGCCCACATAAACCTGCGCCGTCTTCAGGTCGACCGAGGTCGCGACGTCGTGGATGGTGACGAGAATGTCGGAGAACTCGAAATTCTTCTTCACACAATCGCTGATCTCGCGCTTGAGCAGTTCGTTGATGCGGGCAAGGCGCTGGCTCATGGGATGGGAGGGAGAAGAAGAGACCGAACCCCGGCAGGAGAACCACAGGTCCGCTGCCGGTGAGGGGAAGAGAGCGCGAGAAGGAGGAACTCAGAGCGTTTGCTCCAGTTTCTCCAACTCGTAACATTCGATGATGTCGTCCTTTTGGTAGTCGTTGAACTTGCCGAGCTTGATCCCGCATTCGAGACCCACCTTGACCTCTTTGACGTCGTCCTTGAAGCGACGCAGCGTCGAGAACCCGCCGTCGTAGATCGGCACCCCGTCCCGCAGGACCCGGGCGCGGGCGCGGCGGGCGATGCGCCCGTCGGTGACGGTGCAGCCCCCCACCTTGCCGGAGGAGAGCTTGAAAATTTCGAGCACCTTGGCGTGGCCGATGACTTTCTCGCGAGTCTCGGGTTCGAGGAGACCGAGCATGGCCTCTTTGACCTGATCGAGCAGTTCGTAAATGATGGAGAAAAGCTTCACCTGGACGCCCTCGCGTTTCACGAGCGGCTGGGCTTTCGCCTCGACCTTGGTGTTGAAACCGATGAGAATGGCATCCGAGGCGCTGGCGAGGAGCACGTCCGCTTCGGTGATGGGCCCCGCGCTCTGGCGCAGGATCTCGGCGGAAATCTTGTCGGAATCGATCTCGTTGAGAGATTTTTCGATGGCCTGGAGCGAGCCCTGGGCGTCGGCCTTGATGATGAGCCGCAGGGTCGCTTTTTTGCCCTGCTCGATATTGTCGAAAAGCGTCTCCAGGGCGGAGCGCTGGATCGGGGCCAGTTTCTCCTGACGCTTTTGCTCGAGACGTTCTTCGCTGACTTTCTTGGCCTTGCGTTCGCTCTCCATCTCGACGAGTTCGTCGCCGACATTGGGGACGCCGGAATACCCGACGATCTCCACCGGCGTCGACGGTCCGACCGAATCGATCCGCTTGCGCTCGTCGTTGAGGAGGGCCTTGACCTTGCCGTATTGAACGCCGCAGATGAAGGCGTCGCCCACCTCGAGAGTTCCGGACTGGATCAGGACGGTCCCGGTGGGGCCCTTGCCCGCCTCGGTCCGCGCCTCGACCACGATCCCGCGGGCGGGGCCCTCGGGATTGGCCTTCAGTTCGAGCACCTCCGACTGGAGGGCGATCATCTCAAAGAGATCGTCGAGACCGGTCCCTTCCTTGGCCGAAACTTCCACGCAAATCGTGCTGCCGCCCCAGTCTTCGGGGGCGAGTCCGTTTTCTTGCAACTGTCCCTTCACCCGCATCACATCCGCACCGACGAGGTCCACCTTGTTGATCGCCACGATGATCGTGACACCGGCCGCCTTGCAGTGGTAGATCGCCTCGAAAGTGGTGGGCATCAGTCCGTCGTCCGCCGCCACGACGAGAACGACGATGTCGGTGACATTCGCCCCCCGCGCCCGCATTTCGGAGAAAGCGGCGTGACCGGGCGTGTCGATGAAAGTGACGGTCCGCTCGTTGCGGGTGATCTGGTAGGCTCCGATGTGTTGGGTGATCCCACCCGCTTCCCCGGCGGCGACGCGCGATCCGCGGTAGGCGTCGAGCAGGGAGGTCTTGCCGTGGTCGACGTGCCCCATGAAGGTCACCACCGGAGGCCGGATGCGGAGCTTGTCCTCTTCCACCTCTTCAATGTCCTGCACATCAGGGACTTCAATGACTTCCTCGACCTTATGGACCCCAGCGCCTTTTTCACGCTTTTCCTTTTCAAAAATAAACCCGTGTTTCTCACAGATTTTGGAGGCCACATCCGGCTCGATCGCCTGGGTGAGATTGGCGAAAACATCCATTTCCATGAGGTCCTGGATGAGGAGAAACGGCTTCAGTTCCATCATCGAGGCCAGCTCCTTCACGATGATGGGCGGCTTGATGTGGATGATTTTCTTGTCTCCGATAATCTCGACGGAATTCTCCCTCTCCTCCGGATTTTCCTCGTCCGCCTGGTCGGGGGTCGCGTCGTCGGACGCCGGTTCCGCCGCTTGCGTTGCCTGCGCCGCCGCCAGGTTGCGCTCGGTCCGGGCGCGGGTGCTGGCGGTTTTCATCCCGGAGAGGGTGTCCACCGGATTCTCCTTGCCGAGGTGTCCGTAGAGAGAACCCTGACCGGAAACCGGGACCGTCATCTTGCCCCTGCGGGCCCCTTTTTTCTCCCCTTTTTCGAAAAGGTTGAGCGCTTCCGCTTTCTGCTCGTCCACGGATTTCGACTCGGATTCCGGAGAATCCACCTTTTCTTTGGCAGGCATGTTCTTGCGGGGCATAAGGGAGGCGGGGGGATAATGGCAGTGCGCGAATCGCGCGCAAAAAAAGGAATGTTACTTTGTAGGTCTGGAATCGCTTGTCAAATGGGGAAGGCGCACCGCCTTCCGCAGGGGAATCACCCGGCCTGTTCGGCCTTGGGTTCGGGTTCGAGGGCCTGCCCTTCGGGAGAGGCGGCGGGTTCGTTCTCTTCCGTCGCGGGTTCGTCCTCGGCAGCCGCGTCGATCGTTTCCGCGGATTCCTCCCCTTCCGTCGGGGCGGCTTCCTCCGCAGGCGTCGCCTCGGTCCCGGCCGCGGCGTCCGACGCGATTTCCACGGCGTCTTCCGTCGGCGGGTCCACCGTTCCGCCGGTGGCGACGACGGCGAGGTTGCGGATCTCGCGGGCTTCCTCGACCGGAATCCCGAGGACCCCGGCGATGTCTATTTCGTCCACCACGTTGACCAGCATGTCGAGGCTCCCCAGTCCTCCGCGCACCAGCGCTTCGGCGATCCCTTCGTCGATCCCCGCGCCCGTGGCGAGACTGGCGGTCGCTTCCGCGACCTGGGCCTCGAAGGCTTCGTGGGCCGACTCGTCTTTCTGCACCTGCACATCCCAGCCGATCAGGCGGGCGGTGAGGCGGGCGTTCTGGCCGCGGCGGCCGATGGCCTTGGAGAGCTCTTCTTCGTCCACTTTCACAAGGATGGATTGTTTCTCCTCGTCAATGGTGATGGACTTGATCTCGGCGGGCTTGAGGGCCTCCTGCACGAAGGCCCGCATGTCGTCGCTCCAGCGGATGATGTCCACCTTCTCGTTGTTGAGTTCCCGAACGATGTTTTTGACCCGGGCACCGCGCATTCCGACACAGGCACCGACCGGATCGACTTTTTCATCGGCGCTGTAGACCGCGATCTTGGTGCGGTAGCCGGCCTCGCGGGCGAGCGAGCGGATTTCCACGGTGCGGTCCGCGATTTCGCTGACCTCGGATTCAAAAAGGCGACGCACGAAATTCGGATGGCTGCGGGAGAGGATGATCTCGGGTCCGCGGGCTCCGTTCTCCACCGCCACGACGTAGGCCCGGATGCGGTCCCCGACGTTGTATTCCTCGGTGGAGACGCGCTCGCGCTGGTGCATGACTCCCTCGAATTTGCCGAGATCGACGAAGACATCGCCCCGTTCGAAGCGGCGCACCGTGCCGCTGACAATGTCCCCGGCGCGGTCTTTGTACTCCTCGTAAATCAATTCCTTCTCCGCCTGGCGGAGCCGCTGCATCATCGTCTGCTTGGCGGTCTGCGCGGCGATGCGGCCGAAATTCGAAGGGGTGATATCGACTTCCAGTTCCTCCCCGACATCCAATTCGGACTTGAGCCGACGGGCGGTAAATATGTCGATCTCCTCGTAGGGATTCGAGACCCGGTCCCGGACAATGAGGGTCGCATACGCGCGAATGTCCCCCTTGTCGGGATCGATGTGAATACGCATCTCGCGCGCCGGACCGATGCTCTTGCGCGAGGCCGAAAGCAGAGCGGTCTCAAGTGCTTCGATCATCGTATCACGCTTGATCCCCTTCTCTTTTTCGTAGTATTCGAAAAGTGCTAACAGTTCGTTTGTCATTGTTCCAACGGGTCCTCCGATAATGAGACAAAAAAAAGCGGGACAAGCCCACTTAATCAACCCGGCCACAGGGAGCCGGAATCTCAAGATTGCAGGGGCGCGAACATATCCGCTCCCCATTGCTTAGGCAACACGTAATTCCCCGCAAATCAAGCCCGGATTCACTGAAAACTCAATTAACCCGCATTTCCGTCGAGGAACCCGCTTTTGGGAAAAAGAAGAAAATTTCCGGAATCCAGCGTCAACTTTTGCTTGCGTGATCTTTCAGCCCGACTACACTTCGCGCCCGTCCCGGCCCCAAACCGGTGACATGCTCTCAACGGAAAGGTAGCTCAGTTGGTAGAGCAGTTGGCTTTTAACCAATTGGTCCTGGGTTCGAGTCCCAGTCTTTCCACTCCCTTCGCCCCGTGTTAGTGGAGCAGCGACTGCGGCAGGGCCCGCAGATAGGCGCTGATGACTTCGCCGCCGGTTTCCGGCTTGAGCTTTTCCCGAGCGGGATCGGTCGTTTGCGGAGCGATACGGCTGCCGTCGCGGTAGGTGCCGTTGGGCATCGCGTGGGAACCGTAGGCGGTCACGATCCATTCGGGAAGGGGCACCGTTTCCGGCAGGACCGAGGCCCCACTCTCGACGAGGCCATCGGTCGGGCTGTAGGCCACGGCCGTTTTTTCCACCCGTAGACGGAGGAACGGCGACCAAAGCCGCTCGCGGATGCGCCCGTCGCTCCCGTCGGGAACCATCGCGATACTGACCCAGGTGAGGTGCGGGTAAAGGAGCGCCATACGACTCGCCGCTCCCTCTTCCCAAGGCGATTCCGCGATGGAGTGCAGCATCTCGATCGCATCCGCCTGTCCCGAAAGGGTGAGCCAGGCGCGGGTGCTCGCGGCGAGGGGACGCTCCGAAGTGACGATCCAATCGGCCACGACCGAACCCTGGAGCGTGCCGGCCAGAGAGATCACCGCGACCAGTTTGCGGCGATGGGCGGCGGGCAGATCGGCTCCGCCGCGTTGGAGGTAATGGATCACATCGTGGGCGCCCTTGGACAGCATCAGAATCATCACGGCGTCGGATTCCTCGAAGATTCCCCGCATCTGGCGGGCCACCAAACCGGCATTTTGGGCTATCGTCCCGCGGGCTTCCGTTTGCAGGAAATGGGTCGCAAAACCCATCTCCAAACTTTGTGCGGCCGCTCCCGCGAGACATTCCCGGGTGTGATCGCGGCCATTCTGATTCCCGGCCCTCGTTCCAGGGATGATGGCAAGGGCGGTCCGCTGCCGCCGGGAGTAGGGCAAGGCCGCGAGTGAATCGGGCAGCACCAGATCCGGATCCGCCGTCGTCCGGATGACCCGTCGCTCCAGGGCTCCGTCCGAATCATCCCTCTCCGCGAGACGCGCCACGAGGTGGCTTTTCGCCTCCGGCAGTCCCTCGCGGCTCGTGATTTCTCTCACCTCGCCGAGGAGGGCACTGGCCGCCTCCGTCGTCCGGCTCGCCTCGGACGGGACCCCGGCACAACCCGCCAGCCCTGCCAATCCCGCCGAGAGAAGGAAAGCGAAAACCGGTCTCCAGCGTAGGCGCGGGAACCTCATGTCGAGCCGTCTTCTCCTTTCGGCTGCGCCGCGATGGGATTATCCGTGGCCCGGCGGGTCAGCAGGGAGTGAATTCTCTCCTGCAACTCCGCCGGCAGGGGGCGGTCCCTCTCGGGGGACGTGCGCACGAGACGTTTTGCCTCGGGGAGATCGCCTGAGCCGACCGCCGCCTCGATCAGCCGGATTCGGACCGACCAGTCCTCGGGGGCACGCTCCAGTTCGGCATAGAGTTCAGCGAGTCCGGCTCTCATATTTTCGTGAAATAGTCTCCGATGCGCCTCCGTATGTCCATCCGCCTTTCTCGTAAAGCACTTTTCCCAAAGAAATCCCGAGCCGGTTCGTCTTTGGGAAAGCGGATGCCCTCCGAACGATCTCGTCCGCACACCCGCCAGTCCGCACAAAGGGCCATTGAATGTTTGAACAAAACCGAATTATAGGGAAATATAAGAACAATTAACTATCTGCCCCATGCGTTCCCCACGGTTCTTTTTTACTCTCCTCTTCTGCTTCGCCGCCTTCGCCCCGCTCCGGCAGGGCGACGCCCAGGACATCAACGCCGCGATCCAGGCACGAGCGGCAAAAGCCGGGGACGGAATCAAAAGCTGGTACGCCGCCCGCAACTACGCCCCCGTCTGGGACGGCGAGAGACTCGGTGGCCTCGCCCGGTTCATTCAGAGTATCGACGCGCACGGACTCTCGCCCCAGCTTTTCCAGCTCTCCACTTGGGACGCGCAGTGGCGCAACCCCAGTCCCGACCCGGCCAAGCGCGCCGAAGTCGAAGTCGGCACGACCCAACTCGCCCTCTACGCGATCCAGTCGCTCGCCTACGGCTTTGTCAATCCGCGGGACGTCCATCCCAAATGGGCGGAAATCCCCCGCCATGTCACGGCCTACCAATTTCTCGATCAGGCCCTGCAAAAACCGCCGACTCAGTTTTCGAACCACCTCCTCCAGGTCGTTCCGCCGCAGGACACCCGCTATAAGGAAATGGTCAAGACCCTCGCCCGCTATCGAGAACTCAACCGCCTCGGAGGATGGCGCGAGCTTCCGGCCACCTCCCCTCCCGCCGGCCCCGGCACCAAATATCCCGAGTTGAAGCTCCTCACCTCGCGTCTTCAGGCGGAGGGAGACCTGCCCGGCGGTGCCGCCCGCAGCCGCAAGGGCGAGATCGACAAGCGCACCGGCGAAGCGATCAAGTCCTTTCAGTTCCGCCACGGGATCGAGCCGGACGGTTTCATCGGCGCGGAAACCCTGACCGAGCTGAATACCGACGTTTCCCACCGGGTCAACGAAATCATCATCAATATCGACCGGCTCCGCTGGATGCCCCGCACCTGGGACGTCCCCGAACACATCGAGGTGAACATCGCCGAGAGCGCCCTGCGGATTTACTCCAATCAGCGCGAAACCGCCGTCATGAAAGTGATCGTCGGGAGGAAGGACGCTTCGGAAACCCCCGTCTTCCACGGTAAAGTGCAGGACGTCTATTTTCGTCCCGTCTGGAATGTCCCCACCTCCATCGCCAGGAGGATGCTGGTGCCCGCCGCCCTCTCCTCCCCGAACGGACCCGATGGGTATATGAGGGAACACAACTACCAAATCATCACCTCCTACGGCGCTTCCAACACCCTCCCGAACACGACCGAGAACCTCAACAAAGTTGCCTCGGGCGGACTCCTCATGCGCCAGGGAGGCGGGCCGAACAACTCCCTCGGCCTCATCAAATTCATCTTCCCGAACGACTCGGCGATCTATCTCCACGACACCAACCACCCCGAACTCTTTGGCCGCGCCGACCGGGACTACAGCTCGGGCTGCGTGCGGGTGGAGCGTCCCGTCGATCTGGCCATGTTCATCCTGCGGCACAATCCCGGCTGGAGTCCCCAGTCGGTCCGCGCGACGATGGACGACCCCAATGTCCACAACCGCCGCGAGCGTCTCAATGATACGACCTCGGTCTACCTGAACTACTGGACCTGCACCATCATGGGCGACCGCCGCGTCCGTTTCGACCGCGACATCTACGGCCACGACAACACCATGTTTCAGAAATTCGGGCTGCAAACGCAGCAATTGCCGAGCGTGCCCGCCCAAACCGGTCAGGCCGCCCAGCCCGGCCAGGCGGCCCGCTGATAGCCCCGGCTTTCACCCGATCTTCGCCCACACCGCCATTCCCGTCCGCACTGCGACGAAGCACGAGACGAAAAAGCCGATCCAGGCGAGCGTCAGAATCCAGCGGGGAATGCGACGGGAACCGGTCATCTCCGGTCTCGTTCCGAGATAGATCAGGGCGGCCGCGAGGGCCGGATTCCCCACCACGGTGAGCGCCTGGGCGATGGTGATGAGCGTCACGTGGCTGCCGCTCTGGGTCAGCGACAGCATCGCCACTCCCATACCGGTGAGGAGCGCCACGCCGGTGAGATGGATGGGCCAGCCATCACTGAGCCGACTGCCTTTTCTGATGGCGTCCGACATCACCGTGCCGCCTATCATCGCGTTCACGAGGAAAGAACTGAAGGCCGCCGCGAGGATTCCCAAACTGAAAATGACGCTGGCCCACGAACCGAAGAGCGGTTCGAGCTGGCGAGCCACCTGATCCACGCTCAACAGTTCGGGCTGGTTCGGATTGCCGAAAAAGACCCGCATGGAGGTCAGCAGGATCATCACCGTGACGCCCCCCAGAACCGATATGCTCACGACCGTGTCGAGGAGCCCCCGCTTCGCATCGCTGATCCCCCAGCCCTTTTCCTTCACGAGATAGCTCTGGTAAAAAGCGCCTCCCACGGAAAAAGTCGTTCCGATCATGCCGAGCAGGGCGAAGAGATCCCCCTTGTCAAGGTGGACGATCGGGGCGACGAATTCGAAGGTGCGGGGGGTCAAGTAGGCGAAGAGGAAGTTGACGAGGAAGGCCACCACCATAACGCCGATGAGAAATTTCATCAATTTTTCGACGGATTGATAGAGTTCCCGCATCAGATAGAGCACCGCGATGAGGACGCCGTTGAACGCCAGCAGCAGCAGGATCTGGGCGGTGGTCCCGACCGGCTTGCCGCCGTTGGCCATTTCGACGAGCGGGGCGAGTCCCGCGACCATGGCGAGATTGTTGCTCGACTGAAAGAGCGCCACGACAAGGAAAAGGATCAGCCCGACCACCACCGCGACAGGGCGACCGAGGCGCTCGCTGATTTCGTCGCAGGTGCTGTGCTGATAGCTGACGCCGATACGAGCGGCGAGCGCCACCATCCCTATCATCATCACCGCCGCCGCGATGACAACGGGGACACCGATGCCGCCGAAACCCGCCCCCACCTTCGAACTGGTCAGAATACTGCCCGGCCCCAGAACGACTGCCGCCACCACCATGGCCGGCCCGATTGATCTCCAAAGATTTTTCACCCGGCCATACAATCAGAGGAATGGGCGGGTCGCGAGAACTTTCATGCGGACTTGACTCTATTTTATATTTTCTTGTCGGCCCTTCTGGATTCGGCTACATCGGAAACGGCCATGGTAACGATCCGCATCAGCAGCCTTGTGAAACGCTTCGGCGACGTCGTCGCCCTCGATCACCTCGACCTCGACATCGCGGCCGGGGAGCTTTTTTTCCTCCTCGGCCCCTCCGGCAGCGGCAAGACCACCCTGCTGCGCGCCATCGCCGGTTTGCATCTCCCCGACGCGGGCACCATTCACTTCGACGAGGACGACGTCACCCGCCTGCCGCCGCATCGGCGCGAGACCGGAATGATGTTCCAGAGCTACGCCCTCTGGCCCCACCTCAACGTCTTTCGCAACGTCGCCTTCGGACTCGAGGAGCGGCGCGTCCCCAAAACCGAGATCCGGCGACGCGTCGACGAGGCCCTCGCCATGGTAAAAATGGACGGACTCGGCGCCCGCCGCGTCCATGAACTCTCGGGCGGCCAGCAGCAGCGCGTCGCCCTCGCCCGGGCTCTCGTGATCCGACCGCGCTGCCTCCTCCTCGACGAACCGCTCTCCAACCTCGACTCCAAACTTCGCGTCGAAATGCGCGCCGAAATCCGCCGCATCTGCAAAGAGTTCGGCCTCACCGCGGTCTACGTGACCCACGACCAGAAAGAAGCGCTCTCGATGGCGGATCGCATGGCGGTCCTCGATGCCGGAAAAATCGTCCAGACCGGCACGCCCGTAGATCTCTATCGCCGTCCCCGGTCCGCCTTTGTTTCCAGCTTCGTCGGCGAGACCAATCTGATCGAGGGAACCATCGCGACCGTCTCGGGGGACGAATACTCCATCCACACCGAGACCGGAGACCTCAGCGCTCGCCTCGCCGCGCCGGACTGGAAGCCCGCCCCCGGGGACCTGGTGATTCTTTCGATCCGCCCCGAATGCCTCTCCCTCCACGTCGACCCGCCCGCGGAAAACGCGATCACCGGGCGTCTCATCGAATCCGTCTACCTCGGCGAAACCGCCCAGTACTCCCTGAAATGCGAGGAACGCGAGACCCCGCTCCACATTTCCGAATTGAATCCCCACCGCGTCATCCGCGACACCGAAACCCGTTTCCACGCCACCGCCAAACCCGAAGACATCGTCATCCTGAAATCCTAACCCATCCCCAGGGAACATTGGCATGTTCCTACTCGCAAGGCCTCAACTGACTTCACTGCGCTACGATCCCTCAACAGCTCAATCCGTCCTCCCAGGGAACATTGGCATGTTCCTCTCACCCGCAAGGACTCAAAAGCTAAACAGCTACCATGCTTCCCCGCCTCTCCATCGTCCTGGCCCTCCTCGCCGCCGTTCTCGTGGCCCCCTTCGCTTTTCAACCCGAGGGGGCCAAACGGAAACTCCACGGCGCGCCCGGCGATCGACTCGTCATCATCACCCCGCACAACGAATCCATCCGCGCCGAGTTCGGACGGGCCTTCGTCAGGCACATGCGGGAAAATCACGGACGCGAGATCTTCGTCGACTGGCGGCAGCCCGGAGGCACCAGCGAAATCGCCCGTTTTTTGCGCTCCGAGTATTCGTCACGCTTCGAATCCCTCTGGACGAAAACCACCGGATTGCCCTTCACCCGGTCCATTCGCGAGGCCTTCACCGACCGCACCCTCGATCCGCCCGCGACCCAAGAGGGTCGGACGACCGGGACAACCCTCTTGCCTCCCGACGATCCGGCGGAGCTGACCGCCGCCCGACGACTCTTCCTCGAATCCGGGATCGGCGTGGGGATCGACCTGTTTTTCGGCGGCGGAGCGTATGATTTCGAGAGACAGGCGGCGGCCGGCTTTCTGGTCGCGCGAGACGCCAGCGGCCGCTTCGGTCCGGGCGCTCTCGCGGAGGAAAAGCCCGACTGGTTCCGTGAGGAGGTGATGCCGGCCTCGGTCAGCGGAGAACCCTTTCGCGATGCGGAATTCCGCTGGGTCGGCACCGTCCTCTCCGCCTTCGGGATTTGTTACAACAGCGATGTCCTCAGCCGCCTCGGCATCGCGGAACCTCCGCGGACCTGGACCGACCTCGCCGATCCGCGTCTTTTCGGTCAGATCGCCCTCGCCGATCCCACCAAATCGGGTTCGACGACGAAGGCCTTTGAAATGCTCGTGCAGGAGAGAATCCAGACGATCCAACGCGAGCGGGCGCTCCCCGAAACGGCCGCCGTCGCCGCCGGATGGGACGAGGCGATGCGCCTCATCCTGCGCATCAGCGCCAACGCCCGCTATTACACCGACTCCGCCGCAAAGGTCCCGCGCGACGTGGCTATGGGCGACGCCGCCGTCGGGATGTGCATTGATTTTTACGGACGCACCTTCAACGAATTGTTCCGCTCTGACGACGGCGAATCGAGGGTGCATTTCGTGATGCCCCGGGGCGGGACTTCGATCGGCGCCGATCCCATCGGAATGCTCCGCGGTGCCCCGCAGCCCGAGCTCGCCCATCGGTTCATCGAGTTCGTCCTCTCGCCCGAAGGGCAAAAAATCTGGAACTATCGCCCCGGAACGAACGGCGGACCGGTCCGCTTCGCCCTGCGTCGCCCGCCGATCCGGAAGGATTTCTACGTCGCCGCCAACGAACCGGCTATGACGGATCCCGAGGTCAATCCCTACGAACTCACCGCCGGATTCACCTACCATCCCGAGTGGACCGGCTCGCTCTTCACCGCGCTGCGTTTCGTCATTCGCGGCGCCTGCATGGACCCGCACGAAGAACAGCTCGCGGCCTGGGAAGCGCTCATCGACGCCGGATTGCCTCCCGAGGGAGTGGCCCGTTTTGAAAACGTTTCCCCCATCGCCCACGCGCGGGTCGTCTCCGAGATCGCCCCGGCGTTGCGAGGGGCCGACAAGGTCGCCCAAGTCCGCATGGCGCGGGAGCTGGCGGAAACCTACCGCGCCCACTACCGCGCCATCGCGGAACGCTACGGGCGGGACCGGCCGCCCCCGTCGTCCTGAGATCGCACGCATCCTCCCGTTCCCCATGTCCCGTTCGCTCGCCATCACGATCTACGCCGGCACCGCGATCTTCTTCGCGCTGTTCTTCGCCTTTCCGATCTGGCACACCGTGGAGGAGGCCTTTGTCACCGCCGACGGTACCATCACCCTGGCGTATTTCGCGGAACTGTTCCGCAATCCCCTCTATCTCGAGGGGCTCGTGAATTCCTTTTTCATGGGATTTTTCACCACCGTGCTGGCCCTCGTCATCGCCCTGCCTCTCGCTCTCATCGGCAACACCTGGCAGTTTCGCGGAAAGGAAATTCTCCACGCCCTCCTCCTCGTCCCGCTCGTCCTTCCGCCCTTCGTCGGTGCCCTCGGCGTGCGGCAGTTTCTCGGTCAGGCCGGGGTGCTCAACACCTTCCTCATCGATCTGGGTCTGATGGACGCGAGCGCCCCCTTCGACTGGCTCGGGGAAGGCCGCCTCGTCGGGATCGTCCTGATGAACGCGCTCCACCTCTATCCCATCGCCTACCTCAACATCTCCGCCGCTCTCGCCAATCTCGATCCGGCGATGGAGGAAGCCGCCGGAAATCTGGGCTGCCACGGGATCCGACGACTCTTCCGCATCACCCTGCCCCTCATCATGCCGGGCCTTTTCGCCGGGGCGACCATCATCTTCATCTGGGCCTTCACCGAACTGGGCGTACCGCTGATTTTTGATTTCGACCGGGTCACTTCGGTGCAGATCTTCGAAGGTATCAAAGATCTCAGCGGCAATCCCTTCCCCTACGCCCTCGTCGTGGTGATGCTGGTCGCTACAGTGCTTTTCTATCTCGCGGGAAAATGGTGCTTCGGCCGGGACAACTTCGCGAGCAGCGGGCGGGCCTCGACCGGACGAGTCCTCCGCAGCGCCTCCCCCTTCGGCGGACTGTGCTGCGCGGGACTGTTCGCCCTCGTCACCGCGGTCGCGATCCTGCCCCACATCGGCGTGGTCCTTTTGTCCCTCTCCCGGGACTGGTATGGCACCCTCCTCCCCACTGCCCTCACCGGACAACACTACGAAGACGCCCTCGGCCATCCCCTCACGATTCACTCCATCGCCAATTCGCTGAAATACGCCTCTCTCGCGACCGGACTCGACGTCCTCCTCGGCATCGGCATCGCCTACGTCGTCGTGCGGACCCGCCTGCCGGGACGCCAATTTCTCGACGCCATCGCGATGCTGCCCCTGGCGGTTCCCGGCCTCGTCCTCGCCTTCGGTTACCTCGCCATGACCCGCGAGGGCAAACCCTTCGATTTTCTCATTCTCGGCGAGGATCCCATCCTCATCCTCGTGATCGCCTACGCGGTGCGCCGCCTGCCCTACGTGGTGCGCTCCGCCGCCGCCGGATTCCAGCAGACCAGTGTCAGCCTCGAAGAGGCCGCCCAAAATCTCGGGAGCACCCCGATGCGGGCGCTGCGCAAAATCACCCTGCCCCTCATCGCCGCCAATCTCATCGCTGGTGCCCTGCTCGCCTTTTCTTTCGCGATGCTCGAAGTGTCCGATTCACTCATCCTCGCCGAACAACAGCAACACTACCCCATCACCAAGGCGATCTACGCCCTCATCTCCTCCCTCGGGACGGGGCCCAACCTCGCCTCCGCCCTCGGCGTCTGGGCGATGGCCTTCCTCACCGTGACCCTCCTCGGTGCAGGGATTCTCCTCGGACGAAAAATGGGGGCACTCTTTCGGGTCTGACCCCGGTAAGCCCCCAGTTATTTTATTATATTGACAATTTCCATAATTATTATAATTTAGAGGAGCCGACTATTTCCTGTTTCGGCTTCTCTCATGATGCACCTCCTCGCGCTCCTCGCCCTCGTCTCCGTCGCTTTTCCCGCCGGGCTTCGCGCGGCGGATCCAGACGGTGGCGGCATGACGATCCGACTCCTCCACAGCCCCTGGGATGCCAACGCCTGGGAACCCGGTGGCGGACGCTCCTTCTGGCGGGCCGGAGCCGAGGGCGAAAAACCGCAGTCCGCTTCCCCGACCGGAACCGCCGCATCGCGTTCGACGGCTCCGTCAGATCCGGCGAAAACCGCACCCCGCGCCACCGCTTCGCCGGAGACCGCGGCAAAACCCGATTTTTCCAACAGACAGCCCGAGAAGTAACCCGCTCCATGTCACGAGTCCCGGAGAAACTCGCTCTCCGGGATCGCCGGAATCCAAAAACCCCCGCGGGGCGCCGCGGGGGTTTTTGCGTGGAGGGGAAAGGCCTTCTTTCCCACAATCGCGCCTCCTTCGGCGCGTGGAAAGAGTTTGATTTGTGGCGGGTGATCCGCCTATCCTGCCCCTTTTCCGCCAGCCTGATGAACCGCTTTTCTTTCCCCTCTCTCTCCTGCTCCCTCGCCCTCGGACTCTCTCTTTCGGTGATCGCCATTATCGATGTCCCCGCGCAGGAGGTCGTGGACGGAACCTTCCCGGTCCGCTCCAACCTCCGCGCCGGAGTCGCCAAAGTGGACATCACCCCCACCCAGACCGAAGGGATCGAGGTCACCGGGCACAGACGGGTCGTCCACGGGGTACGCGACCCCCTCCGCGCCGGAGTCCTCGTCCTCGACGACGGCGAAACGAAAGCGGCGATCATCACCCTCGACACCATCGGCGCGTGGGAGGAACTGGTGAAACCGACCCGCGAGCAGATCGAAAAGGAAACCGGCATCCCCGCCGCGAACATTCTCGTCACCGCATCCCACAACCATTCGGCGCCCAGCTTCATCGAAAACATGCGGTGGGGTGCCGAACTCATCACCAAACTCACCGCGACGGCCAAAAAGGCGGCCTCCGACCTGCGTCCGGTCTCGGTGGGATACGGCGAGGACTGGATCACCTTCGGCATCAACCGCCGGAAAGTCATCGACGGACGCGCCGTCGTGAGCCTCAATCCCGACGGACCGAACGACCCCCGGGTGAAGGTGCTCCGCTTCGACGACGGCCGCTCGCTCACGCCGATGGCGGTGCTCATGCACGCCGTCTGCCACCCCTGTTTTTTCACCTGGGGCGACAAGGGAACCATGCCCTACGCGACCGGCTACCCGAAAATGAGCGCCGATTTTCCGGGTGAGGCGCAGACCTTCGTCGAAGCCGTCTACGGCAACGAAACCAACGCCCTCTTTCTCCAGGGATGCGCCGGGGACATCCGGCCGAACCTGCCCGGCTTTCCCTACCGCTGCGCCGACGAGGCCGACATCCAGTGGGCCGGTCGCGACCTCGGCGGTGCCGTCGTCCGGGCGCTCTCCCGCTCCGTGGTGCGCGAGGAATTGCAAAAGCGGACCCATTACTACCCCATCCGCGTCGCCAGCAAAACCGTGATGCTCCCCGGCAAGGAAGCGGAAAAACCGGCCGAACTCATGGCCATGAAGATCGGTCCCTATCTGCTCCTCACCATGCCCGGCGAACCCATGGTCGAGTTCGGGTTCCAACTCGAAGAGGCCATCGCCCACCGCGCCATCCCCGTGATCGTGGGCTACGCCAACGGAAACATCGGCTACATCGCCACGGCGGATTCGTATGGCGTCGGAGGCTACGAGCCGAACCGTTCCCATCTTACTGCCGAAGCCGAGGCCATCATTCTGG
Organism: Verrucomicrobiaceae bacterium; assembly: GCA_012719225.1. Lineage (GTDB taxonomy): Bacteria > Verrucomicrobiota > Verrucomicrobiia > Verrucomicrobiales > DEV007 > Arctic95D-9. Next base: position 16,728 of record JAAYAT010000237.1, read on the forward strand.
ACGAACTGGGGCAACTCGCCGACAAGGTCGTCGGCGATGTCTTCGAATCCTTTTCCAAACACCCCAAAGACGTCCAAAAGCGCGAAGCCGAAGAAGCCGCCCGCGCCGCCGACACACCGGAAGCCGAAGCCGAAGCCGAAGCCGAGGCGAAAGCCGAAACCAAACCGGAAGCGAAAGCCGAGGCGAAATAGGCGGCTCCGGCTTGTCTGGAAAGATCCCCGACGGAGCGCGGAGGCGAAAAAAACGGTTTACTTCGGGCGGATATAGCCCATATTCCGCGCCCTGAGCCTCACGTTAATTGCCGTCGGTCCTTGGTATTTCACCGTTGTTGGGTGAGAAGTCATGGCTCTGCCTCTGGGAAACCCGGCTACCTACACCCCCCTATGTCAAAAGCCAAAGCACTCGCTCCGTTTGAAATCCCCGATCGTCTGACCAAAGACGAAGACACCGCCACCGATACCTACGCCAAATTCACGGCGGAGCCTTTCGAAGCGGGATTCGGACACACCATCGGCAACAGCCTCCGCCGCGTTCTCCTTTCCTCTCTGGAGGGAGCTTCGATCACCTCCGTCCGCATCGCCGGGGCCCAGCACGAGTTCGCCTCCCTCCCCGGAGTTGTCGAGGATGTCACCGAGATCATCCTCAATCTCAAGCAAATCCGCTTCAAGCATTTCGATGATCGCGATCCCGCGACCCTCTCCCTCTCCGTGGACAAAGCCGGTGCCGTCACCGCCGGCGACATTCAGGAAATCTCCCAGTACGAGATCGTGAACAAGGATCTCCACATCTGCACCCTCGACCGGAACACCAAGTTCAACCTCGAGATGGAAGTCCGCGTCGGCCGCAGCTTCAACACCTCCGAGGACAACAAACATCCCGACATGCCCATCGGGGTCATTCCGATCGACTCTATTTTCTCCCCGGTGCGACGCGTCAAATACGCCGTCGAGAACACCCGGGTCGGTCAGCGCACCGACTACGACAAACTCATCATCGAGATCTGGACCGACGGTCGCGTCGAGCCGCACGACGCGCTCCTCCAGGCCTCCGCCATTCTCCGCCACCACCTCGATGTCTTCGTCAACTACGACGACGACGCGATCCTCATCGAAGATCGTCCCGAGACCCAGAGCGAGGAGAACGCCGAGCTGAAGAAGCTCCTCAACATGAGCGTCAACGAGATCGAACTCTCGGTCCGCGCCGCCAACTGTCTCAACAACGCCAACATCACCACGGTGGGCCAACTCGCGATGAAGAGCGAAGCCGAGATGCTCAAGTACCGCAACTTCGGCAAGAAATCCCTCAACGAGATCAAGGACAAGCTCCACGAACTCGGTCTCTCCCTCGGCATGTCCATCGATCCGAGCCTGCTCGAGCAGTCCTTTACCACCTCCCTTCTCGGTGGCGGGGATCGCTCCATGGAAGGTCCCGGCCTCGCCGCCCTCATCGCCCAGAACATTCACGATTGATCCACGACCTCGCCGGATGGCCCGAAAATGCCATCCGGCTCCTCCCTCCAACTCTTAATTTCTGATGAGACATAGAAGTAAAACCGTCAAACTCCAGCGCGACAAATCGCACCGCGAGGCGCTCCTGCGCAACCTCGCCTGCAGCCTGATCGAGCACCGCCAGATCACGACCACTCTCGCGAAAGCCAAGGCCCTGCGCCCCTTTGCCGAGTCGCTCGTGACCCTCGGGAAAAAGAACAGCCTGCACAGCCGTCGTCGTGCCATCACTCTTCTCGGCAGCAATCAGCTCGCCCAGCGCAGCGCCACGACCCTTTTCGATGAGATCGCTCCCGCCAGCGCGGATCGTCAGGGTGGATATTGCCGCATCATCAAGCTCGGCCAGCGCCGTTCGGACGCCGCGCCGATGGCCTTGATCGAGTGGGTCGATGCCCTCGTCACCACCGGCGACGAAGCCGCCGAGGCCTGAGCCTCCCGCGCTCCCCGGCGCAAACGGATCGCGGTTACCCCTCCAGCCGGGGATGGGCCAGGGGTAACCAATTCCGCCCTCAGAGAGGTCGACTCGCCACGGCTACCAGGCACGTGATGTCAGGTGCCCGGCCGCTGTCGGCCCTTCCGGCTCACTTTTGGGAGGCATCCTTCCGGTTCGTCGCATGTCCCGAGACCGCTCCCTTCCCATTTTCGCACTCGAAGCCGGTTTTCTCGACGCGGTCCGGGGCGAGCGTCCCCGCATCGTTGTCGAAGCCCCCACCGGATCGGGCAAATCCACCCAGATCCCGCAATTCCTCGCCGACAGCGGTCTCTGCGGCGACCGCGAGATCTACGTGCTGCAACCCCGCCGCCTCGCCGCGCGGATGCTCGCCCGACGCGTCGCCGGGGAACGCGGCGGACGCCTCGGCGACGAGGTCGGCTACCAGGTCCGTTTTGAAAATGAAGTCTCCGCCCGCACCCGGATTCGTTTTGTCACCGAGGGCATTCTCATCCGCAAACTCATCGAGCAACCCGACCTCGCCGATGTCGCGGCGGTGGTCCTCGACGAATTCCACGAGCGCCATTTCTTCGGCGACATCAGCCTGGCCCGCTGCCTCGAAGTGCAGCGGAAAAAGCGCCCCGACCTCGCCATCGTGGCCATGTCCGCCACTCTGGAAACCCTCGCATTGAAAGAATATCTCGGGGAGGGATGCCATCACCTTCTCTCCGAAGGACGCACCTTCCCCGTCGCGATCCGCTACCAACCACCGCGCGAGCGCCATCGCGGCGAGCTCTGGGATCAGGCGACTCGCGTGATCCGCGATCATCTCAAAGAGCATGGCATTGAGGGACATATCCTCATTTTTATGCCGGGACGGTATGAAATCCAAAAAACCATCTCCGCCCTGCGCCACGCCTCGTGGAGCGGCGGATTCGAACTGCACGAACTCTACGGCGAACTCCCCCCCGACAAACAGGACGCCGCCGTCTCGCCCGGCGCTCGTCCGAAGATCGTCGTCGCCACCAACGTCGCCGAGACGTCGATCACCATAGACGGAGTCCGCCTCGTCGTGGACGCCGGACTGGAGCGGCGTTCCTCCTTCGACCACCGCCGCAGCATCACCACCCTGCACATCGAGAAAATTTCGCGAGCCTCCGCCGATCAGCGGGCCGGACGCGCCGGACGCACCGGACCCGGCACCGCCATCCGGCTCTGGAGTGAGCGCGATCACGAAGGACGAGCCGTCGCCACGCCCGCCGAGATCCAGCGCATGGATCTGACCGAGGCGGTTCTCATTCTCAGCTCCAGCGGGGTGCGGCGGGTGCGGGAGTTCCCCTGGTTCGAGCGTCCCGATGCCCGCGCCCTCGACGAGGCGATCCGACGGCTCGTTCATCTCGGCGCTCTCGATGAAAGCGAAAACCTCACTCCCGACGGCCGGGCCATGGGCGCCCTTCCCGTGCCCCCTCGTTTCGGGCGCATCCTTCTCGAAGCCGCCCGTCACGGCTGCCTCGAATATTTCGCCCTCCTCATTGCCCTGACCCAATCCCGCCCGCTTTTCCCGACGCGGAAAAAACATTCCGCACAGCTCGGACCGACCGACTTCGCCCGCCCCGACGACACCTCGGATTTCCAGGCCCTCGTCCGCGCCTGGCAGGAGATGCGACGTCAGCAATTCCGACGCGAGGCCGGGGAACAATTGGGCATCCACGCCGGAGCCGCTCGCGATGTCGGCCGCGTCGCCGATCAGCTCATCCGCCTCGGCGCGCGCTCGCCCGACCAGGGCGTCCCCGTCGCGGAACCCGACGGCGCACTCCTCGCCCGGATTCTCCTGAGCGGTTTTTCCGACCGCCTCGCCCTGCGCCACAGCCCCGCAACCCTCTCCTGCGCCGTCATCGGCGGACGTCGCGGTCAACTCGAAAAAGACAGTGTCGCCGCGACAAAAGAGACCCACCTCTTTATCGCCGGAGAAATGATAGAGGTCGAGGGCAAGGAACTCGCGGTGAAACTCGGCCTCTGCACCCGCATCGAGGAGAGTTGCCTGCACGATCTTTTCCCCGACGATTTCGACGAAAAAGACGGTGCCGTCTACGACGAACGAAACCGCCGCGTCGAGGCCCGGCGCGAGCGTCGTTTCCGCGACCTCGTCCTGGAAACGAAACTCACCGGCACGGTGCCACCGGACGAAGCCGCCGCCCTCCTCGCCGAGCGCGTCCTCGCGGGCGAACTGAACCTCAAGGCCTGGGATGAAAAAGTCGAGGCCTGGTTCGCCCGCATCAATCTCATCGCGGAAGTCTGTCCCGAATACGACTTCGCTCCCGTCGACGAGGAGGCCAGACAGCTTTTGCTCGAACAGATCTGCGCCGGGGCGACGAGCTACAAGGAGATCAAGGACCGCCCCGTCTGGAACGTCGTGCGCGACTGGCTTCCGCCGCATCAGGCTGGCTTGATCGATTTCCTCTGTCCCGAATCCCTGACCCTGTCCACCGGCAAGAGCGTGCGGGTGCACTACCGCCCCGGCGAAAAACCGCGCGTTTCCGTGCTCATCCAGCATCTTTTCGGCCTCAAAGATTCCCCCGTGATCTGCGACGGTCGTGTTCCCGTGGTCATCGAGATCCTCGCACCGAACCACCGTCCCGTGCAAGTCACCGAGAACCTCGCCGGATTCTGGACCGGAAGCTATCCCGCCGTTCGCGCCCAGTTGCGGGGGCGTTATCCCAAGCACGACTGGCCGGAATTCAGCTGATCCGGCAGGTTCGGAATCACTTGCACAGGTCGCTCTCCGTGATCATCTTAAGGGGTCGGCCTCCGCGCAGCACCCCATGAGCACCTCCCTCTCCCCCGCCCTTCTCGCCCTCGCCTTGTGCGCCGGACTTCTCCTGCCCGGCTGCGAGACCCTCAATCCCGCGCAGCGACGCATCAAAAAAAATCCCGAGCGATTCGCCCGGCTTTCCGAAAAAGACAAAAGTCTCGTGGAACAGGGCCGGGTTCAGGAAGGCATGTCCCGCGACGCCGTATTTCTCGCCTGGGGCCGCCCCGACCGCGTCATGAGCGGGAGCCGCAGCGGAAAGAGTCGTGAAAAATGGGCCTATTTCCATTCCGCCCCGGTGCAGACCACCACGATAGGATTTGGCAGCTACATGAGTCACCCCTTCTACTCCAGCTACGGATTCCATCCCGCCTACGGCTATGGCTACGGACCGGGCTGGGGAATGTCCACCGGAGTCGATTATCTCCCTTACATCGGCAGCACCGTCGAATTCGTCAAGGATCGCGTCGTCGCCTGGGAGCGGGCCGACTGAGACAAATCCGCGTCATGGAGGACCGCTTCGGCCACCACATCCGCTACCTGCGGGTCTCCCTCACCGACCGGTGCAACGAGCGCTGCCAGTACTGCATGCCCCACGAGGAACAGGACTGGCTCCCCCGCGCGGAAATTCTTAGCTACGAGGAAATCCTCCGCGTCATTCGCATCGGGGCCGACCTCGGCATTTCCAAAATCCGCATCACCGGAGGCGAACCGCTCACGCGGCGGAACGTGCTCTGGTTTTTCGAGCAATTGTCAGCCGTTCCCGGCATCGACGACATCGGGATCTCCACCAACGGGACCCTCCTCGCGCGCCGCGACAAGGACGACCGCACCACCGCCCGGGCACTCCAGGAAACCGGAGTCCGCACTGTCAATGTGTCCCTCGACACCCTCGACCACAAAACCTACGCCGAGGTCACCGGGCGCGACATCCTCGGGGAAGCCATCGCCGGGATCGACGCCGCCCGCGAAGCCGGTTTCGAAAAAATCAAAATCAACACCGTGCTGATGCGCCACCGCAACGAGCACGAACTCTGGGACCTCATCGAGTTCGCCCGCGAACGGGACCTCCTCCTGCGCTTCATCGAACTCATGCCCGTGAGCACCACCGAAGTCCTCACCGAGGACAATTTCCTCTCCTCGGGCGAGGCGAAAAAAATCATCGAGTTCCGTCTCGGACGCCTCGCCCCGCGCCCCGACGTGCGCACCAACGGACCCTCCAGCTACTACGAGATTCCCGGGAGCGGTCAGATCATCGGTTTCATCGGCGCGATGAGCAATCTCCACTTCTGCGAGACCTGCAACAAGCTGCGCCTCACCTGCGACGGCAAACTGCGTCCCTGCCTCGGCAGTCACCTCGAGTTCGACATGCGCGAAATCCTCCGCGACCCGGACAAAACCGACCGCGATATCGCCCGCTTTTTCCTCCACGTGGTCGAGCGAAAACCCGAGCAACACGAGTTCCGCGAAAATTATCAGCCCGATAGAAAAATGATTGCGATCGGTGGTTAGGAGGGGGAGGAGGAAAGTAGTAGAGTAGTAGAGTAGCCGAGAAGCTAAACAGCAAAAGAGCTAACAGCTAAACAGCTAGTAAGCCAGAATCATGCCGAGATGGATTCGGGAATCGCCTTGGCTCAGGGCCATGCCGGTGTCTTCGAGCTGGAAGCCGTAGTCGAGGCGCATCGAAAAACGATCTCCCATGGTCCAGCGCAGGCCGGGTCCGACGGAGGTCAGGGTCACTTGCCGGGCTTCGCCGGGGAGACGATGGACGCTGCCGCCGCTGGCGTGGTCGACGAAG
>JAAYAT010000238.1 GCA_012719225.1 Verrucomicrobiaceae bacterium
ATGCGATCATGGGTAGCGTCTACGCCCGCCACGTCCAGGGGAAGAAGAATCCCGTGGTCGGGCTCATGTCCGTCGGGGAGGAGGACTCCAAGGGATCCGATTTCACCCGCGAGGTTTTCGCCCTCCTCAAAGCGACCGATCTCAATTTTCGCGGCAACGTCGAGGGCCACGATCTCTTTGAAAGCCCCATCGACGTGGTCGTCTGCGACGGGTTCGTCGGCAATGTCATCCTCAAATCCTGCGAGGCGACCGCGAAGGTCATGTTCAAGTGGCTGCGTCAGGATCTCCGGGCCAGCCCGATCCGGCAACTCGGCGCGCTCATCGCCAAAGACGCCTTCAAAGCCACCAAAGAACGGGGCAATTACGAAACCTATGGGGGCAGCCCCCTCCTCGGCCTCAACGGCGTCTGCATCATCGGCCACGGTGCCAGCTCGGCCCGCGCCGTGCGCAACGCCATCCGGGTGGCGGCCGAATCTGTGAAACACCATGTCAATCCGCACATCGAGGAGGAAATGACGCGCTACGCCGCTCTCTTCCGCGGTGCCCGCGCGGAATGACCCCCGCTCTCTTTTTATCGTAATGACAGAATCCGGCACCTCAACCCCCCCTCTCCCGCACGCCGTCCGCATCGCCGGGACGGGCAGCTACCTCCCGGAAAGGATCATGACCAATCAGGATCTCGAGCGCCTCGTCGAGACCTCCGACGAGTGGATCACCTCCCGCACCGGCATCCGCGAGCGGCGCATCGCCCGCGAAGATGAATTCACCAGTCACATGGCCAGCGAGGCCGCCCGGGCCGCTCTCGCGCAGGCCGGCATCACTGGCTCCGACATCGATCTCATCATCGTCGCCACGATCACCCCCGATACCCTCACCCCGGCGACGGCCTGTTACGTCCAGCAGCAGATCGGCGCGCTCAAGGCGGTCGCCTTCGACGTCTCGGCGGCCTGTTCCGGGTTTCTCTACGCGATGGAACTGGCGCGCCATTCCGTGGGAGCCGGAGCCTTTCGCAACGCCCTCATCATCGGAGCGGAAAAACTCAGCGCCTTCGTCGACTGGAGCGACCGCAACACCTGCGTGCTCTTCGGCGACGGCGCCGGAGCCGCGGTGCTGGTGCCCTCGACCAATGGCGGGGGACGCATCCTCTCCTCCCAGCTCGGCACCGACGGCGCCCAGGCGGAGTTGCTCAACATCCCTGGTGGCGGCTCGGCCTGTCCCGTCGGCGCGCTCGGTGCCGCCGGAACTGCGGAAAAGAGCGCGACCCTCACGATGCAGGGACGCGAAGTTTTCAAACACGCCGTCAACGCGATGCGCAAGGCAGCCGCCGAAGGCATCGCCGCCGCCGGACTCACGATTCAGGACATCGACCTGCTCATCCCCCACCAGGCCAATCTCCGCATCATCGACGCCATCGTCGAGCGCCTCGATTTCAGCCGCGAGGATGTGTTCATCAATCTCGACAAGTACGGCAACACCTCCGCCGCGGCGGTGGCCATCGCCCTCGACGAAGCCCACCGCGAAGGGCGCATCCAGCGGGGCGACCGCATCCTGCTGGTGGCCTTCGGCGCCGGTCTCACCTGGGCCAGCGCGGTCATCGAATGGTAAAATGGGCGAGCAAAACAGAGCCTACGATGTCTCACTCCTCGTAGCGTGATGATCTTGTTCGCCGAAACAACCTTTCAACTGGCCTATCCCTGGGCTCTCGCCCTGCTCGCCCTGATTCCTCTGCTGGCGCTGCTCAAGAGCCGCTCGGGGAACCAGGGGGCGATCCTGTTCTCGTCGCTCCACATCCTCAACCGCCTCGGCCCCGTGGCCCGGGGACGCGCCGGAGGATTCCGCCTCGCCAGCCTCTTCCTCTGCCTCACCTGTCTGATTCTCGCCCTCACCCGGCCGCAATGGATCGACCGCACCGAGCAGGTCTCCGAGAGCGGCATCGAGCTTATCCTCGCGATCGACGTCTCCCGCTCCATGCAGGTGGAGGATTTCCGCATCGAAGGGAGCCGGGCGAACCGACTCCAGGCGGCCAAAAAAGTCACCCGTGATTTCATTCGCGGACGCGCCACCGACCGCATCGGCATCCTCGCCTTCGCCGGGAGACCCTATCTGGCCAGTCCCCTGACCCTGTCCAAAGCCTGGCTGGAAGGCGAACAGGGACTCGGTCGCGTCCAGATCGGGATGGTCGAGGACGGCACCGCGATCGGGTCCGCCATCGCCGCCGCCGCCAAGCGACTCGACAAACGCCCCTCCAAAAGCAAGGTCATCGTGCTGCTCACCGACGGCGTCAACAACGCCGGCAAACTCTCTCCGCTGGAGGCCGCCAAGCTCGCCCACACCCTCGGGATCCGCGTCTACACCATCGCCGTGGGCACCTATGGCGACTACGTGGTCCAGACTCCGGTGGGACCGCAGCGCCTCAGTCAGGAATTTGACGAGGAAACGCTCAAGGAGATTGCCCGCATCGCGGACGGCGCTTACTTTAGGGCGCAGGACACTTCGGGCCTGGAGAAGATCTTCGGGTTCATTGACGAGATGGAAAAAACTGAGATCAAACGCCAGACCCGCATCGAAGCCTCGGAGCTTTTTCACTGGTTCGCCATCGCGGGCCTGGGCTTCGGTCTCCTCACCGTCGTCGGCGACGACACTTTCTGGAGGCGATCCCCATGAACGACCTCACCTTCGCACAACCGATCTGGTTCTGGGGCTTGCTCGTGCTCATCCCCCTCGTCGCGCTGCGCGCCCGGGCGCATTGGCGGACCGCCCGCCAGCTCCCCGGCCTGGTTTCCCCGCGCCTCGCCACCCGCCTCATCAGCGGGAGCAGCCACCGCCGCCGCTGGACCGTGTTCACCCTCCACTGCCTCGCCCTCGCCGCCCTCCTCACCGCCCTGGCCCGGCCGATGCTCGGCCACACCGAGATCGAGACGGTGACCGACGCCCGCAACCTCCTCCTCGCGATCGACACATCCCGCAGCATGATGGCCGCGGACCTCCCGCCGAACCGCCTCACCCGCGCGAAACTCGCGGCGAAGGACATCATTCTCTCCCTCCCCGAGGACCGCATCGGACTCATCGCCTTCGCCGGACGTCCCTTCGTCCAAGCGCCCCTGACCGTCGATCACGAGGCGGTCCTCGAAGCGATCGATCAGCTCGATACCGAGATCATCCCCCGGGGCGGCACCAATCTCAGCGCCGCCACCGCCCTCGCCCTGGAGACCTTCGAGGAAGCCGGACTCGAACAGAGCGCCCTGGTGATTTTTTCCGACGGCGAGGCCCTCGAAGGAATGGAGCAGGTCGACGCCATCCGCGACGAAGCGAACGCCGTCGGCATGTCCATCCTCACCGTCGGGGTCGGCTCGGTCGAGGGGGCCATCATCCCCGAAGTAGATGAGAACGGCGTCCCCGTGCCCGGCCTTTTTGTCAAAGACGATCAGGGTCA
>JAAYAT010000239.1 GCA_012719225.1 Verrucomicrobiaceae bacterium
ACAAGACCCAATGCCCGCATGGGGTTATCGTGATAGACCTGCCGCACCTCCGCCTCGCTGAGACCGAGGTGCTCCCGTAGATTGGCCGCCACCTGGTGACCGCGGATCGTCGAGCCCGCGAGATTGGGCGAACCGGGGCGACGCGCCACCCCCGCTTCGTCGATTTCAACCGGTTCCCCCGAGAGTTCGTAGGTGCCCGGCCCGAGTCCCGCCGCCATGATCGCGTCGGTCGTGAAAATGGTCCGCTCCAGTCCGGCGATCTTGAGGTAATTTTTCAGGGCGAAAAACGGGACGTGGGCGCCGTCGGGGATGAAACAAAGCCAGAGCCGGTCCGAGAGCGAGAGGACCCGCTGGATGAAATTGTCGTGTCTCGGCAACACCACCGGACAGCCGTTCCCCACGTGCGTGATCATCGAGAGTCCCGCGTCGATGGCCCGCTCCAGAGTCTCCAGATCGGGATCGCAATGACCCGCCGAGACCGTCACCCCGCGTTCCACGAGAAAACGCGTCGTCGCCGCTCCTTCGTCGAACTCGGGCGCGAGAGTCATCAGCCGGACCAGTCCCCCGCCCGCTTCGAGGAGTCGCTCCGCGTCCGCGCGATTCGCCGGACGCACCCACTTTTCGGGATGCGCCCCGATATACCCGGTCTCAGCACGGAGAAACGGTCCCTCCACGTGGAAGCCCTTCACCGTCTCGCGGATCAGCGCATCTTCTTCGCGAAAGCGGACCATCTTCTCCAGGCGATCCGCGAGGGCCTCGACCGAATCGGTGATCATCGTCGCGAGAATGCCGCCAATGCCGTCCGCCCGCAAGGCCTCGCAGGCGTGGCGCATCTGTTCCATCGTCATCTCGCGGGAGCAGAAATCCGTCCCCGCGTAGCCGTTGATCTGGAGGTCAAAATAACTCATGCTTTCGTCTCTTACGTCTCGCCCTTCCCATTCGTCTCATTCTTCCGTTTCCGCTATCTCTACCGGAGCCTCGGGCAAGGCTTCGAGAAAAATCTTTCCGTAGCGCTTGCTCAGAACCCGGTTGTCGAGGATCACCACCATGCCCTTGTCGTCCCCGTTGCGGATGAGACGTCCGACGCCCTGGCGCAGTTTCAGGATCGCCTCGGGCACGCTGTAGTCCATGAAGGCGTTGCCTCCGCGCTCCTCGATGAACTCGATCCGCGCCTGGGTCAGCGGATGATCGGGCACCGCAAAGGGCAGGCGGGTGATGATCACATTGGTGAGCGCCCGGCCCGGCACGTCGACCCCGGTCCAAAAGCTGTCCGTTCCGAAGAGCACACTGGTCTCATCCGTTTTGAACTCCTCGATCAACTGGTTCCGCGACTTCCCCGCGCCTTGCGCGAGCAAGCGGATCTTTTCGGTTTGGAAAAAATCCGACAGCTCAGCGGCCATGCGCTGGAGCAGCTTGTAGCTCGTGAACAGGACGAAGGCACGGCCCCCCGATTTCCGGACGAAATGGCGGATCCACTTCGCCAGGCCCGCCTCGTAGCCGTCCTCGGACGGCCCGGGCATCTTCCGGACGAGGTGGATTTTCATCTGCTTCGGGTAATCAAACGGACTCCCGATGCGGATGGCCTCGACATCCTCCGCTCCGACCCGGCCGCGGAAGTAGCCTAGATCCCGGTCGCCGACCCCCAGCGTCGCGCTGGTAAAAACACAGGGGCGGTCGCGCTCGAAAAACACCGGACGCAGCAGTTCCGCGACATGGATGGGTGCCGCGTTCAGGCTCAGCGATTCCCGCTCGCTCTTCTCGACCCAGTAGACCAGCCCGTCGTCGCGTTGGTCGAGAAATGTCGCCAGGGCGGTCCGGCAGTCCGCCAAGCGGCGCGCCAGTTCGGTCAACTCCCCCCTGGTCGATTCCTCCGCGAGATCGGCGATGGCGCGGGCGCGGCGACTCACCTCGATGAGTCCCCCGCCGAGGGTGTCCTCGACGAACTCCGGTTCGCGGACGCGGTACTCCCGGCCGTATTCCCCCCAGCGGCAGTTGCCCTCGACCGATTGAAAAAAATCATCGATTTCATCGAGCAACTGCATCGTGCGACGCCGTCCCTCCATGTCTCCGGTAAGCTGAAAAAGGCCCTTTTTGCTCTTGGGGTTGAACAAGCGGTGAAGATCAAACTTCATCCCCACCTGCGAGAGCGAGATCCCGAGCTGACGCGCCGCGACCTGTTCGAGGGTGTGGGCTTCGTCAAAAATGAGGAAGTCTTTCGCGAAGAGAAACCCCTCCCCCGATTCGCTGAATTCGCTCTGGCTGTTGAGCAGGGTGAAAAAGAGAGTGTGGTTCACCACCAGCACGTTCGCTTCGGCGATCTGCTTGCGGACTTCCTGGTAAAAACATTTCCCCGACGGGGCGCATCGCTTCGCCGTGCAGGCGTGGGTCTCGCTGCAGACCTGCGACCAGACCCGCGGCGAGGGGGCGAAGTCGAGTCCGCTGAGAGTGCCGTCCTGGGTCGTTTCGGCCCACTCCCAGATTCCCTTCAGTTCCTCGAGTTCCGAGGCGGTGAACAGTTCCCCGCCGCCCGACATGGCGATCTGGAGACGCAGGGGGCAGAGGTAGTTGCGCCGCCCCTTGAGCAACAGCGCCCGGAAAGGCTCCCCGATGACCGATTGCAGGAGCGGAATGTCCTTTTCGATGAGTTGCTCCTGCAGATTGATCGTGTGGGTCGAGAGGATCGCCTTGCGCCCCTCCTCGATGGACTTCCGCACCGCCGGAGCGAGGTAGGCGAGCGACTTTCCCACCCCGGTCCCCGCCTCGACCACGAGCGGTCTTTCCTCCTCCAGAGCCCGCGCCACCGCCACCGCCATCGCCTGTTGCTCGGGACGGAACTCGAAGTCTTTGAGGCGCGACAGAGCGCCGCTCTTCCCGAAAAACTCGGAAGTGAAGCGGGTCAGGGAGTCGGTGCCGCCCCCGAGCTCTGTCAGCGAAATCACGATCTCAGCCTTTCACTGAAACGACGGTCGAAGCAAGAGCGAAAACGGCAAAGACGTCCTCAATTCACGATCCCTATCCACCGGAAAAAAACGCAATAAAATTGCATCATTATCGCCTCAGACCTACCCTTTCCCATGAACCACGCTCTCTTCGCGAGTCTCCGGCGTAGCCTCCTCCCCCTTCTGCTCGTCCTCGCCGCCGTCAGCGCGGGCGGATGCGGGAGAGAGGAAGCTGTCGCTCCAGCTCCGGTCGAGTGGCCCGAACTGCTTCGCTTCGATGGCATCCTCCGCGAAGCGGAACAGCTCGTGAGCGCCGGAGACACCGTCGCCGCCCTCACCAACCGACAGCTCCTCCTCGAGGCCGGTTGGGCGGTGGCACCCCCCACCGTCCCCGCCAACGTCGCCGACATGGAAAAAGTGCGCCCCCTCCTCGGCGATCTCGTCAGCAAGCTCAATGGTCTCGCCGTCTCCTCCCTCGCGCCGGAGAAACTCGAGGAAATCGTCCTCGCCACCCGGCCGATCGTCAGCGAGTTGTTCGAAGCCTCCGGAGTGGAGCGTTCCCGGTCTTCCGGGTCGGATGATGGCATGGGAACCACCGACGCTTTGCCAAAATCCAGAGGAGGGCCGTCGAAATAGCGCCCGGTCAACTTCTCTTGCCTGTTATTTGCTCCCTGGTACTCGACCTTCGGAACGTGACCGAATTGCGAGCCGCCATTGAGCACTGTCCAGAAATGTTGCCCGCCCTCCGCTGCTGGCAAAATCTCCGGCACCTTTTGGGACCGCGGGGAGTCGGTCCGATAGGCTTGGATGCCGCATCCGACCCTGTTAGTCCAAGGAACGGGGCTTTTCTAGCCCCGACGATGCCTATCCGGAGGCCAGACCGGACGGAGTTGGACAGTCGCACGGTCGTCGCGACGCCCCGCCGCTCCTTGGAAAAGGATTGCGCCGTCCACTCGGTCATGGTAACACACTACCATATCGCCCATGCCCGGATCCCTTCCCATCCCGCATCCCGAGTGGGAATGCCTCGCTGAACAACACACCGCTCTACACGCCCAGATCGCCCGGGCCCTCGCCGACCTGCACGCGCTGGAGGATTCGCGCCCCGTGGTGCTGGGACGCTACGCAGCGGCCTTCGGCGAGCGTCTTCTCCGCCTACACCGTCTCGAAATCGAAGCAGCAAGGCTGAAACGCGAGATCGAACTGGTCCAGACGGCCATCAACAACGGCAGGGAGATCGACTACCAAGTCATCTGCGACACCCTCGACGAGGAATTCGCCGCTTGGCAGGAGAAACTGGAAGCGGAAGCCGCCCTGCTGGAAAAGCAACGGGGCGTCCTGGAGCACCTGATGGAACCGGAAACCGTTCGGACCATGGACAAGCTTTTCCGCCAACTGGTGCGCCGTCTGCACCCCGATCTGCACGAGGGCCAGAGCGACGCGGAAACGGAACTCTGGCACCGGGTTCTCGCCGCATACGAGGAACGCGATCTGGAGGAACTCCAAGCTCTGGAGATTCTGACCCGGGAACCGGCGCACGATCTGCCGACCGGGCCCGATCCTCTCGACGCTCTGCGGAACCAAGTGGAAAGGCTCCGGCTGCTGCTCGACCGGAGGCTACTCGCCATCGCCGACACCCGTCGGCTCTGGCCCTTTGACCAAGAGGTCCTACTGGACGATCCCGCAGCGGTGGCCACGCAGCAAAGCTCGCTGGACGACCGGCTCCGGGAACTGGCCCAACTGAGCGACGAACGCAAGCAATGGCTGGGCACCCTGCTGGATCGCGGCAGCGAGTGAGAACCGGCATCCCTATCCCATGAGCGAATATTCCCTCACCCCTGTGGAACAGCGCCAAATCGCCCTGCTGCACGCACACCTGCAGGCCGGAGATGCGCTGGAGGCACCGTTTGCCAAGGAGATCTTCCTGATCGAGACCCACATCGCCGGCACCACCCATGTGCCCATACGCGCCATCGAGCCGACGCTTCAGCCCGGCGTCGCCCTGGTGCTGCGCCGCGAGCCGGACAACCCCCACGATCCCTTGGCCATTCCCATCCTCACTGAATCTGGGCAGAAGGTCGGCTACGTGCCCCGCGACCGCAACGAAATCCTCGCCCGGCTCATGGATGCGGGCAAATTCCTTTTCGCCCGCTTCGAATCCAAGGAGTGGCACGGCGACTGGCTGCGCATCGCCGCCCGCGTGTTCCTGCGCGACGTGTGAGGAGGAGGCGTGCCGGATCAGGACTCGCCGTCCACCTGCTGCGTGACGTCTCTTTTTGTTGTTTTCTTCGTTCAAGCCTTGGCATGCCACCAGACACCTTTCACTTCGGGTGCCTTCCGGGGATCGCGGAAAAAGGCCATGCCCACGGCAAGGGCATCGCCCAGGGAGAGCAGATGCTCCTCCGGGAATGGATGTCCCCGGTAGCCGGGACCGCTTTCGGACCGGGGCGAGGAGGATGCCTCCCATGCGGTAAAAGCTCCGCTCTTCGGGTCGTGCCAGAGGCGGATACCCACCCACATCCCCTCGGGGTGACGCCAGACTTCCAGATAAGAGTCGCCGGGAAACAGCAGACACACATAGGATGGTTCTTCGGGTTCGGGACGCAGTTCCTCCACCAAGGAGACCCATTCGGACTCCGCAGGATCGTAGAGGTAGCGCCCGT
>JAAYAT010000240.1 GCA_012719225.1 Verrucomicrobiaceae bacterium
CCTTCAATCGCCGTCTTTTCCTCAAGGGCCTCGGAGCCGGGGTGGCTCTCCCCGCGCTGGAGACCTTCCTGCCCCGTTCCCTCGCCGCCGCCGAGGGGACCATGGCGACCACTGCGTCGTCGGGTGTCCCCCTGCGCACCGCCTTCCTCTACAAGCCGAACGGGATGAATATGGACAAATGGGCCATCACCGGGACGGGCGGCGATTTCACCCTCGACGCGACCCACGCGCCCTACGCGGAATTCCGCGACGATCTCCACATCATCGGCAATCTCGACCACAAGAACGGCACCTCCGGCGGTGACGGCGGCGGGGACCACGCCCGTGCCAACGCCTCCTTCCTCACCGGCGTGCGGCCGCGCAAGACCGCCGGGGCCGACATCAAGCTCGGGGTTTCGGTCGATCAGGTCATCGCCAATCAGATCGGCGACCAGACCCGCTTTTCCTCGCTGGAACTCTCCTGCGACGGTGTGCGCAAGGCGGGCGTGTGCGACTCGGGCTACTCCTGCGCCTACCAGTTCAACCTCTCGTGGAGGTCGGACACGACTCCGATGACCCCCGAGTCCAATCCCCGCCACGTCTTCGAGCGCCTCTTCGGATCGGGCTCGAAAGAAGACCGCAAAAAGAGCTTCGAGCTGCGCAATCAGCGCCAGCGTTCCCTCCTCGATTTCGTGATGGAGGACGCCAAAATGCTCAACAAACAGCTCGGTCGCAACGATCAGATCAAGCTCGACGAGTACATGACCGGCGTTCGCGAGATCGAGCGGCGCATCGAGAAGTCGGAGCGTTTCGGCCTGCCCGAAGTCCCCGACGCCACCGCGCCCGACGGAGTGCCCTCCACCTTCGAGGAACACATCCGCCTGATGATGGACATGCTCGTGCTCGCCTTTGAGACGGACTCCACCCGCGTCGCCACCTTCCTGCTCGCCCACGACGGCAGCAACCGCAGCTTCAAGGATATCGGCGTCCCGGACGGTCACCACTCCATCTCGCACCACCAGAGCGACCCGGCGGTGCTCGAAAAGCTCGCCAAGGTGGATCTTTTCTACTCGCGCCAGTTCGCCTACTTCTTGGAGCGACTGAAGGCGAAAAAGGACGTCGATGGCAACTCCATCCTGCACAACTCCATGGTCGTGTGGGGCTGCGGTCTCGCCGACCCGAACCGCCACGCCCACACCAACCTGCCCCTGATCGTCGCCGGGCAGGGCGGCGGCACGATCCAGACCGGTCGGCACACCGTGCTCGCCGAGCCCACCCCGATGTGCAACCTCTTCCTCAGCATGCTCGACCGCACCGGAGTAAAGGAAGATCGCTTCGGCGACTCCACCGGCCGGATCAGCCAGTTGGCGTGACCGGCGCGTTTGGCGTGAGCCGTCGCCGGGCCAGGAGCAGCGCTCCCACGATCCCCGCCTGCTGGTCCAACTCGGGCAGGCGCAGGTAGTCCTCCGGTGCCGGGAGCGACCAGTAGTTCCCGGTGAGCACGGTGAACTCGCGGCGAACCCCCTCGATCAGGCCCGCCTTTTGCGAGACGCCGCCGCCGAGGATGATGAGGTCGGGCGACCACGCCGCCGTGAGATTGAGACAGCCGAGGGCGAGGTATTTCGCCTCCAGTTCCCAGGCGGGATGACGGTCGGGCAGTTCGTGTCCCGGGAGCCCCCAGCGGGCCTCGATCGCCGGACCGCTGGCGCGTCCTTCGAGACAGGATTCGTGGAAGGGACAGACATTGACCGCCTTGCCGAAAGCGGCGTCGAGGTCGGGCACGACGAGATGCCCGATCTCGGGATGCATGCGACCGTGGAGGAGGGTGCCGTCGCTGAGGAAACCGCCCCCGATCCCCGTCCCGATGGTGATGTAGGCGAGATGGCGTTTCCCCCGGCCGACGCCGTGGGTGGCCTCGGCGAGGGCCGCGACATTCACGTCGTTCTCAAAGGCGATGGGGAAGCCGTCCCCGAGGTGTTCGCGGATCGCCGCGACCACCCCGAATCCCGCCCAGCCCTCTTTCGGAGTGGTGAGAATGCAGCCGAATTCGGGCGATGCCGGATCGATCGCGGCCGGACCGAAGGTGCCGATCCCCATCGACGCGATGGGGCCGTGCGTCGCCGCCGCTTCGCGGAAAAATTCGGCGGCGCGGGCGAGGGTCTCCGCGGGAGCGCCGGTGGGGAAGCGCGTTTCCGCGATCGGTTCGCGGGGATCGAAGGCGACCGCACAGACATATTTGGTACCGCCGGCCTCGATGGCGGCAAGGAGCGGGGGAGGGGAATCCATGGAGAGAGAGGGGACGCGTCCCGGGAACGGAACAGAGCGTTGGGGATGCGCACTGCACATTGCGGGAAATGGTACCCAAGCAAGCGGCACCGTGTCGAGCTGAAAAGCGGCGGATGATCGAGGAGCATCATCCCCAGCTGCTTGCACTTTTTTAGCAGAAAATCCTTCTCAATAACGAGTTGGCCGATTTTGCGTTCCAACCGGGCTTCCTTCGTCTCTTGGACCTGCAACTCCTTGGAGCGCTCACCTTTGCTCTGAAACACCTCGCAAAGGCGCTCTTCAAGCTGCTTTTTCCACTCGCAGATCTGGGTGGGAGCGATGTCGTTTTCGCGGGCGATCTCGGCTGCGGTCTTCTCGCCCTTGAGGGCTTCCAGGGCTA
>JAAYAT010000241.1 GCA_012719225.1 Verrucomicrobiaceae bacterium
GCAAAAGCGGAGCGGTCCGCCTCGCCTTCGCGAATATGGCCGCGAAAGGGCTACTCGGCATTCTCGTCGTTTGCGCCGACTTCCGGATCGGGTGTCTGGTCGGACTCCGGAGCAGGGGCGGCATCCGGAGTACGTTTTGAGTGGGGGCGAGTCGTCGCCGGGCGCCGGAAGACATAGTGATTGTCACCGGTGACGGCGACGAATGTCCAATCACCGTCCTTTTCCACTTCGATGATGGTGCGGGGCAGCATGGCGACCTTGGCGATCTTGTCGACCATCTCCTTGGGAAAGTTGATCTCGCCTTCCTCGCTCACCTCGATGCCCTCTTCCGCCGCCACCGCACGGAAGCCGATGTTGTCCATCTGCTGGGCGTTGAGGACCTGGTATTCGTAGACGACGGCATCCGCGGTCCCCGGAGTCGCCGAGTTGAAGATGCCGAGTCCGACGAAGAGGTTGGCGAGGGCGACAAGAAGGATGGTCGTGAGTAGGGCGATGATCGTGTTTTTCATAAAAAGACAATGGGTAGAGAAAGGGATGAGGGAAAGCTCAGCAAAATCGGAGTCATGTGTAAAGCCTAACCCGCGTTTCTCACGCTCTTTCTGTCAGGAAGCCTCGTCCTTTTCCTCCGCGGGATTCTCCTCGTCGGCCCCCTCGTCGCCGTGATCGAAATCCTCGTCGTGATCTTCGTCATCGTCGTCGAACTCGTCGTCATCCGCCTCCATCGCCGCGTTGGCTTCGGTGAGGTCAACCTCTTCGCCGTCGCGACGGAACTTGCGCTTCTGCTTTTCGGGGGGCAGCGGCGAGACCATCATGAGAATATTGCGGTTGCTCAACTTCGGCTCGAGATCGACGTGGGCCATCCCGGCGAGATCTTCGCGGACGCGCTCCATCAGCACGAAGCCGAGTTCCTTGTGCGCCATCTGCCGCCCGCGGAACTGGAGTTGGATGCGCACCTTGAACCCGTGGGCGAGGAAATCCTCCGCATGGGTCAGTTTGATGGCGTAGTCGTGCTCCCCGATGTTGACGCGGAACTTGACCTCCTTTTCCCGCTTCTTCGGCTTGTCGGCCTTCTTGAGCTTGGACTGTTCGTACTTGAACTTGCCGTAGTCCACGATACGGCACACCGGAGGACGGGCGTGGGGTGCGATCTCGACGAGATCCAACCCCAATTCCTTCGCCTTGGCGAGCGCTTTGTGTGTCGGGAGCACGACATTGTGCTCCCCGTAGATGACACGGATTTCGGGGGATCGAATCCTCTCGTTCACTCGCGTTCTGGCAACACGCGGCCGGCGTCTCATGGG
The DNA here is from genome assembly GCA_012719225.1 of Verrucomicrobiaceae bacterium. Taxonomy (GTDB): domain Bacteria; phylum Verrucomicrobiota; class Verrucomicrobiia; order Verrucomicrobiales; family DEV007; genus Arctic95D-9. The sequence continues at coordinate 1,302 of JAAYAT010000241.1, forward strand.
TTTCTTAGCGATGGTGTGGTACCTCCATTGGATGAGTGCGTAACTCGCACACCGGAATGCCCCCGACTTGGGAACGTATCCGGCTTGTCGCGACCTCCTGGCCGCGACGGGAAATGCAATCGGACGGACGGACAAAAGAAACGCCCCCGTCGGAAAAAAGAAAATGGACCGCGCCTTTTGTCATAAGCTGCGGGAGCGGATCTCGGCGACGATTTTTCCGGTAAATTCGTCCACGCCAAGCGCGCCCTCATCACCGCGGTCACGATGACGGACGGAAACCTGATTTTGTTCCTGTTCTTTTGCTCCGATGACCAACATATACGGAATTCTCGCGATCTGGGCAAGACGAATTTTCGCCCCGATTTTCTCATTCGCCCGGTCCACCTTCACCCGAACTCCCGCTTCGCGCAAATGATTCTCGACCGCCCCGGCGGCGTCGAAGAATTTTTCCGAGATGGGGAGGATCCTCACCTGCTCGGGCGAAAGCCAGGTCGGAAACTTCCCGGCGAAATGCTCGATCAGCACTCCGACGAAACGCTCCATCGAACCGAAGGGAGCGCGATGGATCATGACCGGGCGATGGGGGGTGTTGTCGGCCCCGATGTACTCCAGCCCGAACCGCTCGGGCAGATTGTAATCGACCTGCACCGTCCCGAGCTGCCACTCGCGTCCGATCACATCCTTGACCACAAAGTCGATCTTCGGACCGTAAAAGGCCGCCTCGCCGGGTTCTTCGGTGAAATCCGTCCCCAGCGTCGCGGCGGCTTCGCGGAGGGCGGCCTCGGCCTTGTCCCATTTCGCGGGATCGCCCACATACTTGCTCGAGTCGGCATCGCGCAGACCGACCCGGACGCGGTAGTCCCGCATCCCGAGAGTGCCCAGGACGATCTTGACGAGTTCGAGACATCCGACGATCTCGTCGCGCACCTGGTCCTCGGTGCAGAAAAGGTGGGCGTCGTCCTGCGTGAAACAGCGCACCCGGGTCATCCCGCCGAGTTCCCCCGACTGTTCCCAGCGATAGACCGTGCCGAACTCCGCGAGACGGACCGGGAGATCGCGGTAGCTGTGGTGGTTGCTCTGGTAAATCTTGATGTGATGCGGGCAGTTCATCGGCTTCAGGAGGAAACCGTCGATCTCCCCCGACTCGAGCCGGTTGGAGAGCTCGCCGCACCCGCAGCCTTCGTCGGCGAGTGCCTTGAGACCCTCGCGATCCACCACCGGAGCGAACTGCGACTCCGCGTAGTAGGGAAAATGCCCCGAGGTGCGGTAGAGCCCCAGCTTGCCGATGTGGGGGGTGAAAACCTGACTGTAGCCCTGGCGCTCGAGGTGCTCGCTGATGAAATTTTGCAACTCCTGCCGTATCGTGGCCCCGTTCGGTTTCCAGAGGATGAGCCCCTGCCCCACCGCTTCGTCGATGTGGAACAAATCGAGTTCCCGACCGAGCTTGCGGTGGTCTCGCAGCTTCGCCTCCTCGAGGCGTTCGAGATGCTCCGCGAGATCCTGTTTGTTTTTAAAAGCCGTCCCGTAGACCCGCTGGAGCTGGGGATTGGCTGCGTCGCCCTTGTAAAAAGCGCTCGCCACGCTCATCACCTTGAAGGCCTTGCAGTTCCCCGTGCGCGGCACGTGGGGGCCCGCGCAGAGATCCCAGAAATCGCCGTTTTTATACAGCGAGATCGCCTCGCCCTCGGGAATGTCCTGGAGCAGATCGATCTTGAAATGACTCGGCACGGGACGCTCCCCGAGAGCCGCGAGACGTCCCGACTGCGCCAGCGCGAGAGCCTCGTCGCGGGAAACCTCGCTCTTTTCGAAAGACTGGTTTTCCTTCACCACCCGCCGCATCTCCGCCTCGATCGCATCGAAATCGTCCGGGGTGATGCGATGGGCCAGATCGACGTCGTAATAAAAGCCATTTTCCACCGGAGGCCCCGCCGCGAACTGGGCGTCGGGCCAGAGCTTCGCGATGGCGGTGGCGAGAACGTGCGCACAGGAGTGGCGCAGGCGCTCCAGTTCCGACATTTGCTGGCGCTCGTCCAGTGACTTCCGCTGATGATCCTGAGGTTCCGGCATGTTCTGAGATAATTCGGGGGGCAACAAAGGTACGTATTTTATCGCAATTACAAACGGGAATACGCCCGATGCGGGCAAATGTCAGTCGAAAAGGCGACGAAGCTCCGCCGCCCCCTTGAAATTGGCGCTTGAATCCGGGGGCAAAGGCCGGACTATACAGCCCGTGTGGGTCCCGGCCCCGGCGGGGTGTAGCACAGCTTGGTAGTGCGCCTGTTTTGGGAACAGGAGGTCGCTGGTTCGAATCCAGTCACCCCGATTTTTGCGAAGCAAAACTGGAGGAAAAAGACTGGATGAGAACCAGCCCGCTGGTTCGCCTGCCCCGACGCGCCAGCGTTCGCAAAAGAGTGAGCAAAGCGAACCACACCGCAGAAAGCGGCGACGCAGGAGCGCTTTAATCCAGTCACCCCGATTTTTGCGAAGCAAAACTGGAGGAAAAAGACTGGATGAGAACCAGCCCGCTGGTTCGCCTGCCCCGACGCGCCAGCGTTCGCAAAACGTGAGCAAAGCCTTTCCGGGGCAGAGCCGCTAAACAGCGAAACAGCTACCTGCTAAATCGCTCCCCCCCTGATTCCGCCATGCCCTTGTTCCTGAAAATCGGGTAAGAGTCCTCATGCCCTTGCTCCGATCCACCGCCGCCGCTCTTCTTTGCCTCCTCCTCATCCCCGCCGCGTCGGCCGAAGACAGCGCCCTGTCCCGCTCCTACAGCCCGCCGGAGAAATTTGCCAACGACTTCGGCGATTTCCGCTCTCCGCTCCTCTTCGCCGACGGCGAAAAGGTCGAGTCGGCCGCCGATTGGGCGAAGCGACGCGAGGAAATCCTCTCGACCTGGCACGGACTCATGGGCGAATGGCCGCCGCTCATCACGGAGCCGGACGTCGAAATCCTCGAAACGGTCGAACTGGAAAATATCACCCGGCATAAAGTTCGTTTCCTCTGGACCCCGACGGAGAAAACCACCGGCTATCTTCTCATTCCCGACAAGGCCTCCGAAAGTCCGCGCCCCGCCGTCCTGACAGTCTACTACGAGCCCGAAACGGCGGCGGGAATCGACGGCAAACCGGACCGCGACTACGCCTACCAGCTCGCCAAACGCGGTTTCGTGACTCTCTCCATCGGCACCGCCGAAGCCTCCCAGGCGAAGGAATACTCCCTCTACTGGCCGTCCATCGAAGAGGCCACGGTGCAGCCCCTCTCCATGCTCGCCTGCGCCGCCGCCAACGCCTGGCACGTTCTCGCCTCACGTCCCGAAGTGGATCCCGCGCGCATCGGAGTGACCGGACATTCCTTCGGCGGGAAGTGGTCCATGTTCGCCTCGTGCCTCTTCGACAAATTCGCCTGCGCGGCGTGGAGCGATCCCGGAATCGTCTTCGACACCCGGCCCAGCGTGAACTACTGGGAGCCCTGGTATCTTGGCTACCATCCCAAACCCTGGCGCAAGCGGTCCGTCCCCACGGCGGAGAATCCGGCCCGCGGACTCTACCCCGAACTGCTCGAACAAGGACGGGATCTCCACGAACTCCACGCCCTCATGGCCCCCCGCCCTTTCCTCGTCTCGGCCGGCAGCGAAGATCCCCCCCACCGGTGGAAGGCGCTGAACCACAGCATCGCGGTGAACCAACTCCTCGGTTTCGAGAACCGCGTCGCGATGCACAACCGGCCCAAGCATTCTCCCAATCCGGAGTCGAACGAGGTGATCTACGCATTTTTCGAAGAAGTCTTGAAACCGTAGGCGGGGATCCACCGCGCCCGGATTTTCCGCGCGGGGGGATCCAGGGTTTGACACCGGCGCTTCCATGCCGGAAACATGGGGCCGATCCGGCAGCAGAAAACAACAATATGGCATCCCAACCCATCGTCGACCCCGCGACCCTTCCCACCGATCGCGTGGCGGTCAGCAAGGAGGAAATCCTCGCCTTGAATCCCCAGCGGGAGGAATTCGAGCAGATCGACCGGCTCCTCCTCCTCGACCTGGAAGAGGGCCTCGCGGTGGGGATCAAAACACAGCGGCCGGATGAATTCTGGACGAGAGGCCATATCCCCGGCCGCCCCATCATGCCGGGCGTGCTCATGATCGAAATGGCCGCTCAGATCAGTTCGGTGATCTACCACCTGAAGTTCGAGACCGGCGGGACGAAATTTTTTGGTTTCGGCGGAGTGAATCAGGTCAAATTCCGCGGTGCCGTCGCGCCCGGCGACGATCTCATCATGGTGGTCAAAACCAAAACCCTCCGCTCGCGGATGGCGATCTTCGAAGCCCAGGGATTTGTCGACGGAAAGATGGTCTTCGAAGGCGAGGTCACCGGAGTGGTGGTGTAGGCGTGCGGCGGGGGTCGGGACGGATCGCGTGTTTCTCTTCGTGGAACTCGAACGAAAAGAAGAGCCGAGAAGAATGGGCAGGTGTATGCATGGGTTTCATGGGAAGTGCGGACGAAATTACGCCACGGTCTGCCCTCCGTGCCCATGCGGGTGCCTTGGTTAGATGGCGGGCAGAAAGGAGGAACCGTAGTTCTGCGCTCCCTCCGAGGCACCCGAGGGGGTGATGGTGACAAAGCCGGGCAGGTTTTCATTCTCGGCTTGTAATCGAAAGTGTCCACATGCGAGGGCCCGCCCCTCATGCATGAGTGGAAGAACCGGCACCGCCGGGCGAGTTTTGAGAGAAAATCGCCGCGAACACCTGCAATTCGCAGGAAATCGGGCCGAAAAAATAACTTTATATTCCGCAGCGCCGACGAATCGCGAAAGTTGGGGCTAGGAAAGCCCCGTTCCTTGGGCTGGCGCTGCATCCACCTTCGTCCCCAGGGAGGGGCGCTTTTCCAGCGCCCACCACGAGCCCCTGCCGATAGGCTCCGTCGAAATCACACCTTTTTCCAACGTTTGTGCATCCAGATCCACTGCTCGGGATGCCGCAGGATGATGCGCTCGAGCACTTCGTTGAACCGCTTCGTGTTTGTCGCAATGATGTCGCGGGTGCGCCCCTCGGTCACAATTTCCACGGGTGCCTCGAAGCGGAGCACATGCCTCCCGTCGGGTTCGCGCCAACTCGACGAGGGAATCACCGGTGCGCCGGTACACTGGGCGAGGACCGCGAGGCTCTTGAAGGTGTGGGCGGGATGACCGAAGAACTCCGAGGCGATACCGTATTTTTTGATCGTGAACTGATCGAAGATGGAGACGACGATGTGGTTCTCCTCGAGCAGATCCAGGATCTCGTCGAGCGACCCAGCCTTGTCGAGCGTCCCGAATCCCGCCTTGCGAAAGCGCCGCATCACGAAGTCATTCAACCACTTCGGCTTGAGAGGACGCCGGATGAAGTGGAAGCGTCCGTGGTATTCGCGGAAACGCGCGATGCCCGTCACCGTCGAGACCTCCCAATTTCCGAAGTGCCCGGCGAGCAGGAGCACGCCCTTCCCCCGCTCCAGCGCGGCGAGGAGATGCTCCCCGCCCTCGATCCGGATGAGCGCATCCCGCCTCGCTTCCGAGAGAACCGGCAGGACCGCGAACTCCCCGAGAAACTTCACGAGATGCCCGTAAAAGGCCTGCGCGATGTCCACAATCTGTGATTCCGTCAGGGTTTCGCCGAAGACCCGTCGCAGATTCTCCATGACGACGCGACGGCGTAGCGGGAGGAGATGATAGATGAGTTTTCCGTACAACGGCACGATCATTTCCGCCGGTTCGATCGAAGCGATCGCGGTCGCGCTGGTCTCGGTGTGGGTCATGGACAGGGAAATGCGGGCGACCCGGTGGCGATTCATCACGGCGCGGGCGCGTTCGCTCGCGACGATGCCGGGTTCGCCGTAGCCGTCGCGGGCGACGGAAAAATCGTAGGGCTCGATCGTCCCGAGGCAAATCTCTTTGGGAAACAATTTGCAGCAGGCCTCCTTTGCCGCGAAGCGGGCCGCGAGCTTCTGGGCGCGGACCGGACCGCCCTCTTTTCCGGCGTCGTTCAGTTCGTCGGCAGAGAAAAAATCGCACAGGGCGGCTTCGTCGAGATCGCCGAGGAGTTTCTCGATACGGGTGATTTCGACGGTATCGATTCCGCTGCGCATCTCAGGAGACTCCCCTCACCACGAGGACGACGTTCATCCCGCCGAAACCGCGACAGATCAGCAGGGCGACATCGCCGCGCGGAGCCGTCGCCTGACGCGAGATCGGAAAGGGGGAGATCCGCAGATCCACTTCCCCGAGGGTCGCGATTCCGGGAATGAGTCCGCGCTTCAGCGCTTCGAGAACCATCACCAGATCCGCGATGCCCGAGGCGGCGATGAGATGACCGTAGGCCCATTTGAACGCCGTCACCGGCGGGATGTTCTCGCCGAAGACCCCGCGGATGCCCCGCGATTCGCTCGCATCGGAGGCCTCGTTGCCATTGCCGTGCGCGCAGATGAATCCGACCTGGTCCGCCGTGATCCCCGCGTCGGCGAGGGCGGCCTCGATGGCCCGCTTCACCCCGTCGCCATCGGGTTCGAGGTCGAGGATGCCGCTCGCTTCCCCGCAACAGCCGAAGCCGAGAAATTCTCCGAGCACTTTCGCGCCCCGCGCCCTGGCGTTGCTCTCGCGTTCCAGAACCACGGCGGCGGCGCCTTCTCCGAAAACGGTCCCGTCGCGCGCCGCGTCAAAGGGGCGCGGCGCTTCGCCCGACATCAGTCCGAGCCGGTGGTAGTAGTAGACCATCTCCGGTTCGAAGGGCGCGTCGTGCCCCGCCGCCGCGATGCGGTCGGCTTCGTCGTTCCAGATCGCAGCGGCTCCCTCCGCCACGGCGAGGACGCCGCTGACACACTGGTTCGTGATACAGGCGTTGGTGCCTTTGTAGTCGCCGCGGATCCCGACGTGACAGAGGACATTGTTGGGAAGATTTTTCAGCAGCCACATCGGAGTGACCTGATTCCCCAGCTCGCGCCCGAAATGGACCATTTCCCCTTCCGGCGCGGCCTTCGCCTCCGTCATCAGCGGGAGGAAATCGTAGTTGCTGTGGTAGTTCCCGCCTCCGGTCCCGACGATGAGCCCGGTGCGGTCGTTGAACACCTCCGTTTCCGCCGCCCCCAATTCCTCGCGGTGCTGCGGAATCCCCGAATCGTCGAGCGCCTTCTCGGCCGCGTAAATGCCGAACATGTCGGTGCGGGAGATCGTCTTGTGCAACTTGCGGTCCGATACGAGAAAACGATTGTCCTGCTGGACCTCAGCCGCGACTTTGACCGGCCACTTGGTCCCGTCGAACCGGGTGAAGGGAGCCACCGCCGTCTCTCCTTTTTCGAGCCGCTCCCAGACCTCGGCGACGGAGGCACCGGCGCCGCAGACAATCCCGCTCCCGGTGATGACGATTTTTTCTCCGGCTTTTTTCATGCTTGGACCTCCTCCGGGTGGCGAAAAACGAGGGAACTGTTCGATCCGCCGAAACCGAGCGAATTGGAAAGGGCGGCGCGGATGCGCATCGGGCGGGGCGCGTCGGTGATGAGATTCACATCGCAATCGGGATCGGGCGTGTGGTAGTTCGCGTTCATCGGGGCGAGACCGTGGCGGATCGCGAGACAACAGACCGCCGCTTCGACCGCTCCGGCGGCGGCGATGAGGTGGCCCATGGAACTTTTGGTCGAACTCACCGCCACCTCGTCGATGCGACCGTCGAACACCGCCTTGAGGGCGGCACATTCGCTGCGATCGTTCATCTGCGTCGAGGTGCCGTGGGCGTTGACGTAGTCGATCTCGGCGGCGGTGATCCCGGCGTCGCCGAGAGCCTGACGGATCGCCTGGATCGGTCCGTTGCCGTCGGGCGGGGAGTCGGTGATGCGGTAGCAACTGAGCGAGTTCCCGTCGCCGGCGAGTTCGGCGTAGATCGTCGCGCCGCGGGCGACGGCCTTTTCCCAATCCTCCAGCACGAGAAAACCAGCCCCTTCCCCGAGCACGAAACCGTTCCGCGTCGCATCGAAGGGACGACTCGCCCCGGTCGGATTGTCATTGTCGGTCGAGAGGGCTCCGAGGAGGCAAAACCCCGAGATGCCCGTGGGATTGATCATGGAATCAAAACCGCCCGCGAGCATGAAATCGCACTGGCCCCGACGCAGCACCTTGAGGGCGGTTCCGATCGCCTGTCCCCCCGAGGCGCAGGCGGTGTGGACCGAGGTCGCGTAGCCGCGGATGCCGAATTGTTTCGTCAGGAGCGCCTGTCCCGCGTTGGATTGCCAGCGGCAGAAGTTGACCACGTTTCCCGGAAATCCGGGGTCCATCAGTCCGTCGGCGTCGAACACTCCGTCGGGCGCGGCATAGTCATGCACCACGGTGAGGTCCTCGTAGCCGACCGAGAGCATACCCGCGCCCACCGCGAGACCCCAGCGATGCGAATCCGCTTCGGTCGGAGCGATGCCCGCATCCGCGAGCGCCTCGGCGGCGGCGGCGAGAGCGAAGCGATGGGATCGCGAGGCGTATTTCAACAACTTGCGGCTGGGGACCGCGCTCTCCGCGTCGAAGTCCTTCACCTCGGCGCTGAACGTGGTGGAAAAACCGCTCGCGTCGAAGCTCCGCGTCGGCGCGGCACCGCTTTTCCCCGCGAGGAGGCCGGACCAGGTGTCGGCGGCGGTGTTTCCGACAGGAGTGACCATGCCGATGCCGGTCACGGCGATGCTGCGTTTTTTCATTGGGGTCATCACGGGAGACGGGTGAGCAGAATGCGGGCACTGCTGGTGAGGCGTTTTCCCCGGCGGGTTTCCACCTGAACCAGGGCGGAATCGACGTCCGCTTCCTCCACGGCGGCCTTGAGGTCGAGCGTCTCTCCGGGGGCCATGAAGGAGCGGATCTTCACATCCCTCATCTCCCGCGGGGTCCAGCGGGCCTCATCCCCGGTCCGCTCGGCGGCGAGGTCGAGGGCGAAACCGAGATTCGCGTTCATCAGCAGCGTGCCGGGAAAGACCGGACGCCGCGGAAAATGGTCTCCGAAAAAGGGCGCGGATTCCGGGATCGCGAATCGTCCCTCGGCGGTCTCGCCGGGAGTCCCCCCGGTTTTTTCCACCGCCAAACGAGGCACTCCGCCGAAGACATCGGGCGTCGCCCCCGTGGTCGAGAGCAGTTCGTAACGATCTCTGAGCGCTGCGGGATCGTCGAAATCAACCAGCGGCACCATGGGGCCGAGACAATCGTGGAGCCGCACCACGACCGCTCCGTCGACCCGGGCGATTCCATCGTAGGCGACCGCTTCCCCGTCGGCTTTCGCGAGGGTGGCTTCCAGTTCAAGAGTATCGCCGGGCCCGACCGTGCCGGGGAACTCCACCCGCCCGGCGATCCCGGCCACGGGGCGCACCGAAAAATCCAGCGCCGCCATCGCCGACCAGGCCGCGAGCTGCCCGATGGACTCGGCCACGAGTGACAGCGGAAACGTCTCCACCGTCGGCGGAATCGAGTAGGACCCGGTGATCTGTTTCCCGGTCTCCTCCCCGTGAATCCTGTCCACAAAGGAGAAGGCGCGGAAATGATCGCTCATCGGCTTGGGGAAAAATCAAATCGCGGAGTAACGTGGCGCGGTCTCCGCTCCTTTCGCGAGGCCACTCCTCAGGCACCGGCCTGCTGCTCGCGGAGGACCATTTTGCAAAAGGTCTCGATGGTGAAAAGCTTCGGAATCTCGGCGGCCTTGAGCGGCGTCGCGATGCGCTCGGCGGGCACTTCGCTGAGATAGGCGCGGAGCTTTTCGACCCCGGCGTCGGTGACGATCCCGCCCTGCTCGAACTCCTCTTCGCTCAGTTCGCCGCGGGCTTCCTCGATCGCCTTGCCCCGGGGAATCTTAACTTTGAACTCCCTTTCGAGACGGAACACAATATCGAGAAAGTCGATCGACTCGGCGTCGAGGTCGTTGATCAGGGAAGATTCGGGCCGCACTTCTTCTTCGTCACAGCCGAGGGCGTCGGCGATGATTTCGGCCACTTTCGGATAGATCGCCTCGATGGCATCCTTACTGATGTCTTGGTTACTCATTTCTGTTACATTTTAAAGCCGCCGTCCACGCCCAGAACCTGCCCGGTGATGTAGTTCGCCAGGTCAGAACTGAGAAACCAGACGGCGTTCGCAATTTCGGAGGGCAGACCATAACGCCTCAGAACGATATTGGAAATGATTTCGTCACCGGCCAGATCGCGCACTTCCTTCGACATTTCCGTCTCGATCACCCCCGGTGCGACCGCGTTGACCCGGATGCCACGACGACCCACTTCCACCGCGAGAGCCTTGGTGAAGGAGTTGATCGCCCCCTTGCTCGCCGCGTAGTTGCTCTGGCCGCGCCCGCCTTTTTCCGCCGAGACCGAGCTGATGTTGACGATGCGACCGTAGCGCTTCGACATCATGAAAGGGACCGCTGCCCGGCAAAAGTGGAACACGCCCTCGATATTGGTGGAAAACACGTCGCGGAGATCGTCGTCCTCCAGCAGGGGCAGGAGATTGTCGCGGATGACCCCGGCGTTGTTGACGAGGACATCGAGAGTGCCGACCCGCTCGACGAGATCCTCGACACAACGGCGGGCCGCCTCGCTGTCGCGGGCGTCGACGCGAACCGCCGTGATTTTCCGTCCGGGATGAGCGGAGACCAACTCGTGGGCGGCGGCTTCGTTGCCGAGATAGGTGAAAGTCACGTCCATGCCCGCCGCCGCGAGACGCTCCACGATGGCGCGTCCGATCCCGCGGCTGCCGCCGGTGACGAGGGCGTTGCGCCCGGCCAGACCGTCGTCGGGAGCGCTCATCGGTTCCCTTGTTTCGGTGCCCTCGCTCATCCGGAAATCGCGTAGCCTCCGTCTACAAAAAGGGTGTGTCCCGTGATCATCGCCGCCTCGGGGAGGCAGAGCAGGTAGATCGCGTCGGCGACTTGTTCGGGCGAGAGCGTCGGACCCAGCGGAGTGCGGGTCTCATACTCCGCGAGGAGATGCTCCCGATTGGGAAAATGTTTCAGTGCGTCCGTATCGACCACCCCGGCGCTGACGCAGTTGACCCGAATGCCCCGCGGTCCGAGCTCCTGGGCGAGACCGCGCGCGAGCGCTTCGAGAGCGGCCTTGGAAGCCCCGATGAAGGTGTAATTCGGGATGGCCCGCTCCGATCCCAGGCTCGTCAGGCCGATGATGGACCCGCCCGCATTCATCATCGGAACCGCGTTTTGGGCGAGCGTGTTGAGAGCGAGCGCATTGGTCTCCATGCAGCGGCGGAAATGCTTCAAACTCATCTCCAGAGCCGGTTTCAACACCCCGAGAGCGGCGTTGCTGATCACGAAATCGACGCGATCGAACTCCTTTTGGAATTCGACGAACGCTTCCTCGACACTGCCGGGGTTGCTCACATCGGCCTGGACCGCGAGGGCGCGGCGTCCCATCCCGCGAATCAGCTCGCAGACCGCCTCGGATTCCTCGTGGCTGTTGTAATAAAGGATCGCGACATCACAGCCCGCCGCCGCGAGTTTCAGCGCGGTGGCGCGGCCGATCCCGCGGGATCCACCCGAGATGAAGGCTGTTTTTCCAGAGAGCGGTTCGGACATGTCAAAGAAGGCGAAAAAAGGGGCGAAAAAACCAAACGACCTCCAGGCCGCCGGACGGCTAACCTATAGCGACCCGACGCGAACCGTCAAGCGGGGCCGGTCGCTCATTTCGCGCGGTGAGCGTGCGCGGGGACGCGAAGGGTTCAAAGTATTCCCGCCTCGATTTGACGGTTGACCGCGAATCGGGTAAGATGGCATAATCTGCCAATTGACCCACCGGAGAGAAACCATGCCCACGCGTAACGTCGTCATTACCGACCATCAGGCTTCCTTTGTGGAGAAACTGGTTTCCGCAGGCCGATACCAGAACGTCAGCGAAGTGTTGCGTGAAGGGTTGCGCTTGGTGGAAGAGCGCGAAACCGAACACGCCCTGAGGCGGCAGGAACTGCACACCGCCGTGCAGCGAGGAATCGACGATATCGAGGCGGGTCGATTCACGGTGCTGGAAACCGATGAAGATTTCGAAGCACACTTCAAAAGCCTGGCGGACGAGGCCATCACAAGCGGGACTGCTTCGGATAAATCCCTTGTTAAGGCATGAAAGGCAAGGTGTGGGTGGTGCGGCCCACGCCGAGTGCGGACCGGGATTTCGCGAATATCCTAACAACCACATGCGCAAAATTCGGCGTGCGCCAAGCGCGTATCTACGAAGCCACCCTGATGCATGCCCTACGAGCCCTACGCACCGGCCCGGACACGCTCGGGGCCAAGCAACGTGACGATTTGCCCGAGGGTGTTCTGCTGTTGCACGTCGCCCGCCAAGGACGCAAAGGCCGTCACTACATCGTGTTTCGCGTGGCGGACGAAAACACCTTGGACGTACTTCGCATCCTGTATGACGGCATGGACTTGCCCGCTCATTTGGCGTGAGCTCACGCCGTCCATAGCCGGGAGCATCCGATTCCGGGTCCGTTCATGAGCCGAAAGGACAGGTTGAAAAAGCGGATTTCCGGCGATTA
>JAAYAT010000242.1 GCA_012719225.1 Verrucomicrobiaceae bacterium
CCATCGCGGCGCGGATGATAGAGCGATTCGAGTCCCGCGAGGTCGGCGAGATCGAGCGACTCCGCCTCGTCGAGAGCCTTTGTGAAACGCCGCGGTGCATCCCCCAGCAGCTCATCGCCTATTTCGGAGAGGCGATGGAGCCCTGCGGCACCTGCGGGGTCTGTCTCGGGGACAGCGCCGGAGGCCCGCTCCCGGCGGCAAAACGCGAGTCCATCACCTTGGAACAGGCCGAGGTGATCCGCACCACCAAGGCCGAAAACCACCCGGCCCTGCGGCAGCCGAGGCAGTTGGCGCGGTTTCTCTGCGGTCTCTCCAGTCCGGCGACGACCCGGGCGAGGCTGCATCGCGACGACCGCTTCGGGCTGCTCGCAGAGGTGCCCTTTTTCGACGTGCTGACGCAGGTGGAATCGTCGTAGACTGCGGTCTCCCGGCCTTTTGCCGTCTTGTCGTGCACACTCAGGCGAGCGCGGCGGAGAGCACGGAAAGCCCGCCCTCTTTTTCCGACAGCTCCGCCAAACGCCTTTTCGCGGTCGGGATGTGGGCGAGAAATTCGGTTTTGCCCTTCACCTCGCTGAGAAATCCGTAGGCCCCCAGCGCCTGCATGAGCCGCTGCATCGCGCACTGGATGAGGCGTTTTTCAAATGCGGCGCGCGGTTCCGTATCGCCCGCTTCCCCCTTGAGGGAGAAATAAAAGGCGACGAGGTCCGCGGTCTCTCCGGGAGTGAACTCGCTGTAGGGATCGTAAATCATGGAGGCGAGGTCATACTCCGGCAGACCCCAGCGCAATCCCTGGTAGTCGATCAGGTAGCTGGCACCGTCGCGGAGCATGACGTTGGTGCTTTGAAAATCGCGATGCACGAGAGCGCGTGGCAGGGCGGCGAGTTCCTCGCGGAGCCCGGCAAACGCCTCCGAGGCGGGATCGTCCCGGAGGAGGGCCGCTTTTTCTGCGGGGAGGAAGCGCTCCGCGAAATGCTTGAGGAAGTAGTTTTGCTCCCATTCGTAGAGGGCCGCGTCGAAGGGCTTTTCGAGTTCGGGGAGATCGGCCGGGGCGGTGCCCTCGGTGAGGCGATGGAGGGGAAAGACGGTCCGCAGGGCGGATTGATAGGCGGGCAGGCGCGAGGTCGCCCAGTCCGTCCCCGCGAGATTCCCGAGATCGAGGCTGCCGAGATCCTCGACCCAGAGCAGGTTCAGATCGATGCGGCGCGCGAGGATGCGGGGGGCGGGGATGGCGTGGCGGTTCAGAAAATCGGTCACGTCGGCGAAGCGGGCGTTGTCCGCGCGGTCGAGGTGGTAGTGCATCGCGATGAGCGTCCCGCCCGAGGCCTCGTGGGAAATCCGGACAAAGAGACGTCCCGACCCTCCTTTCTCGATGATGTCGAGGGACAGGTCTTCCTCCTTCCAGGAAGGAAACGCCTCGCGGGTGCGCCATTCAATTTCATCGAGTTTCATACCAAAAACGGGTCCGCCACCAAACCACGGATCGGGCGGGGGAAAAGTCCTTTTCGCGTGGAAAGGAGGTGGGGACAGGTTATTCGGAAGGGACTATTCGGAAGGGACAGGCTATCCATATTCGGGAGGGACAGGCTATTTGTCGTGGAGGGACAGGCTATCTCGTCTTGGCGAAGGCGGGGTTGCGGGGTGGCGTCCGGAGGAGGGAACCGCTATGCTCCCGGTGCTCCCGCGAGCCCGACCATGAAAGGTTTTCCCTCCATTCTGATGCTCTGCTGCCTTTTCCCGGTGGTTCTTCCGCTCGCCTGCAAGCGGGCGGAACCGGAGCCGGTAGTGGAGCCCGTGGTAGACCCGGGAGAAAAGGCGTTGGCTCCGCCCCGTCTCCGCGAACTGGATTTCACCCCCTTTGAAGAAGCTCTCGCTTCCCTCGGCAAAAAACGTCTCGCGGAGATCGCCCGCCTCGTCCGCGAGGGCGACATCGACTCGGTGGGAGCGGCGATGGCGGCGGGAGAGGTGACTTCGGAGGAGCTGACCCTCTTTTTCCTCGACGGCATCCGCCGCTGCGACGGGATTCTCCGCAGCACCTTGGAACTGAATCCGGCGGCTCTCGAAGAAGCCCGTGCCGCGGACCGCGAGAGGAGGGCGGGTCTCGAGAGGGGGCCTCTCCACGGCATCCCGGTGAATCTGAAGGACAACATCGGCACGACCGCACCCCTGCACACCACGGCGGGGGCGGAAATCCTGCTGGACCACTCGCCGACGGAGGATGCGGTGCTGGTGCGAAGACTGCGTGAGGCCGGGGCGGTCCTTCTCGGGAAAGCTGCCCTCTCCGAACTGGCCGGCGCTCTCACGACGGATCCCCCCGGATACAACGCGATCAGCGGGATGGGGCGGAACCCCTACGGCGAACAGTGGCCGGTCTCGGGATCGAGCAGCGGATCGGCCGTCTCGACGAGCGCCTTTCTCACGATGGCCAGCGTCGGCACCGAGACGTCCGGCTCGCTCGTCGCGCCGGGTGCGAAAAACGGGGTCGTTGCGATGATGCCCGGTCCCGGCGTGGTCAGCACCACAGGTCTCGTGCCGCTGATTCGGTTTCAGGACTCGGCCGGGCCGGTGGCGCGCTCGGTGCGCGATGCCGCCCGGCTCCTCGCGGCGATGGACGAGGAGGAAACGGACTACGCCGCATCGCTCGATCCCGCGGCGCTGGAGGGTGTCGCGATGGGGGTGTTGCGCCGCAGCCTGCTTGCCGACGAGGGGAAGCCGGACACGGAGTTCTGGCTGGCCCGCATCGACGAAGGCCTGCAAAAGGCGGGGGCGATTCCCCGGGATCTCGACGAGACTTTCGCGGAAAAACCGGACTTGCTCCCCCTCATTTTTCTGGGGCTGTCCCACGACACCCTCGGTTATTTCGCCGAGGCCGGAAGCCCGGTGCGGAGTGTCGCGGATCTCCAGAAATACAATCGGGCGGACCCCGAACGACGGATCCCGCGAGGGCAGAACATGATAGACCTCGCCGTCCGGGTTCTCCCGGTCCTCGCGGACGATCCCGAACGCACCGAAGCCGACCCCGGCCCCTTCTACGAAGCGGCCGCTTCCGAAGCGCGGGCGCGGGCGGCGGCACTGCTCGCGGCGGCCTTTTCGGACCACGATGTCGAGTTGCTCGTGAGTCTCGCCAACGCCCATTCGGATGTCTACGCCACGGCCGGTTATCCCGCGATCACCGTGCCGCTCGGATTGGACCGGGAGGGCCAACCGAACGGGGTTACTTTCATCGGCCAACCCTCTTGTGAAGCGCGCTTGCTCGCCTACGCCCACGCGTTCGAAGAGGCGACCGGCTACCGCGTTCCCCCGCCGGATCGGACCGAATGAAACGGTGCGCGAGAGAGGGGGGACGCAAAATTTAACGAGTCTCCTATTGCCGCCCGCTGGTGATTTGCGTAGATTTCCTTTCCTCCTGTCCAGTGTTTCCTGCTTATGTCGACTCCCGAGACCCACTTGATGACGCGGAACGGCGCGGCGTCTCCTCTGAAAAAATCCCGGCTTTTCACCAATGGACGCACCGTGGGCCTGATGCCGGAAAAAGGCTGGGCGATGCGGAATTACCGCTTCCTCAGCAGCAGTGTCCTGCCCGCGCTCTTGAAAAAGCGGGAGATGACCGGCAGCATGGAACCGCCGCGGTTCCCCTCTCTGGCCCCGCACGAAATCGAGGTGGTCTGGATCGGGCACGCCAGTTTTCTCGTGAGAACGGCGGGGTTCAACATCCTGATCGACCCGGTCTGGGCCAAATGGATGGGACCGCTCAAACGCCACCGCGACCCGGGGATCGACATCGAGCATCTCCCGCCGATCGATCTCGTCCTCATCACCCACGCCCATTTCGACCATCTCTGCCGCACCACCCTGAAGCGCATCGTCGACGGATCGCAGACCGTCCTGGTGCCCCGGGGAGTGGGCCGCGTGCTCAAAAAGCTCGAAGTTCACCGCGTCGAAGAGATGACGGACTGGGGCTGTCTCCCCTTTCGTGATGCCGAGATTCATTTCACTCCGGCGCATCACTGGGGAGCGCGTTACATTCACGATACGAAAAAGGGCTTCGGTGGATTCGTCGTCAAACTGCCCGAGCACACCGTCTACCACTCGGGGGACTCGGCCTATTTCGACGGGTTCACCGAGATCGGCGAACGCTACGACATCCACACCGCGCTGCTCCCCATCGGGGCCTACGATTGCCCGAGCGGGCGCGAGGTCCACATGAATCCCGAAGAAGCGGTCCAGGCCTTTTTTGATCTCAAGGCCAATCGCATGATCCCGATGCACCACGCGACTTTCCCCATCAGCAACGAGCATCCCACCGAGCCGCTCCGCCGACTCCACGAGGCCGTCTCGATGAATCATCTGGGCGAACGAGTGCTGTCCCCAAAGGAGGGGCAACAGGTCATTCTCTCGTCGCGCGACGTCTGAATTTCGGAAAGCGCGGTTATTCCCCACCCGTGGCGGTCGCGTCCGCCCCGCCCGTTTCCCCAGCGGTATCGGGGGTGTCGGCGGGGGCTTTCCCGGTGAGATTCCGTTCGCTCATCCGGGCAGTCGGCATCCTGCGATACGAGGGTGCCTCGGCGGGCGATCTCTCCGCTTCGAGCGAGTCGCGCCGCCAATCGACGCCGTTTTCCTCGGCGATCAACTTCCACTCCGTGAGGGTGCGCAGTCCCCTCCGGGCGGCCTCGGTGTCGCGGAAGGCATCTGCCTCCAGCGCGGCGGCAAAGGATTCTTCCGCGGCGAGGATGTTGCCGTGGCGCAGGTGGTGTTCGGCTTCGGCGAGGATGAGATTGCCGTAGGAGGGGGCGAACTCGCGGGCGTCGTGGAGTCGCTGGAGGGCGCTCCCTTTTCTCCCCAACTCATCGAGCACGGCGGCGTGACCGACCGCGGCGAAGACATCTTGCGGATACAGGGCTCGCGCTCTGCTGAAATAATGGTCGGCTTGTTCGAGGGCCTGGCGGCGCTCTGGCGCGGCCATTTCGGAGGAGATGCCCGCCACCTGAGCGTGGGCACTGAGGACGAGTAGGAAGGGATTTTTCGAATCGAGTGCGCGGGCGGCCTTGAGATGGCGGAAGTGGCGGTAGCCGTCGGGATCGGCCTCGAAGGAGAGACGCGCCATCTCGTAGTGGAATTCGCTCCGGGAAAAAACCAATCCGAACAGCAGCATCGCGATCCCGCAGCCGAAGGCGACGGTGCGGTTCACGAACATGAGGCTGCCGCCGGGGATGATCGGCGCGGGAGCGGACCGCAGCGCCGTCGCCATGGGGTCGGGTGCGGCGAGGAGGGCGAGGAAGACCGCCGCGACAATCAGAAAGACGGGCAGGTGCAGGGTGAAGTCGAAAAGGGCGAGCACTCCCATCGCGGAGAGGCTCGCGATCGCCCCGAGCACCCAGGCGAGATGATCCGAGCGGGGCAGGATGCCACCCCTGGCGTTGCCGAATCCCGCATAGGCGCGGACGAAGGCCAGGCCCGAGCGGGCGTGCAGCGCGAGGACCGCGAAGAGCAAAACGAGTCCGACGAGGCCGTAATCGGCCCACATTTGGAGATATTCGTTGTGGATGAATTCGGGTTCCGCCGCCGTGTTCCCGAGCGCTTCCTCCCGATAGAGCCGCCCGTAGATGTAGGAGGTGCGGCTTCCCGTGCCGAGGACCGGGGCTTCGGTCGCCTGCTTCACTCCCGCTTTCCAGATCAGGGGAAGGCTGGAACCGCCTCCCTTCGTCAGCAGGGTGCGGTCGATCTGTTGTCCGAGCGGACCGGCGAAGAGAAATCCGATCCCCGAGGCGACGAGGGTGAAACCGGCGGCGAAGAGGAGAAAAGTCCGTTTGGCAGCGGGCGTGATCCTGCGGTAGAGAATCGTACCGGTGAGGAGGACGAACATGCCGAGACCGCAGAGCAGGGCGAGCAAACCCGTGGCACTGCCCGCGTGGAGGATCGCCACGAGCGAAGCGCCGGCGAGCGCGCCCCAGAGGTAGCGGTGGCGGTTGCCGTGCCGGCTGTAAAAGGCCATCCCCAGCCAGACCGGGACCAGGCAGCCGAGGAAACCGGCGAAATGGTCGGGATGATTGAAAAGCCCGCCGATTTGGTTGGTGAAGGTCCGCTCGTAGCCCGGAATGAGCCAGATCGTAGGGCTGATGACGGCTTGGATCAGGGCAAAGACAAGATTCACCACAACGATGCCGGCGATTGCCTGAAGAAGCCGGAGACGCCAGCTTCCGGAGGAGACGAGCGAGAGGAAGAGACAATAGCAAAGGAATCCGGTGAGGATCAGCGCGACATCCTCCCGTGCGAAATACGATACCGGCGACTTGGAAGCGCGGATCAGGAGATAGGCCGTCAGGGCGAACACGGCCAAGGTGCCGCAGCGCGGGAGCGTGAAACCCTGCTCTTTGAAGAGAAGTCCGATCGAGAGGAATCCAGCTCCCCCGAGGAGAGCGTAGGCCGGCCAGATAAAAGTCATCGACGTGGAGGTGCCGATCAGTCCGGTGAGGACGAACCCCGCCAGAAAGAACAACATCACCACAAATCTCCAGCTTGTTGTCATGACGCGCGGCTTCGCAACGGAGCCGACTGAATTATGCGGCAGTTTTAGAAAAACTAAAATCTTAATTTCATTAAATATTTGGCAATTGTAAGTAATTGCGTCCGGGAATAGCCGACCGGTGGGAGATTGGAATTGCAATCGGGGGTGAATTCCCCGAAAATACCTTTCTTTTGCCCGTTTCCCAGGACGCCGGATCCGGTTCGCCTCCCCTTCGCCTCCCTTCGCCATGAGATCCCTTCTTCCCATCGCACTTCTCGCCTTGTCCGGTTTTTTCTTCGGCGGGACCGCGTCCGCGCAGATCATCGTGGATTTGAAACTCGACCGCACCCTCTATCTCGCGGACGAACCCATCACCGGCGAACTGACCATCGTCAACCGGGCCGGCCAGGATCTCATCTTCGGCGAGTCCGACGGCCTCAGTTGGCTCGATTTCACCGTGACCGACGGGTCCGGCAACCTCATCACCCCGAGCCGCGACGTCCAGCCCGAGCGCCCCATCGTGCTCTCCGCCGGCCAGAGCTACAAGCACAAGGTCACCATCAACCGGCGCTATTCGATGTCCCGCATCGGAAGCTACCGGGTCAAGGCGAGCGTGACTTTTCCCCAGATCAACCGCGTCTTCCAGACCAGGGGGATCACGGTGCAGGTGACCCAGGGGCAGCCGATGTGGAGCCAGATCGTGGGAGTGCCGAAGGGACATCCCGATGCCGGGACCTACCGCGAGTACTCGCTCATGACCTACTACCACGGGGCCCGCTCCAAGGCCCTCTACTTCCGGCTGAAAGACAGTGATTCCAGTTACGTCCACCGCACCTACCCCATCGGCGATTACATGACCCTGCGTCCGCCGGCTCACGAGATCGATGCGCAGAACCAACTCCACATCCTCCACATGTCGGGGCCTCGCACCTACAAATACATCGTGATCAACATCGACGGCGAGCCGGTCAAACAGCAGAAATTGTTCGAGAAAGGAAGCAACCGTCCCGAGTTGAAGATCTCCGATTACGGCGATGTCAGCGTCGTGGGGGGAATGACCGAGACGGAAGTAAAAACTCCCTACGAGCAGGTCGAATTCCACCGCCTCTCCGAGCGTCCGCCCGGAATGCCGACTTTCTGAGCCAACCGGCGACGGCAAGAGGACCGCCTACCGGGGCGGGGAAGCCGCGGGTCGATCGGTCGCCATGCGAACGCGTCCCGACGTGCGCTAGCAGCCTGTCGGACTTATCCTCTCCGGCTGTGGAAAACGGGGCTCCGGCCCAAATTTCCCTTCGTTCTCGTCATTTGTGTCCCCACAAACTCCTCGAACTTATGAAAATTTTGACTCGGATCCCGC
>JAAYAT010000243.1 GCA_012719225.1 Verrucomicrobiaceae bacterium
CGGCGGCGGCCCTGATGGCCCGCTCGGCGGATGAATCGAGGGAGCTGCACAATCAGGAGGTGGCCCTGCAGCAGGCGCGCGAGCGGAAATCGATCAAGCGTTCCATGACGGATCGCCTCAAATTCGAGCGCGCCGCTGCGTCCTACAACAAGGTCTCGGCCAACGACATGTCGACCTGGAAGACCGCGGGCGGCGGAGTCCGGGTGGAGCGGAATGTGCCCGATGCCTTTTTGATGTCCCTGATCGAGGCGGAGGAGGAGGCCGCAGCCCGGGCGGAGGCGAGCGGGGAGAAAAAGGGATTCGGCCTTTTTCGAAAAGACGAAGACCCGGACGGCGGGCTTCTGGATTTTATCCGACCTCCGCGTCTACCGTTTCTCGGCGGCGGAGGGGGAGGCGGCATCGGCGGTCTGCTCCGTGGAGGCGACGAGTCCGAGGCGGCTCCGGTGGCGAGCAGCGCCCCGCCTCCGAGCGACACGAGCGAGCCTTCTTTCGCCCGCACCGGCGGTTCGGGATCGACGCCTCCGCAGGCGGCGCAGGCGGTGCCGGGCATGGTCCCGAGAATTTCCGGGGCGGCCTTGGTCGACGGGCGTTCCCCGGTCAATCCGCGCGAGACTCCCGCGTCGGCCGACCGCCCGCCCTCGGGGAGCCGGACGGTGTCGTTCTCGGACGAACTCCCGGAAACGGGGAAAAAGCGGTCGGGTCTCTTTTCCTTCGTCAAGTCGCAGGGCGGGGATGACAATTTCAGTTCCCTGGTTCCCGGTGGGGACGGCGACAGCGGCCGGGGCGGGTTTTTTGGATTCGGGAAGAAGAAAGCCGCGCCGGAGGTCGGCAAAATCGATGCGGGCCTTTTCCCGGCGGGATCCGCGGGCGGATCGTCCGTCGGCGGAGACGCCGGGGACACTTTCGCGTCTTCGGGGAGCGGTGGCGGAGAAACCTTCGCCTCGGCCTCGCCGGATATGGTGGCGCCGGTTTCGTCCTCTTCCTCGGTGGAGTTGCCTGGCCATACGGTGGAGAAATCGCGCGGCTTTTCTTTCCCCAAACCCAAGCTCTCCCTGCCTTCGATTCCCTCGCTCGCCAACCTCGGTGGTGATTCGGGTGGCGGCGGAGGCGGCAACGTGCCCACGATGACGACGGTCAACAGCGCCGGTTCGAGCTACTACGTGGTCGCCAGCACCGCTCAATTCATGGTCTACGGGGAGAACCGGATGCAGTCCGAGGTGCGGGCTCTTCCCGCCGGATCGGTCGTCCTGATGACCAAACCGGGCGAGCAGTGGGCTTCGGTGCGGCTCTCCAACGGGACCGAGGGAGTCGTGCAGAACAAGCATCTGCGCCCCGCCTCCGCGGCGGAAATCGGCGGGGGTTTCGCCCCCCCGGCCGCGGCGGAGTGAGCGAGAGTCCGGTGTCCGTCGGGCATGGCGTGATCCGTGGGACGGATTCGCTTGTCGAAAAGGGGGATCGCGGCCTACCTTTGTCGCGAGATGAAATTTTCCGCCCCGCTCCTCTTTCTCGTCGCGTTTTCCTTCTCCCCCCTCCACGCCGAATCCTGGCCTTTTTGGCGCGGTGATATTCTCGGTTCAGGGCGCGCGGCGGACGACGGCCTGCCGGTCGAATGGGGAAAGACAACCAACGTGC
>JAAYAT010000244.1 GCA_012719225.1 Verrucomicrobiaceae bacterium
CCGCACCTTCGAAGACTGGCTGCGGGATCAGGAGGATCGCTTCTCACTCTGGGGACCCTACCAGATCTACTACGAAGGCTTCCGGCAGTACGGGTATCACGGAGAAAGCATCTTCGAGCACGAGGAGTCTGAGTGAACCTCACACCCGCAGCAGCGCGGCGAAGGCGCCGTCGTAGCCGTCGCCCCAGGGCAGGGAGGTGACCGTTTTTTCGACGGTCAGTCCCGAGGCTCCGCCCGCTCCGCAGGAGAAATGCGGGCTAGCTTTTGATCCGCTTCCGCAAGGTCGCGTGACTTTGCCGGAGATCGGCGGGGAGCTTCGTAAAATCGACCTTTGCCTCGAGTTCCGAAATGGCGTTTTTCGCTTCGCTACCGCGTTGTGCCTCGAGCAGGATTTCGATCCGGCGCATCGCGATTCGGGCGTAGGGACCGCCGAGTTTGTCCGGCTTGAGCCTGGTGAGGGACTTCGCGGCCCATTCCAGAGCGGCGTCCCACTCACCGGCGTCGGCATGGTATCGGGCGATCTCGATCGCCGAATACCCGTTGCGGGGGAAGAGAGCCTCGAGTCTCTTTCCGGGTTCGGCCCGGACTTCCTCGACGCTGAGCATGCCATGATCGACGGCGAAGCGGAAGAAGGGATCGTGGAGGCGATAGGTGCGGTCGATCAGGGGATTGACGACGAGGGTGCTCAGCATTTGCTCACGAGCTTCGGGGCCGGGCCGGATAGCGGGATCGGGGGCTTTGGTCTTGAGGATCTGACCAAAACTTGTCCAGCAGGGCAGGGGGGTGCGTCGGATCTTCCTGGCGAGGGTTTCGGCCCGGTCCGGGGGAAGCGCATTTGCCCAGGCGGTAAATTCCGCGACACGTCCGCTCCTGGCCGAGGCGGCGAGATGCGCCCCGATAATGGTCGCGATGCTGTTGTGTTCGAGGATTTCGTCCTTGGTTTCCGAGAGGAGCAGTCCCAGCGCGGTGGAGTAGGCGGCCCACTCCTCGGGCTTGGCCTGCGGTGCGCGGTGTTTGAGGGAATCGAGAAGCCGAAGAGAAAAGTAACGAAGGGCGCTGCGACGATAGTAATCGTTCCCCGTTGCATGGTTGGCTGCGGCAATCATGTCCTCGACGACCGAGGTGTCACCGCTGCGGAGGCGCAAGGCCGCAAATGCCCCGAGAGGGCGCGAGGCGTGTTCGATCTTCTTGTGGTTTCCCAGATTGCAGTAGGTGAGACAGTTCTCCGCACGGTATTCCTTTTCCAAAAGTGATTCCAAAATCGAGGCGGACGGATCCGTCGAGGTGATTTGCTGGATCACCCGTTCGCGGACGAGTGCGCCTCGCGGCGAGGCGCCGAAGTCAATTTCCGTGAAACGTTTTGCCGCTGCCGCGAGACGGCCCGCCCGACCGGGGTAGCTGGCATCCGCTTCCCGCAATTCCGGCGCTGGATCGAAGGCTCCGAGAACAATCAGTTCCGCGAAATAGCGCATCGCGGGGTCTTCTATCGTCTCGAGGAAGAGCGACAATTGCTCGTGAGTCCGCGGTGAGTAGCGC
>JAAYAT010000245.1 GCA_012719225.1 Verrucomicrobiaceae bacterium
ATCCCGCCATCCTCTCTATTCTTCGTGTTCTTCATGTCCTTCATGGTGGACTATGGCCGTTTACGTGAGGGCTGTTGGTCATATCCGCGCCCATCAGCGTGATCCGGAGCGCCAGGCGAAGCTTGGCGTCTCTTGTCACCTGAAAGGAGGTGACCCCGACAATTACTCGTTCAACGGGTAGCCGAGCGGGCGCTGCAGGGAGCAATCCCGAAGGCGAAGCCCCGCAAGGCAAAGGTGTGAGCCGTAGCGCAAGCGAACCCTGTTAGGCCTCGTTACGCGAAGGAAGTCGGCCAGCCCGCCGGATTGGGTGAAGCCTGCTACCGGTGGGAAGAGGAAACGAGCATGCCCCCCACCGGGCTTCCCGGGGTGGTAAGGGACGGCGCATGCCGACAGAGACGTCCGGAACCTGGGAGACCCACCGGGGTGAGGCCGCACGCCTCAACGGAGGACGAAAAGAAATAATCGCCGCCCGGCCCCGGCTGGGAGTCGGAGGGGTCCATAGTAGCGAAGAAGCCTGCGAAAGCAGGGGGAGCGAAGGGACCCTGCGGGACGCACGATTCGATCCGAGGAGGAGAGAGCCGATTGGACGCATTCAGCCCTAGGACGGAAGAACCCCGCTCCACGAGCGGGGGGAGACTCTCTGCGCTGAGAACGAATCTGGGCCGAAAGGCCAAGCAAGAGCCGAAGTTCCGCTTCTACAGTCTCTACGACAAGGTGTGTTGGAGGGAGACGCTGGAAGCGGCGTGGGAACGGGTGCGCGAGAATGGAGGCGCATCCGGAGTGGACGGGGTGACGGTGGAGCAAGTCGAGAAGCAAGAGGGCGGAGCGGGGGCGTTCTTAGAGGCCCTCCAAGCCGACCTTCTGGCGAAGCGGTACCAACCCCAGCCGGTGAAGCGGGTGTACATCCCGAAGCCCAACGGCAAGAAGCGGCCCCTGGGCATCCCGACGGTGCGGGACCGGGTGGCGCAGGCGGCGGTGCTGACGATCCTGGAGCCGATCTTCGAGGCGGACTTCCTCGACTGCTCCTATGGATTTCGGCCCGACCGGTCGGCCCATCAGGCCCTGCGGGAGATCCAAGGCCACGTCCAGCGGGGCTATACGGCGGTGTACGACGCGGATCTCAAAGGCTACTTCGACTCGATTCCCCACGAAAAGCTGATGAAGTGCCTCATCCATCGGATCAGCGACGAGCAGGTGCTGAAGCTGATCCGGAAGTGGCTGAAGGCGCCGGTGGTCGAACCGCCCGTCACGCGGGGAGGGCCGCCGGTCATCCGCCGATCGGACCGGGGGACGCCGCAGGGAGGAGTGCTCTCCCCTCTGCTGGCGAACCTTTTCCTGCACTGGTTCGACGCGGTCTTTCACGGACCGGACGGACCGGCGCAATGGGCGAAGGCGAAGCTGGTGCGGTATGCCGACGACTTTGTCGTGGTGGCCCGCTATATCGGCGAGCCCCTGCGGGAATGGATCGAAGGCAAGCTCGAAGGCCGGTTTGGGTTGGAGATCAACCGGGAGAAAACGCGCGTGGTGAACCTGAAGGAACCGAAAGCGAGCCTAGATTTTCTGGGCTATACCTTTCGGTACGAGCGCAACCTGTACGGTCCGGGGCGGTATTTGAACCTGGCTCCCTCGAAGAAGTCGGTGACGCGAGAGCGGCAACGGCTCCGAGAGATGATTTCGTCGCCACGGGCCTTCGTGCCCCTGCCGGCGCTGATCGAGGAGATCAACCGGCACCTGAGAGGTTGGGCGAATTACTACGCGGAGGGTTACCCACGTCGCGCCTATCGGGCGATCAACCATTTCGTCCGCGACCGACTGCGCGGTCATCTGCGTCGCCGGAGTCAGCGGCCATTCCGGGTGCCGAAGGGCATGACGCTTTACACGCACCTTCAGCGCCTGGGGCTGGTGAGCCTGTGACGGTCCCACTCGGACACTTGCGCATGCCCGAGGCGAGAGCGTTCCGGAGAGCTGGATGCGGGAAATCCGCACGTCCGGTTCGACGAGGGGGAGGGAGCCGAAAGGCCCCTCCCTACTCTACCGGTTATCCGCCGTAAAATGTTTTCTAAGAGAAACGTTTTGCGGTGTTATTGTATGAAGAACAGGAAGGTGAACGGCAAAAGAACGAGATCCAATCCGGCATTCCGCCATCCTCTCCATTCTTCGTGTTCTTCATACAATAATAAGGTGAAACGTTTTTTTTGAGGAATGTTTTTAGATCGCTTCGTTTTGGAGTAGGGCAACGTCGGATTGCCGGAAGCGATGGGCGGTGCTCATGACTTGGTGACCGCGTTGGGTGAGGCGATAGATGTTGCGTCGGGCGACTTTTCGGACCAGGCCGTGGGCGCGCAGGAGGCGGATTTTGCGAGAGACGTAGGAGGCGCGTCGGCGGGCCTCGTGCGGATGACGGGCGGGGGCCTCGAAGAGGCACGCCTGCACATCGCGGTTGGTGAGGCCGTTCAGGAGATGCTCGCCGTGAAGGACGGCGCCGAAGAGGGAACTGTCTTCGGGGGAGACGGGACGGAGGGCGCGGTAGCGGTAACCGTCTTTGCGGACGGGCTGGCTGACCGCATCGAGAATGCGCTGGGAGGGGGTGGTTTCTCCGACGACGGAGAGGGCCTCCAGATAACGTGCGTTCGCCGCGAGAGAGATCTCCACTCGCCGGCCAAGGTCGCGGACCCCCTTGGACATGTGCTGCCAGGCCAAAGCGCCACCCTTGCGGCGCAGCACCTGGAACCGACGGGGGTTGTTGATGGTGGTCTCGATCCGAAGGATGCAGCCTTCCTTGTCGTACATTTTGAGGGAGTTTTCGTTGACGGCATGTTTGATGCGCACCCCTTCCTCGCGCTTGCGGTAGGAGGTGGTGATCTGGTTGGGCAGCCTCTGAGCGTCGCGGCCGGTGAGAAAACGGAGGACGTCCCGGCTATGAAAGTGTCGCAACGCATGGTCGATCAGGGCCGGGTAGATGCGGTGGAGGGCCTCCGGGTCCTTGAAAACGATGTCGGTGGCCACTTCGCTCTCCTGGGTCATCCAGTAGTAGCCGAAGTCGCCGACGAGTCCAAGCCGGTTCAGGATCGGGTTGACCCGCCGGGCCAAAACGTTGAGGGTCTTCGGCCAGTTGCGCCGAAGGAGTTGGTCGAGGAGCTGCTGGGCGCGGCCATAGTCGCCCACCCGCATGAGGGCGTTGGCGCGTCGAACGAAGGGAATGCCTTCGCGCTCCAGTTGGCGCGCGAGGTAGGAGCGCCCGTTGATGTAGACCTGAAGGTCGAAAGGGACCCAGGACTGGAGGCGCACGTGCATCAATCCGAATTCGCGGTCCAGAAGGTAGAAGTAGAAGAACCGGCATTTTCGCAGCCGGTAGCCGACCTCACGATGCCCCGTAAGCTTGTTGGAGACGACTTGGGCCGTGACACAGGGCTCGATGACCGCCAAGACACAAATCAGACCTTCGCGAATCCCCTCGCGTTCGGCCATGTCTCGGGCCATCTTATCCTTGTCAACACCCGACGACTCAAGGTATATATAGGGCCGTTGCGCGTCGGAAGCGATTTCCTTGGCGCGGTCGGCGATCTTTCGAGTGCAGTCCTCGGCGAAGCCGGCAAACTGTTTCAGCAGGATCCCCTTCGCCGTCAGGAACCGATCCAGGCCGCGCGCGTAATTGATCGAGCGCAACACGCCGCGAAAGATCAGCCGGTCGAATCCGCTGAGGACACCCTCAATCGCCTCGCTGTGTCGTTTCAAGAAATCGTTCATGGACGCTCCTTTCCCAGGTCTCTGGTCAAGACCACTTTACAACGAAAGGAGCGTCCTTTCATTCTTGGACTTCGCCGCCTCCGTTTGGCAATCTCCAACACATGGTACGCACGCCGAGTTTGGTTGCGGCCAAAGGCCGCGGTAGGCTCTTCATGGTGAATAACATCATCCACCGGATCTGCGGCCATCCGTCCCTCGACCATGCTCGGGACCCTGAGCGCCGTCGAAGGGCGAAATCTGCGGTCATTCCG
>JAAYAT010000246.1 GCA_012719225.1 Verrucomicrobiaceae bacterium
CCTTTTGCCAGCAAGGAATAGGACTGGTCTTGCCAGATCACCGATGCATCTCCGGCGGTGACTTCGCTTTTTTCCAGTCGGGGATCGCCCCCGAAAAGTGGAACGGCATGCCAGCCATCGGTGAAAGTGCGGACGTCGAACTCTGCATGTAAGCGAGGTAGCGGTCCGGAAAAATCGAGTAGATATCGGGCGATAGTGAGAGCGGCATCAAGCGGGGGTTCGGGATCGGGCTGCGGTAGGGCCCCTTGGTGGCTCGCGTTCAGGAGAGCTTTGAGCTCCTGATAGGGTATCGTCACCTGGGCACCGGGAATCGGGGGAAGTTCATCTCCATTGGAGAGAAGAGGACATACTATCGACAGGATGAGTGCGCGGAGAATCGTTTTCATGACAAAAACTACGCGAGCACTTTCCTCGGTCTTTCATCGAGACGCCGTCTGAGACGACATTCCAATTTCTTCAAAGTTTGACAAACTTTGTTATTTTGACATTATTCTGTCATGAATATTTCTCTGACGCCGGAATTGGAAAAAATGGTGCGAGAACGCGTCGAGTCCGGCCTCTACAATAATGCCAGCGAAGTGATCCGGGAGGCGTTGCGGGATTCATTGCGGCGGGAACGGGAAAGTGAATGGCTCGTGAGGGAGGCGGCGATTGGCTACGCGCAGCTTCAGAGCGGGAACACTGTCGAAGTGAGCACCAGGGAGGAATTCAAAGATCTTTGTTCTCCGCGATGACTCTCGAGCTGACCGAAGCGGCGCTCGGCGATTTGCGGAAGATCCGTGAATACACGTTTTCTCAGTGGGGTGAAGCTCAAGAGCAAACTTATCTGGATGGCATTTGGGACAAATTCGAGGAGTTGATCGCCGACCCCGAACGCTGGCGTTCACGCGAAGATCTTTTTCCAGGATGCCGCATGGCTATCCATCACAAGCATCTCATTCTCTTTCGAGTGGACGGCGCAAAGCTACAAGTCATTCGCGTTCTCCACGGGGCGATGGATTTGAAACGGCGGTTGGATGACTGACGGTCGCCGCGGTTTCACCGGATGCGGGTTACCCGTCAGTTCACAGCCCCTTCCGATGGGTCTCCTCGGCGAGCCAGACGGACACGAGGGTGATCACCGCCATGCCGATGAGGTAGAGGGCGACGGGCCAGGGGGCACCGGCGCTCCAGCCGAGCAGGGCGGTGGCGATGAGCGGGGCGAGTCCGCCGGCCAGCGGAGAGGCGAGTTGGTAGCCGAGCGAGGCCCCGCTGTAGCGAACCCGCGTCCCGAAAAGTTCGGAGAAAAAGGCGGCCTGGGGCCCGTACATGGCGGAGTGGCCGATCAATCCGAGGACCACCGCGAGGATGACGTAGGCGGGCTCTTTCGTCCCGACAAGCCAGAAAAAGGGAAAGGCGAAGAGCAGCAGGAAAAAGGCGCCGCCGAGGTAGACGGGACGTCGCCCCCAGCGATCCGAGAGGGCGCCGAAGGCGGGGATCGCGACGAGTTGCACGGCGGACCCCAGCATGACGGCATTGAGCAGGCCCGCTTTTCCCATTCCGAGTTGCTGCGATCCGTAGCTGAGGACGAGGACGGTGAAGATGTAAAAGTAGGCGTTCTCGGCGAAGCGGGCGCCCATCGCGAGGAGGACATTGCGGGGATGTTCGCGGAGGACGGTGAGGATGGGGATTTTCGGCCCGGAATCTTTCGCTTTGGCCTGGGTGAAGACCGGGCTTTCCATGATTTTCAGCCGGATGAACATGCCCACCCCGAGGAGGATCACGCCGAGGAGGAAAGGAACGCGCCAACCCCAGCTGAGAAAGGCCGTCTGCTCCATCCGCGAGACGAGCATGAACACCCCGTTGGCGAGAAGCATGCCGACGGGGACACCGGCCTGCACCCAGCTCGCGTGGTATCCGCGGCGTCCCGCGTGGCTGTGTTCGACGGCCATGAGAACCGCCCCGCCCCATTCTCCGCCGACCCCGAACCCCTGCACGAATCGTAGCAGGACGAGGAGGGCGGGTGCCCAGATACCGATCTGATTGTAGGTGGGGAGGAGTCCGATGAGAATGGTGGCGATCCCCATCATCATCAGGGTCGTCACGAGCATGGACTTGCGCCCGATTTTGTCCCCGTAGTGCCCGAAGACAATCCCGCCGAGCGGCCGGGCGAAAAACCCCACCGCATAGGTCCCGAAGGCCGCCATGGTTCCCGCGAGCGGCTCGAGATTGGTGAAAAAGAGTTGGTTGAAAACGAGGGCGGCGGCGGTCCCGTAGAGGAAGAAATCGTACCATTCTATGGTCGTCCCGATGAAGCTGGCGAGAACGACGCGGCGGATGCTGGCGGGAGTGACGGACGGAGCGGACATGAGTGGGAAAGGCGGGCTGACTAGCGGATGGAGAGGTGGTGAGGATCGTCAAATACCGGCTTTTTCAACAGGCTGCGGACCGCTCCCGCGTCGGATTTTCGACAGCCGTTCGAACTTGGTTTCCCATGGCTGCCAGCGTTATTCGGCCGCGGCGGGCTTCACCTCGGCGGCCATTTCGAGGAGGGCGTCCATGATTTTTACGGAAGCCTGCGGTTCCAGATAATTGGTGCCCGGCCAGGTCTCGTATCCGCCGAGGGCGAAGTGCCGCGGAGTGGGGAGGTAGCCGAAATACCCGTTGGCGAGTTCAATCATGAAGGACTTGGCGAAGGGACTGCGTTCGCGGAATTCCAGTCCTATTTCGGCAAAGGTCTCGCAGGGACTGGTCCCGATGCAGACTTCGCCGATCCGGAACAATTGCACCGGCAGTTTGGTTTCCGGGCTGGCCTCGGCGAGACGCTGGACCCGTCCGGCATACGAGAGGGGCAGGACCGCTTTGTCGCCAATGCGGGGGGCGGCGGCTTTCGTTTCACGCGCCCAGGCGAGGAGCTTTTCGTCCATCTCGCGCCATTTCACGTCCAACTCGCGGTAGCGGGCCTCGAGAGGGGCTTTGGTCTCCCATTCGAGGGACTCGAAGGCGGTGACGACTTTCCCGGCGAGATCGTTGGCGACATACCGCATCTGCTCGTAGGGAGCCTTGCGCTCCCGCTTCTTGCGGAAATTGATGTTGTTGATGTCACCGCTGGTGCCGTTCGCCATGATCGCGACCACCGGAGGATCCTGCTCGGCGGTGTTGAGTTCCCGCTCGACCGCCTTGCAGTAGTACCCGAAGTAATCGGCGGAGACGTGGGCTCGTCCGACCCCGCCGACGTAGTGCAGGGAGTAGGCGGAGAGCAGGGAAATGACGGGGCCGCCGCCCGCTTCGCGCAGGGCGAGGATGGAGACGCGGGGATCGGTGGGGCCGGCCGGTTCGATGAGATTGTCGCCTCCGGCACCGGGATTCATTTTCACTTTTTCCGAAGTGTCGCCGAAGGGATTGGCGGGCATCGTCCCCTCTTTCAGATACCAGCGGCGGTTGAAGACGTGCTCGGGCACTTCGATGCTGCCGAAGGCCACCTCGGCGGGGCGCAGCAGGTTCACCGCCCGCCTCACCCCGTCGGCGATGCGGCGGGCGACGAAGCTCTCATAGTCCGACAGTTCGGCATCCGATTGAAAGCCACGTCCGAGCGCGGTCGTGGCGGAGTGGGTGTGGGTCCCCGAGACCATGACGTGGCTCACCGGGATGGAGAGTTCGGATTCGATGTGATGTTTGGCCTCGAGGGCGACGCTGCGATGGAGTCCGAGGAGGTCGCAGACCACCAGGGCGATTCTCGTGTTCCCGTCATCGAGAACGAGGCAGCGCGCGTGCAGTTCGTCGTGGATATGTTCCGCGGGGTAGGGGGTGAAACCTCCCACGATAGGTTTGCCGAGGGGCGGGGTGATGACGCTGGTGGCGGCCCCGGCCCGCAGGACGGGTTCTTTCGCTTCCTCGGTCCGGGACAGCGTGGGGAAAACAAGGACCAGGGAGAGCAACCATACGGCCCGGAGGTGAGGTCTGAGATTCATGCCGCGAGGGTGGCGGTTGGGGACTTTCCCGGCAAGGGCGAAAGTCATCTCCCGAATGGCGTATGCGCGGGGAAGGCGATGTCCCGGCGACGTCGCTCGTTTGCGTCGACGCGGACGAGTCGGCAAACGTAGAACGGGTCTCCCGGCCCGTTCCGGCGATGGTCCGGCACAGGCGAGAACGGGCCGGGAGACGCGTCCTACTTTTTGGTGAGGGGGGATCACGGGCGGGTGTCCGCGGGTTAAAAAGCGGTTGAAGTGAGCGCGGTTCCTCACTACCTTCGCGGTCCCCGCCGCAAATCCCTGATTTTGACGGACAACCCGAGTAGAACCCTCATGCTGACCCAAATCCGCCACATTCAAAAAGGCACCCTGATCGTCGTCACCGCCCTGATCGTGGTTTCGTTCGCCTTCCTTTACTCTGACTTTGATTTCGTGCGGGGCACCGTGGGGCAACAGGACTGTGTCGTCCGGGTCTACGACCGTTGCTACCGGCAGAAAGAAGCCCGGAAACTGGCGAGCCATTTCGATGTTGCCCTGGAACTCGGGATGTACGACTTCGCCATGGTCCTCTTCGGTGAAAACCGCCGGGACCGCGACCCCACCGATTTCATCATGAGCCTGGTCATTCTCCGCAAAGAAGCCGAGAAGATGGGAATCCAGCCGACCTCCGCCCAGATCAAGGAAGCCATCCCGCAGCTCCCCATTTTCCAGCAACCCTGGGTCAACGCGACCTACGTGCAGAACAATATCCTCGGCCCGAACGGCTTCACCGACGGGGATCTCGCCCAACTGGTGAAGGACTACCTTTGCTTCCAGAAGCTGCGCAGCCTCATCGGGGTCGGGCTCGAGGCGGTTCCGAGCGAGGTGTCCCGTCTCTACACGAAATCGAACCAGCACTACACCGCCTCGCTGGTCTATTTCGACCGCGCGGAGTTCACCAAGGACCTCGAGATCACCGACGAGGAAATCAAAACCTATTACGAGGAGAACAAAGAAGGACTCAACTCGGAAGCGAAGCGCGGTTTCGACTACGTGAAATTCATTCCCAAACCGGTCGCGGAGGACGCCACCAACGAGGAAAAGGCCAAGGCCAACCTCACTTTCGCCAACGCCGTCAACCGCGCCTACGCCGACCTCGCGGAAGGCACCGGCGACTTCGCCAAGGTGGCCGCACAGTATGTCGGCGAGAAGGCGGAGTTCACCATGGAACAGGGCGAGCTGGAGCCTTTCTCCCCCGCCGAGCCGGCCGCGATGCTGGAGAAAGAAGACGCCGTTCTGGAAGCCCTCTTCAGTCCCGCCCAGCAGATCAACGCCGTGACCGTGCCCCTGCAGATCGAAGGCGGCGCCTACTACGTCTTTCACTACAACAACTCGGTGGAGCCGGTCCCGCTGACTCTCGAAGAGGCCACTCCGGCGATTCGCGAAGCCCTCACCGCGAGGAAATCCGACCGCGCCGTCAACGACGCCGCCAGCGCCGCCCTCGCCAAATTGAACGAAGTGCTCCAGTCCGGATCCTCCTTCGCGGAAGCCGCCAAGACCCTCGGGCTGAAAACCGAAACCCTCCCCGACTTCTCCGAAAACGAACCCCCGGCGGAACGTGACGATGCCGGTCTCATTGTCGAGGCGGTGTCCGGCCTGGCCGAAAAGGAAATCTCCGCGGTGATGGAGCGTCCCGGTGGACTCGGGCGTCTCCTCGTCTACGTCGATACCATCGAGATTTACAAAGACGAAGAAGTGGATTCGAAAAAGAATTCCCTCGCCGCTGCGGTGGAAAACCAGTTGGATCGCACCCTTTTCACCTCGTGGTTCAACCAACGGCGTCTCGAGTCTGGCTCGCAACGCGCCGATGCTCCGACCGGTATCCAGTGAGCGAGGAACTGCAGGACCTTTTCGATGAGGCCAACGGCGATCTCGCCGTCGGCGATCTGGAGGCGGCGGTGGAGAAATACCGCCGCTGCGTGGAGCTCGATCCCGCCTTCTTCGACGGCTGGCACGCCCTCGCCATGGCCCTGATGAAAACGGGACGTCTCAAAGAAGCGATCGGTGCGGGGCTCCAGGCCACCACCTTGCAGCCGAACGATCTCCTCGCCTGGACCGCCCTCTCGCAGATGTACGTGCAGGACGGACAGATCGGCGAAGCCGAGGACGCCAAGGGCAAGGCCCGTATCCTCTCGCTGGGCGGGCGCATCGTGCGGGACTGATCCCGCGACGCGGAAACGGACAGGCAGAAGAAAAGGATCCGAGTGGCTCAATAATCCTTCTCACGCCACGAGATGATCTGGGGACTCTCGTGCTTTTCCCCTTTGCGGAGAAGCCCGTGCCGGTCGAGGAAATCATCCATCGTCGCGAGGGAGGCTTCGTAGGAAACGGGATCGACATTGAAATTGTAAAAATTCCCGTCGCGTCCTTCGAAGGCGGCGAGTTCGCAGACGTTGTGGTGCCGTTGCATCCTCTCGGCGAACGCGGCGGCGTCCTCGCAGGGAACGAGGCGATCGGCGGTGCCGTGGAGCAGTAGCAGGGGCGGCATCTCCGCGGCGATGTGGCGTGAGAGCGAGGCGAGACGGGCCTCCTCCGTATCGGTGAACGCGTCGTAGCCGTAGCCGCCCTTGTGAAGGTCGAGGATCGCGCTGAACAGAATCGCGGCATCGGGCCGGGCGGTCGCCTCGTTGTGGTCCGGATTCGCCTCCGGCAGAGGGATTCCCATCGCCGCGTTCGCCGCGATATTGGCACCCGCCCCACCGCCCACGGCCACCACCCGGAAGGGATCGAGGCGATACGATGCGGCGTGTTGGCGCAGGGTGTGGATCGCGGCGCGGCCGTCGCGCAGGGCATCGGTCGGGCACGATCCGGGATGGCTGCCGCGGTTGCGGTACTCGACGAGACCGCAGACGGCCCCCCGCTCCGCGTAGTAGAGCGCCTGGGGCGCGAACTGGACGATGCTGCCGCGATCCCACGCGCCGCTGTGGAAAAAAAGAAAGCCCGGTCGCAGCCCGCTCTCGCCGGAATCGCGGGGAAGATACACGTGGATGACGAGTTCGCTTCCGTCCGGGAGCGTTTCGTAGGGCAGGGTCCGGGCCTCTTCCAGGAGAAGCTGTTCCCGCTCACGCCGCCATTGGAACGCCTTCGTCATGTCGGCGGATCACATCATTTCGCTCAGCTTCACTTCGCGGCCGAGTGCGAGCGATTGTTGTCCGGCCTCCAGCGCGGCGATGAGCTCGACTTCTTCTTCCATCGGCACGCTCACCTTGTCTCGCAGAACGAGGTCGAGGAAGGCTTCGAGGAGGTAGGCATAGAGATCCTTGAGATTTGGTTCGACGCGGAGGTTGCCTTTTTCACCGAAAAGTTGGATGGAAAAACCGGCCCGCATCCGCTCCCGCGCACCGACCATCAGGACGATGTCGAGATCCTTTTCATGGCGGAGCCGCACGATGTGGGCGCCCTCGCGTCCGGTGTTGTGGGCGCTGACCACGCCCGGTCCGAGCACAGCGTAGGCCATCGAGAGGGCGTGGATGCCGTAGTAGATCAGGTCCCCGGGGCCGGTCACGGTGCAGAGGCGGATCGGCCCGATCACGGCGGCGTCCTCGCGCAGCTTCACGATGTCGGGGACAAAACGCAGACTGCTCGCGGACATGAATTTGGTGCCGGTTTCCTTGGCGACCTTCGCGATGGCGGCGGCCTCCTTCGCGGTCATCGCGAGCGGTTTGTCGCAAAAGGTGGGGACACCCTGGCGCAGGGCGGCCTCGGCGTATTTCCACTGGGCACCGCTCCCGTCGTCGATGAGGAGGGCGGCGTCGACGTCCTCGACGCACTGCTCCGGCGTATCGGCCACGGTCTCGATCCCGCAGATCTCCGCGACGGCGGACGCGGCGGCCTTGTCAGGGTCCCATATTTTCACGACCCTGCCCTCGTCGATCCGCTTGGCCGACTTCACGAAGGTGCCCTCGAAGCTCTTCGCCTTTTCCTCGTCGTAGCCGTTGAAGGTCGTCGCGAAGGCGGTGCCGTGGTGGGAGCCGGGCGTGCGGGGTTTCGGTTCCGGTCCGTAGGCGGCGCCGTAGCTGGCCGCCGAGACGAGACCGAGGCGGAGCGGTTTGGCGGCGGTCTCCTGGGCGAGGGCCGAGAGGGCGGGAGAGGCGGCGGCGAGTCCGGCGAGGGACCGACCGAAGAAGGAGCGGCGTTCGATGGGGGGATTCATGCGAATGGGATGGTCTTGTCAGGGGTTTGGTTCACGGGGCGTTCCCAGAGTGATGCGGAAGCCGTCGCGGGAGTCGGAGTAGCCCGGCCCGCGCAGACCGAGTCGGACGGCGCAGCGGGCGTTGCCGGGCACGTCGAAGTAGTTGCCGCCGCGGCAGACCGGGCGGGGGTTCTCGTCGACGAAATGGACTTCCTCGTGTGCGCCGGCCGGGTCGAAGTGGTCGAGAACGATCTCCCAGACTCCGCCGCACATGTCGGCGAGGCCGAAGCCGTTGCGGCCCCGCTCCCCGTAGTGGTCCGCCGGCGAGACAAAGGCGAAGCCATCGCTCCAGGGTACCTTCGCAAGCGGCCAGGTGCGGGTGCGCCCGGGCAGGAAGTCGATCCCGGAAATGTTGAGGCGTCCCTCGCCTTCCTCGATCTCGTCGCCCCACCAGAAGGCGAGGCTCTCCTTGCTGCCGCCCCGGCAGGCGTATTCCCATTCGGTCTCGGTGGGGAGTCGATAGACCAGGCCCTCGGGAAGGCGGTCCGCGGCGCGTTCCCGCTCCGTCAGCCATTCGCAGAAAGCGCGGGCGTCGTTCCAGCTCACGCAGACCACGGGAAAGTCATCGCGCAGGGGAAAGGGAAAATTCGGATCGCGCCAGCTCTTTCCCTCCATCGGCTTCCACGGGTGGACCACTCCCGAGGCGAAGCGGTAGCCAGTCCATTCCGGGTCGAAGCACTGCGTCGTCCCGCCGGGTTTTTCCGCGTCGGTGACGTAGCCGCTCTCCTCCGCGAAGCGCCGGAACTGCCCCATCGTCACTTCGGTGCGCCCCATCCAGAAGGCCTCCTTCACCCGCGCCGGACGCGACTCGCCCTCGAAGGATTCGCGCGAGGTTCCCGGCGTGGCCCCGCCTTCGATCCCGGTGGCCCAGGCCTTCTCCTCCGTCGTGCTGCCCATGAGAAATTCGCCGGGCGGGATGGCGAGAAGCTCGAGGGAGACGCCCGTGCCGAGATCGACGCGTTTCGCCTCCCCTTCCTGCGCCGACAGGGGGAGCATCCATAGAAGAAAGGCCGCCACGCAGAGATAGCGACTCCCCGTAGCATGGGCATCCTGCCCATGCACCGTGTGAAGACGCCCGGAGTCCTTGCCAGATCCTTCGCGGAAGACCGTCCGCCTCTTCGCTGTTGGAGCGATTGCCACTCTCCCGGCCTTTCCGCCTTCCAGAACAGTGCATGGGCTGGAAGCCCATGCTACGGGCGGAGCCAACGACGTTTCCTGAATGCGGGGCGCGTTCATTTGCTGATCGGCTGGGAAATGCGGAGGTAGGCGAACAGATCGCGCCATTGCTGCTCGTCGAGTCCTTCCAGCAAGCCCTCGGGCATGAGACTGCGCCCCATCGGCTCGACCGATTCGATTTCGGCGGCGGAGAGGGTCAGGTCCTGCCCGTCGAGACCGCGCAGCACGGTGACCTGGTTGTCGCGGTCCACCTGGAATCCTCCGAGGGTGCGGCCGTCCTTCGTTTTTACGGTGATGAACTGGAAGCCCTCGCGAATCTCGGCGTTGGGATTGACGATGCTGATGAGCATGGTCCCGAGATCGTCGCGCTGGTAGCTGGTCAGTTCGGGTCCGATGTTGCCTCCCTTGAAGAACAATTTGTGGCAGCTCGCGCAGCGCTGGTCGTAAATCGCCTCTCCGGCATAGGGACTTCCCGGAGCTTTTTTGAGAGCTTCCTCGACGGCGGCGATCTTTGCGTTGAAATCCATCCCGGCGGTCTCGGCCCGGGGGAAAAGTTTCACCGCGGCGGTGCGGACGGATTCCTCGGGATGCGAGCGCAACTGATCGGCGACGTCGTTGGGCACCAGCGCGAGCGGCACCGCACCCGATTGCAAGGCGGCGATGAGCGCGTCGGCCCAAGCCGGACGACTCCCCAGCAGGGTGAAGGCGGCGGGGCGCACTTCTTCGGGGAGTTCCGGGAGATGTGTCAGGGTCTTCTCGGCGATGACGGCGTCGTCGTAGGTGCCCAGCGAGGCGAAGGCGGCGCGACGCAGATCGGTGTCGCCTTTTCCTCCCGCCACTTTCAGGAGCACCGGCACGGCCTCGGCGTGTTTGATTTCGCCAAAGCTGCGGGTGTAGCGGAGACGCTCGTCGAGGGGTGCCTTGGCATCGGCGACGAGGGCGAGAGCCTCTTTCACCGCCGCTTCCTCTCCCTGGCGCAGGCGGATCCCGAGGGACGCGCCGCCCGAGTCGGCGATCGCCGCGATCAGCTCTTCCGGCAGGGCGGCCATGGTGCGGCCGCGGTAGGCTTCCTCGAATCCGCTGAGGAGTTTCTCGGTTTGCTCCGGTCCGGGGGCGAGTTGGAGGAGCTTCGCCAGATGCACCAGATCCTGCCGTTTGCCTTCGACGGAGAAACGCCGCGCGATGCGGGGGAGGAGGTGCTCTTTCACGACTTTTTTCTCCCAAAGGGCGGGATTTTCAAAAAGGGCCATGACGTCGTCGGTGGACGAGGGCAGGTGCGCTTCGAGGACCCACCAGCAGAGCAGCGGGATGTAGGGATCGTCCACATCCTCATCGTGTCCGAGCAGCGCGGCAACGAGGGGGAAGCCCTGGTCGTTGACGAGGCGGCGGGCGGTCGAGGCCATCTGCGAGCGGACCTCGGCGTCGGGTTCGACGGCGGCGCGGGCGAGAAGAGTGTCAAAAACATTGGTCGCGAGCGGATAGGCCTCGGTGCGCTCGGGAGGAAGACCGAGGTTGCGCTGGATGCCGTAGGCGTCGCCCAACAAACGCACCGTCCAGTGCCGCACCGGGGCGTCGGCATGGGCGAGGGCTTTCACTGCGGTGGCGTCGTCGAGCCCGGCGATCCGCTCGAGAGCCCAGAGGGCGTGCAAGGCGGCGGGTCCGCTGCCGGTGAGGGCGAGTTCCTTCAGCTTCGGCACGACGGCTTCGTCGCCGCGTTCGCTGAGGAGGCGAACGGCGGTGACGCGGTGCCATTTGTTCTCATGCCCGAGCAGGGCGAGGAGTTCGGTCGAGGATTTGGCGGCGAGATCGTAGCCCTTTTCGAGCGGCATTCCCTCTCCGGCGATCCGGTAAATTCGCCCGGTGGTCGGATCGATCTGGTTTTGATAGTGCTGGCCGTGGGCGATGTAGTATTCGTACATGTCCGCGACGTGGAGTGAACCGTCGGGCGCGTTGGCGACATAGACGGGGCGGAAGGCCACGTCGCTGCTTTTCACGACCGCGCCGTGGTCCACCGTGTCGAAGGTCGATCCGTGCGGTATCCACTTCGACGCGATGACCTCGTTGTGGAGCGGATCGATCGCGAAGAGCATCCCGCGGAGCGGCTCGGGCATGGCGGTGCCGTCGGCGAAAGCCCCGAAGTGGGTGAAGCGGACCACCTCGTCCTCGGTCGCCATCTTGGGCAGATCGCCGAAGGCGTAGGGGTTGCGTGGCGGACCGAACTTGCCGGGATCGACGCCCTGCATTTGATAAAAACCGCCCTGGACGTAGTGCCAGCCGCGGGTGCCCCCACCGTTGTGGCCCGAGTAGAGACGACCCACCTCGTCGAACTCGAGTCCGAAGGTGTTGCCGCTGCCCTCGGCGAAAATCTCGAAGGCGCGCGTCTCGGGGTGGTAGCGCCAGACCATGCAACCCTCGAAATAGACGCCGGGATGCCCCTCTGGCTCGATCCCGGGCCGGATCACGCGGCAGGAC
Organism: Verrucomicrobiaceae bacterium; assembly: GCA_012719225.1. Taxonomy (GTDB): domain Bacteria; phylum Verrucomicrobiota; class Verrucomicrobiia; order Verrucomicrobiales; family DEV007; genus Arctic95D-9. Next base: position 11,830 of record JAAYAT010000246.1, read on the forward strand.
ACGGTGCTGCCCTGACCTCCGTAGATCCAGCCGTCGGGTCCCCAGACGAGACCGTTGGCGGCGGAGTGACTGTCTTCGAATCCGAAACCGGACAAATGCACCACCGGATCCCCGTCGGGGACATCGTCGCCGTCGGCGTCGGGATAGAAAAGCAGGTAGGGCGCGTTCATCACCCACACACCGCCCGTTCCGGGCAGGACCGCGTTGGCCATGTTCAGCCCATCGAGAAAGATCTCGCGCGAGTCGTAGCGGCCGTCGCCGTCCGTGTCCTCGTGAATGGTGACGAGGTCCGCGCCCCGGTCGTGGTTCGGCGGAGCCAGCGGCACCTTGTCGTAGTGGGCTCGGTAGTAGCGGTCGCGGCTGAGCATTTTCAGTCCCGCCGGGTAGGGATACTGGTTCGAGTGGATCACCCAGAGCCGTCCGCGTCCGTCGTAGCTGAAGTGGAAGGGCTGCGTGATGGCGGGTTCGGCGAGGATCTGTTCCACGGTCAGCCCGTCCGTCGTCGTGAAGGTTTCCGCTGCTTCCGCCGGCGGCAGTTTGGGACCGTGAACCTGCTCGGCGCGGCCGAGGACGCGGTTCGATTCCCGGAATTCCTCGAAAGTGGCCCGGGCCGGTTTTTCGGCGAGCGCCTTGCCGGGGGTGTAGTCCTCGCCGGAGAGGATTTCCCACTCGCCTTCGAAGATGCATTCCCAGAAGTAGTTCATCAGGAAAGGCGCCTCCTGGCGGAAGCCGACCGCGCCATCGACCGGACTGGTCTTCACCGCGACCTCGTTCCACTGCCCCTTCACCAGCGTGCCGACGGGAACTTTGTAGCGGATGATGCCCGACTCGCTCCCTTCGCCGATCTTCACTCCGTTGACCCAGATCTCGTGGGTGCCGGGCAGATCGCTGAAGTTGAAGCCGACCGACTCCTCGAAGAGGTTTCGGGGGTGCTTTGAAAAGAAGCTGTCGTGGGGCTTGACCCAACTGCGCAGCCAGACCGTTCCCTCGGCGGGGATGGCACCGGGGACTTTGGCGACTTGCCAGTCGGCGGCGCTGGTCGGGAGGGCGGTCGCGAAAGCGAAGAGGGTGAGAAGGGTGACGAGATAGGGTTTCATGAGAAGGAAGGGAATGGTCTTTGCAGGAGGGTGGGAAACGGAGCTTGCCTTGCGCTTGTTCCAGCACGATAATCAAAGAAGGATGACGCTTTTGGACAGCACTCTCGAAAAACTGAAGTCTCTGCCGGAAGAAGACCTCGCTGCCGTGCATCGATATATCGACGAACTGCATCCGTCCACGGTGGAAGGCCGTTTCGACGATCTCCTAGGATGCCTGACAGAGGACGAGTCGAACCGTCTTGCCGACGCCATCGAAGAAAGCTGTGAGCGCATCGAAACGAATTGCCGAAGCTGGTAGGGTGGTGATCGACACCAGCGCGGTCATCTCCCTGTTTCGGGGACTTGCCTCCGCCGGAGAATGCTTCAACGCGGCGCGGGAAGTGTGGATGCCTGTGACGGTTTTGGGGGAACTTCACTGCGGATTGCGGAAATGCGGCTGTCCCGTCAAGGAAAGTCTCCGCATCGCGGAACTCCGGGATCGCTGCTTGCTGATTCCGATCGACGAGGAGACCGCGATGCAATATGCCCGAGTCCATGGCGACTTGGAGAGAGCAGGCGCGATGATCCCGATCAACGACCTCTGGATCGCCACTCTCGCCATGCGCCATGGCCTGCCCCTGCTGGCAAAGGATGATCATTTCTCCCGTGTCGATGGTCTCGATTTCGTGGCCTTGTGAGGGGATCACCCGATCGTCACCACCTGTCCGGTCCGCGCCGATTCCTCGGCGGCGAGACAGGCGCGGACGGCTTCGCGGGATTCTTCGGGGGTGATGACGCCGGGCTGTTTTCCGGTCGCGATGCAGTTGGTGAAGTAGGCCAGTTCGTCGCGCAAGGCGCCGCGGAGCTGGCCGTGGATCATCGGCCAATAGGTCGTGTCGGGACAGCGCGCCCCGTTTTTGTCCACGACCATCAAGTTGGGATGGGTGTCATGAATGGAGATGGATCCCTCGGTCCCGACGATCTCGAGGCGTTCGTCGATCTGGAAGGGGGTCGTGTCCGGCAGGCACCAGACCGATTCGAGGATGCACGAGGCTCCGCTCTCCAATCGGTACATGACCTGTCCGAGATCGGGATGAGCGTGTTCCCGCACCTGCACGGTCTGGGCGTAGGCGGTGACAGCGCGGGATTCGCTGAACCAGAACATCAGGTCGGTGTCGTGAACCCCGTCGCCGATGATGGGGCCGATCTTGTCGAGCACGCTGGCTCCCACCCAGGCGGGCAGGTTGCGGCGGGCGTACATGGAAATGATCTTACCGATTTTCCCCTCGGCGATCTCCTGCTTCGCGGCGGCGTAGCGCGGATTGAAACGGCAGATGTGCCCGGTCATGAAAATGCCCGAGGCCGCCTTGGCCGCGTTCACGATGAGATCGCAATCGGCCACCGTCGAGGCCATGGGCTTTTCGAGAAAGACGTGCTTGCCGGCCTCCAGCGCCGCCACCGCGGGATCGGCGTGCTGATCCCACATCGTCGTGATGCTGACCGACTCGATCTCCGGATCGGCGAGCATGGCGCGGTAGTCGGTGTAGGTTTTCGTCACTCCGAACCGGTTCGCCACCTCGGCGAGACGTTCGGGATTCCGCGTGCAGACGGCGGCGATCTCGACGTTGGGAATCGCCGCCAGCGCTTCACAATGTTTTTCCCCGAACCAGCCGAGGCCGAGGACCGCATGTTTCACTTTTTTCATGGTTTTCGTTTGAGTCCTTTTACCTTTCACTTTTTACCTTTTACTGGCGGCGCGTCCGCGCCGCCTACCACGGCGGCAACGCCATGGTCCCGCCGTCGAGAACGATGCTGGTGGCGTTGATGTATTCGGCATCGTCGCTGAGGAGGAACGCGGCGGTCTTCGCGATGTCTTCGGGCTGGCCGAGTCGGCGCACCGGGATTTTTTTGGCCACTTCGGCGTAGAGTTCCTCGACCGGTTTGTCCCAGCCCTCGCAGGTCTCCGCGAGCATGGGAGTGTCGATGGTGCCGGGACAGATCCCGACGACACGCACCTTGCCGGCGTGGTCGGCGGCGAGGCAACGGATCAGGGATTCGAGCGCGCCCTTGGAGGCGCAGTAGAGGGCGTGTGCGGGAAATCCGATGAAGGCCGCCACCGAAGTGGTGATGAGAAAGACCCCTTTGCCGGTCGCCTCCAACGCGGGGATGGCGTGTTTGGCTGTCCAGAAGACGCTCTTCACATTCACGTTCATGATCTTGCTCCAGATCGCCTCGTCGAATTCGGCGACGGTTCCCTTGCCCCAGACTCCGGCGTTGCAATGGACCCCGTCGAGGCGGCCATAGGTGGAGAGCGCGAAATCGACCATCGCCTTGACCTGCGCCTCGTCGGAGACGTCGGCGTGGACGAACCGCACCTCCTGTCCGGCGGCGCGGAGTTCCGCTTCGAGGGCTTCGCCGCGGTCCTGCTGGTTCGAGGCGGCCACGACCTTGGCCCCGAGGGAGGCGAAATGCCGGGCGCAGGCCTCGCCTATGCCCGAGGTGCCGCCGGTGACGAGAATGACTTTGTCGGTGAGATTCATACGATTTATCAATGCAGCGAGGTTACCAGGGGAGGTCGCTTTCGTTCTCGAACGTCATGTATTCGATCACCGCCCCGTCCTTGAAGATGTAGGCGACGGTGAAGTTCGGCGAGGGTTCGAAGGGCTCGATGATGACCTCTTCCCCGGCGATGGCCGCTTCGAGATCGTCGACACGATAAGCGACGTGGGGCATGTCGCGCGCCGGACCGGTCACGGGACTGTCGGCTTCGAAGCGGAGAAACTCGACCTTGTAGGGGTGCTTGCGAGGGTCGGTGACCCAGACGCGGGTTTCTTCGACGAAGAATTCGCCGGGCTGGCTCTCGTCCGTGGGAAGACCGATGTGATGGAACTGTTTCATAGGATTTTTAGGAGCTAGGAGCTAGGAGCTAGGAGCTGGGAGCTAGGAGCTGGGAGTCAGGAGTTGGTGATGGCGCGATCGGCCATGCGGAAAAAGTCGTTTTCGGGGGCGTAGCCGAGGACGGTGCTGGCGCGGGTGATGTTGATCTCGAAGGGGTGGTAGTCGGGACAGCGGATTTCGATGGTGGGAAGGTCGAGTTTTTGGGAGAGGTAATCGGCCGCGACGCGGTAGTCGAAGGCGGCGGGACCGGCGATGTTGAAGGTCTGCCCGATCGCGGAGGGATTTTCCAGCATTTTCGAAAAGGCCTGCATCACGTCGTCGACGTGGACGATGTGCCGACGGAACGGCGTTCCTTTTGCGTCCGTCAGGATTGGAATGCGTTCTTCGCCGGCCTTGACCAGGGCGAGGGTTGCCTCGGTGATCTCGCCGAATCCGTGGCCGGGCTCGGCGGGATTAACGTTGCGGAGCAGGGAGAAGTGGTTGAGCAGATCGTCTCCTTCGAAGACCCACGAGGAGCGCAGCACCGTGACCGGCACGCCATACTGGATGGCGTATTGGGCGGCCATGGTTTCCTCCATCACCTTGGAAAAGGCGTAGTAACCCGGATAGGCGGCGAGGGGATGGTTCTCGTCGAGGGGGATGGGCTGCGGGTAAAACCAGATCCCGAGGGCGGCGTCACCGCCCAAAAGAATAAACTGCTCGACGCCCTGACGCCGACAGGCTTCGAGAATGTGGAAGGTGCCCTTCACGCTGACGTCAAAGAAGGTGTCGGAATCCTCCTTGGCGGTGGCGAGTTGCACTACGATGTCGGCCCCGCGGACGGTCTCCTCGACGGCGGCCGCGTCGGTGATGCTCCCGGTGATGGAGGTCACATTCTCCCCCGTCACCGGCGTGCGATGGACGAGCGCTCGTACCTGATGATTCCGCCCCGCGAGAACGGCGAGGGCGTGACGCCCCAATTTTCCACTGGCTCCAAATACCGCGACAGTTTTGCTCATCGTGAAAAAGTATGCCGGAAGGGCGATTCTATTACTTGGCGGGAAGCGCCAACCTTTGGTATTTTCCGGCCATGACGGAACAAGAGGAAGCGCTGCGATTTCAACAGGACTTTAATACGCGCATCGGCGGCGGGATGCAACTCTCGACGCTCTTCGCGACGCTGCCGATGATCGCCTTCCTCGCCAAGGACCGCGAGAGCCGCTTTGTCTGCGCCAACGCTCGCACCCTGGAAATTTTCAACCTGCGGCACGAATGGGAGATGCTGGGAAAGACCGATCGCGACTTTTTTCCCCACGAGATCAGCACTGGTTTCGTCGAGGAGGACCGACGGGTCATGGCCAGCGGCGAGACGCGGACCTACTACGCGCAGATGGTTCCGGACATCAAGGGACCGCTGAATTGGTATGTCGTCTCGGTCGCCCCGCTGCGCGATCCCGCCGGGGAAATCCAGGGAGTCGCGATCGTCCTCTACGACACCCACGAGGTCGGCGGCGTGGCCCATCCCTTCCAGCAGATGGAACCCGCCCTGCGCCATCTCCACACCCGCTACCGCGAGGCCATCGAGACGAAGGAGCTCGCCGCCCTGTCCCACCTCTCGGAGCGACAATTCACCCGCGTTTTCCGCCAGCTCCTCGGCGAATCCCCGATGCGCTATCTCATCCGCCAGCGCATCCGCGCCGCCTGTCAGGAACTCATCGCGACGGACCGTCCCGCCGGGGCGATCGCACTGGACTGCGGCTTTTACGACCAGAGCGCCTTCACCCGCGCCTTTCGTCTGCAAACGGGCATGACTCCGGCGCGCTACCGGCAGCAGCATCTCGACCCGATTCGCGGCGGAGCTCTCAGCGGGAAATCTCCGGCTCCGGGACGAGGGCAGGGGGAACCGAGAAAGGGATCTCCACCGTCTCGGTCGCGTCCCTGACCGTGTCCCCGGTGAGATCCCGGTTGAAAGGCCGTGCGATGCTGTTGCCCGCGAGATCCTCCAGTCGAGGATCGATCACCAGCGACCAGGCCCCGGGAGGCAAAGGGTTCCCTGTGTGGATGGAAAAGCCTGTCGCATCCCCTGCGATTTTCGCATCGCGGGACGTCTCCGCACCGTCCCGCTTCAAGGAGACGCGCTTGCGCAGGGACTCGGGATCAAGTGATTCGCCGGTCTCGGCCCTGACGAATCCTTTTCTCACCTCGATTTTCCACGTGGTCGGGTCGGGCCGGGTTTCGTCAGGCGGTCCCGCGCGGAACGGATGCTGGACGGTCTCGCCCGTGGGAACTCCGCTCTCGTCGCGCCAAGCGCCGGAGATTTCGAGGCGATAGTGTTTGCCCTCTTCGAGGATGGGACCGATCTCGACATTCAGATTCACTCCCGGCTTTTGGCGTCCGGGGTGGAGCCAGAGGGTCATCCTCGTGAAACTCTCGTCCCAGAGTTCGACTTCGCGAAAGGGTTCGGGGGCTTCGACGAGTTCCGTGCCGTCGGGAGAAACCTCGACGATTCGGAGATGGCGGAACACATCCCCGCGCTCCATCGGGGCGGGAAAATGCAGGTAAAATTTGAGGTGATTGGCCGGCACCACCGACACGGCGGGTTCGACCCGGACCTCGCCGGATCGCGCCGAGAGGACGGAAAAAGCGAGCGACAACGCGATGAGAGCCCCCCGTTTCACGGCAGTGCCACGAGCTCGATCGCGTGGGGAGCGTCCTTGTTGGCCGCGTCGGTCTCGCGCATCACCACGACCTCGTCGTTTTCCAACTGGCTCACGATGACCGCGCCGAAGAGCGCCTCGACCACCTCGATGCCCTCCGCTTCGGGACCGTCCGGGATGTTCACCTTGCGCCGTGCCGCGTTTTCGTTGGTGTCCTCCGCCGAGTCGGCGTCGAGATAGTCCAGGCGGATCCGTGCCGCCCAATACTTGCTGGGACCGAAGAGGTTTTCCTTGAAGCGTTGGGTGTTGGTCACGAGCCATTCCACCCCGTCCCTCTCGTAGATGAACATGTCGCGAGGCCGATTGCCGCTCCCCAACTCGACGACGCTGGTGCCCTTGATCTTCGCTCCGCTCTCCAGTTCACTGATGGGAAATTTCGCGATCGGGGTGCAGGCGAAGGCCCCGACGACGTAGAAATCACCGTCCTCCTCCCAGGGGATGAAGCTCTGGATGGGGGCCTTGGTCTCCCATCGGTTGTGGGCCACGTGAAAGGTCTCGGCGGAGAAAAAGCGCGCGTTCTCCCCGTGCTCGAGCGGCGAGGGGATTTCGTAGATTTTGTTCGCGAACTCTTCCGAAGACTGGCCCGCGACGATCACGGAATCCCCGCCCCAGGCGAGATCGGTGACATTGCGGAGCTGCGCGTTCTCCGCAGAGGGCAGGGTCATGCGGACGTGGCTCATCCCGGCGGGATCCAGCTTGGCGAGCGAGCCGTCCGCCTCCAGCACGAGGAGGTGGGGCTGGTTTCCGGGTCGTTCCGTGGCGGAAAAATAAATCTTCCCGGAGGCGGGGTTCACCGCCATATCGACGACCAGCACCTCCGCGGCACCCGCCGCTTTCGCGAGAGACGCTTCGATGTTGTCGACCCGTTTGGACAATCTTTCGACCGGGCCGGTGTCGCCGGTGGCCAGGGCCACGACGGAGGCGGATCGCGGATCGGAGACCAGCAGCATCCCCGCCGGACCGAAGGCGATCTTCCCGACCGAACGAAATTCGAGATCGCCCTTGGCGGCGTTTTTGAAATAGGTCTCCGCCGCGTTCTCCGCCGCGGGCAGGGGAACGGCGAGAGAAACCAGAGGAAGGAGCAAACAGAGGAATGTTTTCATGCGGGAGAGGTGGGCGGGTTACGGGAGGCGGGAGTCCGACGAGCGCCGCAAAGACGGTTCGTCGCGGACAGTGGGAACCGTTTATAGCGAAAGCGAAGGCCCCCGACAATATTTTTCGCACTCACTCCCGCCTCTTTCCTACTTGCAGGGCATCCCCGAACTCTCCGTTCCAGAGGATTTGCATTTGCTTGAGGCCGACATCATCAAGTTGTTCCGATTGCCTCCGAAGGCTTATACGGACGCATCCCACTTGGCGCTTGTGATTGTTCACCGGATGGATTACCTTCTCACATGGAATTGTACTCATTTGGCCAATGCTGTTCTCCAGAAGGAGCTGATGGAGTATTGCGGGTATCACCATCTCCACATTCCCGTGATCTGCACTCCTGAAACCTTGATTCCACGCGATGAATAATCCCATCATAGAAGAAATCAGACAGGCACGCGCCGCTCTGGCCGAGGAGCACGGCTACGATCTCAAGCGCATCAACGAATGGGCTAGGGAACAGACCGAGGCCCGCCGAAAGTCACAAAACCGATCAAAGGTGAAGGTCGAGGAGCAGCCAATCCCTGCCGACTCCGTTGTTTCGTCGGAGGTTGTTTCTGACTGAACCCTCTCCCTTCTTGCCACGCCCTCTACGACAGGCACGAGGTCTGCGACGTGGCGCGCTTCTCGGAGCGGCAGTTCACTCCCGGCTTCTCCGGCCCGCCGCCCGCAGCAACAGGAGCACGAGCGCCCAGAGCAGGAGGACTCCGGAAAAGGCCGCCAGGGGGATGCGGGGATGCTGCAGGAGCACTTCCTTCCACAGGCTCTGGCTCGCGAAGGTTCTCGAAGGCCAGGCGAGATTGAGAAAGACGGAGTGGTGGTCCCCGAGGGGACGGGTCGTGCGCACGGTCATGTGATTGTCCCGGAGGATCGTTTCGAATCCAGGATCGCCGGTCCCGGCGGGTTCCGAGAACCCCGTCACCGCCGGGGAAAATTTTGCCGGAACCACTCCTTCGGGCAGGCGCACGACGACCTCGGCCCGGTCGATCGGAACGTGGGGGAGGTATCCGGTGGCGTCGATTCCGCCGAAAAACTCGCCTCCGGCCTGACGCCAATCCGCCCGGCGGCGCGAAGTCACGGTGTAGGTGTGCTCGCGGTGCTCCAGGGTGACTTCGGGTGACCCGATCCAGAGACTGAGGTAGCCGTCCCCTTTTTCGATCCGATAGGGCTCGGGTTTCCCATCCCGGAGAACGCCGTCGATTTCCATCCCGGTGTCGAGAATGAGTCCGGCCGGGCCGGGAAAGACGGTCAGGAAATGTAGCACGGGGCCACGGGTGAACACCTCGCCCTCCACCCGGAGACGAAAGGTCCGCCGCGCGGAGATGGTGCCCTCGCGCTCGAAAAAATAGCTCGCCTGCAAGTCCGTCACCCTCTCCCCCGACGAGGTCTCGGGATGAGGCGATTCCTCCGCCCCCGCGGAACCCACCAGGCCGACCAGGCCGATCGGAAGGGGGAGCAGCGCCAGAACGAGCCCGGACAGAATGGGGACAGGTAATTTCAAGGTGACAAGGCTACCGTCGATTGCCGGGGCGGGAAAGTGGAATCGAAGTGCGCCCGTGGGGCCGGATCACACTTTCTGCAACTGCCGCTTGAGGCTGAAGCGGAGGGAAAAGAAGGCCACCACGATGAACATGATCATGGCGAAAAGGTTGAGATCGAGGGTCTTCACGGTGAAGGCGAAGAGGGGAGTCTCGCTCCGGCGGGGGAAGCGATACTGGCGCTCGGCACCGAAGAAAATGTTCGGCGGGTTGGCTTTCTTGCGGTAGTCCTCGCGCTCGACTTCGGCGCGGACGAAGAGGTCCTGGACCTTGCTGTTGAGATAGAGATCGCCGACGGAGTAGGTTTTTTCTCCGGTTCCGGTGGTTTCGTAATAGGGTTCGGGATCGAAGCGGCCTTCTTCGAGGGCTTCGCGGATGGACTTGAGCTGGCGGCTGACCTGACGGGGCGATTCGCCTTTGATCCCGTGAATCACGGCGAGGGCCTGCTTGAACTGGTAGAGGCGTTCGTGCTGGGCTTCGGTGAGATCCTGATCGAGGGGGATGCGGCTGAATTTCTGGATTTCCCGTTCGATGTAATTGGTCAGGGTGCTGGCGGGATTGTGCTCGGCGTGGGCGATGATGACCGCTTCGTAGCTCCAGCGCAGGGGCATGAAGTGGCAGATCGTGGGCACCTTGAGGCGGCTCGCCTCCTCTTTTTCGTCTTCGGGGACGAACCACTGCCGGATGTTCTGGATGATGTCGAAACTGCGGTTCATCTCGTCGTATTTGATGAGCGCTCCGCCGAGGATGATGTTGGGGATGAGGATGAGGGGGATGATGTTGATGGCGGTCTTGGGGCTGCTCACGATGCTGGAGATGAAGAGACCGGCGGCGATGCCGACGAAGGAGGTGAGGAACATCCAGAGGAGGTTGTGGAGGAACATGTCCCGGATCCCGAGGATGGCGTTGCCGATGAGCAGGTAGATGACGCACTGGATCAGCGCGAAGAAGCCGAGGGAGAGGTATTTGCCGATGATGTAGCCGCTCACCCGGAAGCCGTGGTGGCGCTCGCGCTGGAGGAGATTGCGGTCTCGGATGATCTCTTCGGCGGAGTTGGTCATGCCGAGGAAGAGGGCGACGACGAGCCCGAGGAAGAGGTAGGTGGGGATGTGGAAGGCGTTGGCGAAGTTGTAGGCGCCGTCTTCGGAGTATCGCATCACCATGGCGATGAGGATGGCGAGGGCGGGGGCTTCCAGCAGGGTGGTGGCGAGGTTGGCCCGGTTGCGCAGTTTGCTGAGGAAGGCGCGTTTGAACTGGTTGGAAAAGCGGACCCAGTCGTGGCGCGGTTTGCGCGGGGGCGCCTGCGGCGTTTTCTGCAGCGAGGACGTCTGCGAGGTGTCGGCGTCGAGCTCGCGGAGATTGACCTCTTCGAGGAGGCGATAGGTCTGGAAGCGGTCGGACCAGAAGGCGGAGTTGAAACGCCGCGCGGGAATGAGATTGCCGCGGTTGTCGCGTTCGAAGATGACATCCCCGCCGAGGTCGCGCAGGGGGGTCTCGAGCACGTCGAAGATGAAATCGGGGGTGAGATTGGCGCTGCTGTCCCCGTCGCCGAGGGGGGCGGCGCTGGTGTAGATGCCCTCCTGTTTGCGGGCCTCGTGAAAGTATTCGAGAATCTGTGTCGGCGTTCCGAAAAAGGCCATTTTCCCCCCGTTGTCGAGGAGGAGCACCTTGTCGAACATGTGGAAAAGGCGGCTGCTGGGCTGGTGGATGGAGACGAGGGTGATCTTGTTGTGGGTGAGCCCGCGGATCACTTCGAGGACGTGTTCGGAATCCTTCGAGGAGAGTCCCGAGGTCGGTTCGTCGAAGAGGTAGATGTCGGCGATCCCTATCATGTCCATGCCGGCGTTGAGACGGCGGCGCTGGCCTCCGGAGAGGCTTTTGGTCTCCTGATCGCCGGCGAGGCGGTGGCGGATTTCGTTGAGGCCGAGTTCGATGAGCTTGGAATCGACGCGGCGACGGCGTTCCAGGACGGGGAAATGGGGCGCGCGGATCGCGGCGGCGGTGTCGAGGTTTTCTTCCACCGTGAGGAGCGGGTCGAAGGTCTCGTCCTGCGGGATGATGGCGATGTAGGACTTGAGGTGTTCGTGCTCGGTGTAGAGTTCGACGCCGTTGAGGTCGATGCGTCCGCCGCGCGGTTTGAGTTGTCCGCCGATGGCCTTGAGCAGGGTGCTCTTGCCGCAGCCGCTCGGCCCGATGATGCAGACCATCTCCCCGCGCTGGATCGAGAGGGAGACCCCGTCGAGGGCGGGGATCTTGCGGTCGTAGGAATGGCTGACATCGCGCACCTTGAGCGTGCTGATGACATTGCGTTCTTCTTCGATGATGCCTTCGGAAAAGAGGCAGCGCAGGTATTGGTCGCTGCCCAGGGAGATGACGCTGCCGTCCTTGAGCGGGGCCTGGCCGCGCACGACGCCGCCTTCGACCGCGACGGGGCGCTCGGACTCGATCACTTCGAGGAGTCCGGTTTTGGTGCTGTTGTCGCAGCGGATCCGGAGGAGGATTTTTCCCGAGGTGCCCGGGCTGAGAAGAATGTCGCCGGGGGAGAGTTGGCCGGGATCGTTGGAGACGAGATAGACGGTGCGGTTCGGCGGTAGGCTGAAACGTCCGCCGAGCTCGCGGGCCTTGCGGCGCAGGTCGTCGAAGGAGATCTCGGTATGGTCGGGGAAATCGAGGCGCTCGCGCGAGGTCACTTCGAAGGTGTCGCCTTTGTGGAGAGCCCGTTTTCCGATGACGGCCTCGGTGGCATTGAGGACTTCGACCTGGATCTTGAGTCCGAAGGAAACGCGCAGGTAGCTCTGCTTCGTCCGCACTTTTTCGATGAAGTGATTGCGGTTGCTGTCCTGGGCCAGGTAGAGCTGGACGGAGGAGAGATTCTTTTTGGTGTTGAAATAAAAGACCAGATCTTCGAAAGCGAGGACCTCTTCCCCGATGATGAGGCTCTGGCCTTCGTAGACGCGGCAGAACTCGCCCGCGTTGACCTGACGGCCCCGCGCGAGGATGGGACCGGGGCCGAGGTTTTTGACGAGGAGGAGACTCTGGAAGCGGAAGGCGACGACGGAGTGTTCGTCGTCCGAGGTGGCGATGGTGATGTCGGCCGGTTCCCCGGTGGAAAGAATGAGAGACTCGAGCCGGTGGCTGTCCTCGCCCGAGTGGAGTCCTTCGCTGGTGAGGGCCTCGGCCTTGCTCAGTTGCGAGAGTTCGCTGGTGTTGAGCTGATAGACGATGTTGATCGCCTCGGAGGCGACCCCGAGCGTCGTCATGAATTGGTAGAAAGTGATGAGGTTCTCCTTGGGCAGCCCGGCGCGGCTGATGAGGACGTAGAGCTGCACCCCGAGGAGCACCTTGTCCTCGAGGGGGAGACGTCCGGCGAGGTCCGAGGCGATCGCCTCGAGATCCTGGCGGCGGCGGAGGGAGCGGATGAAGAGCTGCTTCAGTTCGGTGTAGACCGTCTCGGGAAAATCGTAGCGCAGGAAGCCGAGGATGGAGTCGATCTCCGCTTCGACGACCCGGCCGTCGAGTTTGGTGAATCCCGCGAAGACCTCGATGAGCATGGGCAGCATGCTCTCCTTGGTGCGCGGCATCTCGTTCTTGAGGAAACTGCGTGAGAAACGATCCCAGAATCGGCTGCGGCCTCGGGGGAGGCCGGCTTCGGTCCGGGTTTTTTTCCCGGCCGACCCGATTTCACTGACCGGGTCCCGCAGGGTGGAAGAGGGTTTCGACATGTTGGCCTGGGAAAAATGCTCCGGAACTTATACCACTTCCGCCGCGCTTGAAAACACGGGATCGAATTCATTGCCGCCTTCGCCCTTCGGGGCGGTGCCGCGGGAAAAGATCCAGAGTTACTAAAATTCTGCTTTTATTTATAATTATTATGGTTATTATATTCAGAATATCCAAGAAATGAAAGCTTTCCTCCGACCCGATGTTCCCGCCCCGGCCAAAGTGCTCCGCCTCGTCCGGCATCACCACGGCCTGCCGTCGGGGGAGAGCGACGTCATCCCCACGAGCGCGGCGATGTGCCGCAAGGGGCTCGCGGGGGTCTGGCGCACGGGGGCGCGGCTCAATCACCTCAAGGCCCGCCGCCGTCGCATCCGTCTCGACGACATTCCGGCGGAGGCTTTCCCGGTGGTGCTGGAGCTGGGGCAGGGGAGTCAATTTCTCATTCTCCGGGAAAAACTCGACGAGGGTGGGACCGGCTCCTACATCGTGCAATTCCCCGATGCGAGGGAGTCGCTGGTCCGGGTCGAGCGCATCCGCGAGATCTACGACGGCACCTGCGTCTTTCTGCGTCCCCGCGCGGCGGCGGAGGAGAATCCGGGAGAAACGGGGAGCGGCCCGGGCAGAGATTCCCGTCGGGGTTGGCTCGCCGGGCTGCGTTCGCGGATCGCTGCCTTCCCGATGAAACGCGGCGTTCTCGCGGCGATCACTTGTCATTTCCTGACCCTCGTGGGGGTGCTCGGCGTGGTCGTCTCGCACGGACTGGCTTTTCCCGGGGAAAATCAGGACCCGCTCGTTCCGGCGGTGGGGGTCTTCATGGCAGCGGCGGTGGTGGCGGGAATCCTCCGGCTGCGCCGCGAAGTCCTCAGCGGACGCTTGGCCGCCGCGCTGGTGGACGGGATGTGCCTCCCGTTCTACGGGCTGGTGATGGTGGGGCTCGCCGGATGGATGGCAATGCCCTTTTTCGTCGTGGCCGCGGCGGTCGTCGTGGTGCTGCTGCTCTCGGACCGTCTCGGGCAGATGCCGTCGCGATTGCGCGAAATCCGTCTCCGCGTGGTCGGGGGCACCTTTTGCGCCGGAGCGGTGACGGGTGCCGCAGCCGTCTCGCTCGGCTTCCTCCCTCCCGCCGCCATGGTCGGTTGCCTCGTCCTGGGGACCTGCCTGATCGATTTCCTCATTGAGAGCGATGTTCTCTGGCAGGAGGTTCGCCTGGCCATTCTGACCCGGTGAGCCCCGCGGTAACGCTCGCGATCCGTGGCGGGGAAAAGGTTTTGCTGGAAGGGATTCCCCCGTACCGCTAGGGTGGAACGATGGAACCAATCACAATCCGCGAACTGAAACAGCAGGCTGGTCCGGTGCCGCTGATGGTGCGGTTCCCCGCCCAACTGGAGAAGTCGCTCGAGCGCGTCACCAAGACGGGAAACCCATACTACGAACTCACTTTCGCCGACGCGGAGGAGACCCTGGTGCTGCGGGTCTGGAACAACTCCCCCATGTTCGCGACCTGCGGACAGATGCGCGGCGGGACGTTTTTCGAAGTCTCGGGCGAGTTCGGACTCGGTAACGACGGCCGTTCCATAGATGGGAAAAGCTGGACCGCTCGCGCGCTCAACGAGGAGGAAACCGTCGGCGTTCTCGGCGGTTCGCCCGAGCTGCGCCGCAAGCAGGCGGTCGATTATGCCTTCATCGAATCGGCCGTGGCCGGTCTCGCGGACCCGCGGCTGCACCACCTCTGCCGCGCTTTTCTGGAGCGCTTCGGCACCCGCTTCCGCCGCACTGGAGCGGCTCGGGATTATCACCATGCCCGGCGCGGCGGTCTCGTCGAACACGTCTCCCAGATGATGCGCTCGGCGATACAGATCTGCGAGGCCTATCCCATGCTCAATCGCGATCTGCTCGTGACCGGGGTGCTCTTTCACGATGTCGGCAAACTCTGGGAAAATGTCTATGCGGTGAACGGTTTTTCCATGCCCTACAGCGAGATGAGCGAGTTGCTCGGGCACATTCCCCTGGGGATGGAAATCGTGAACAAATTCTGGCGCGAGATCCACGAGGATGAGGCGCTCAGCGCGGGTTGGAAAGAGCTCCAACCCGAGAGCGACCGCGTGCGCCTGCACCTGCTCCACCTCATCGTGGCGCACCACGGCGAGCTGGCCTTCGGCTCTCCGGTGGTGCCCAAAACGCCCGAGGCCCAGGCCCTGCATTACATCGACAATCTCGACGCCAAGATGGAAATGTTCGATCGCGGCTACCAGGTCGCGAACGAATTGGGGCGAAATGTCTACGATCGCGTCCGACCCCTTCCAGGCCGACTGATCGCTCCGCTGGAAGCGTTCGTGCCGGAACCGACGGCGGAATCGGAGCCATCGGATCCGGTGGAAACGCAGGGGGAAGGCTGGATCACCGACGAACCCGAACCCACGCCGGAACCGGGATCGGACGAACCCTTTTGAGGGCAGCGGCAGGTCTCAGGAGGGATCGTTTTTCAGCTCGACCATGAGGTCGGGGGCGATCGCCTCGATTTTTCCACGGACCGTGTCCGCATCGAGAGCGCCGGGCAGGAGAATTTTGGCGTTGGTTTTGAAAAGGCGCTCGCCCGACCACGGCGCTTGACTGCAATCGGTCGCGAGTTCGACGACATTCACTCCGAGCCGGGCGAGTTCCCCGGAAATCGCGCGGACGATGCCCTGGCGATCCTGCCCCACGATTTCGAGAGCGAGGGACTCGCCCGTTTCCTCGGTGCCGTCCTCTACGTCGGCGCGGTGGACGCTGGTCCGCAGCCCCGCGTTTTCGAGTGCCGCGAGAGCGTCGTGCAAGGCGGGGAGCGACTCCTCCGCGAGGACCACCTGGACCATGCCGGAGAACTGTCCCGCGAGCCGGATCATGCGGCTGCCTTCCCAGTTGCCCGAGGCCGCGGTGATCGCGGAGGAGAGTTGTTCGATGAGCCCGGGACGGTCGGGTCCGATGACACTGACAATGAGGGTGGTCTGCATGACGAGGGAGTGTAGCGGGAATCGAGGGAGAGGTCCAGCCCGCGTGAAGGATTATGCTCCCTCGCGGGACGTTGCGGAGTGGAAGGGGGCGACCGACCCCAAGAGCTTCGGCATTCCCACCTGTCGGCTCGGGTTCTCTTCCCGGTTCGGTAAGTTCTGTTGGACACCAGATGTTGGTTGCTCTATCATCAGATGTATGAGAACAACTCTGGATCTCGATAAGCCGGTCCTCGACGGGTTGAAACGGCTTCAGAAAGAGGAAAAGGCGACCTTGGGAGAAATCGCTTCCCGACTCCTCGCCGAGGCATTGCGAAGTCGGGAGGAGTTTGGCCGGACCCGCTCGTCGACCCTGGCCTGGAGCACGGCTGACATGGGGGAAAAAGTAGATCTCGCCGACAAGGAAGCCCTCTACCGTGCTCTCGGCGAATGAGCTATTCGATCGACGCGAACCTCCTTTTGTACGCGAGCAACACCGCGTGTGACGAACACGCGGCAGCGCGTGCTTTTGTGCTCGGCCGGGTCGACGATCCGGACCTGTTTTGCCTGACATGGCCTACCGTTTTTGCCTATCTCCGCATCGTGACTCACCCATCTATCTTCCGGCGACCACTCTCGCCCGAGACCGCGTGGTCCAATTTGCGTGGACTCATGGACCTGCCGAGGGTTTGTCTGATCGGGGAGGAGGAGGACTTCCTCACACAGTATGAGTTGGCGACTCAAGGTGTCGTCGTGCGCGGGAATCTCGTGCCCGACGCCCACCTCGCCGCTCTCCTTCATCAGCATGGCGTGAACCGTCTTTACAGTGCCGACACCGATTTCCGGAAGTTTCGTTTCCTTGAGGTCATCAATCCGCTCGAGACGCCCTGAAGCTCCCGTGATCGTGCACCAACGATCATTGCCTTCCCCTCTGTGAATATATTTGACTTAGTGTTAATTTAACACTTTATTTGTGGGTGCCTTGCGTCTACGAATATTCTCGGCCCGCCCTGACGGTCGATTGCGTCGTCTTCGGGTTCGATGGGGGGGACTTGCAGGTTTTGTTGATCCGACGTGGCTTGGAGCCCTTCAAGGATCGCTGGGCGCTGCCAGGCGGCTTCGTTCATCTCGACGAAACCCTCGACGAGGCCGCCCGCCGGGAACTCGCGGAGGAGACCGGGCTGCGGGAGGTCTTTCTGGAACAACTCCACACCTTCGGTGCGGTCGAGCGCGATCCCCGCGAGCGCGTCGTCAGTGTGGCCTACTTCGCCCTGGTGAAACCGACCGCCGCCACCGCTGCGACGGACGCCGCCGAAGCGGAGTGGTTCCCGGTCGCCTCGATTCCTCCCCTCGCCTTCGACCACGCGGAAATCTTCGCCGCCGCTCTCGCCCGCCTGCGCGGCAAACTCCGCTACGACCCCCTCGGCTTCGAACTGCTGCCGCCGAAATTCACCCTGAGCCAACTTCAAGGTCTCTACGAAGCCGTCCTCGGGACCGCGCTCGACAAGCGCAACTTCCGTAAAAAAGTCCTCGGTTTTGATCTTCTCGTCCCGCTGAACGAAAAGCACCGGGACGGCGCCCATCGGCCCGCCCAACTCTTCCGCTTCGACCCGGCGAAGTATCGGCGTCTCAAGAAGCAAGGCTTCCTTTTTGAACTATGAGAACTCTGGCAATGACAAAGACCGACCGCATTCTCGGCGGACTCTACGGCTCGCTCGTCGGTGACGCCCTCGGCGTGCCGGTGGAGTTCGCCCCGCGCAGCGCCCGGACCGCGGACCCGGTGACCGGGATGCGGGCCTACGGCACACACCACCAACCGGCCGGAACCTGGTCGGACGACGGCGCCCTGCTGCTCTGCTCTGTGGAGAGTCTCGCCGAGAAGGGTGACGACCTTCAGGATATGGGCGGGCGTTTCGTGAAGTGGCTCGATCAGGGGCACTGGACCGCGCACGGCGAGATCTTCGACATCGGCATCGCCACCCGGAGCGCCCTCGGGCGCATCCGGTCCGGCGTCCCGGCGGAGGAGGCGGGCGGACGCAGTCTGCACGACAACGGCAACGGCTCGCTCATGCGCATCCTGCCGGTGGCTCTGGCCTGCTCGGGATGGGACGACAACTTTCTCTCGGATCGGGTGCAGCGCGCCTCGGCCATCACCCACGGTCACGGGCGCGCCCGCCTCGCCTGCGTTTTCCACGCTCTCTTCGTCTCGGAATTGCTCGCCGGACGGACGCCGCAGGAGGCGCTGGAATCTTGTCGACGCCGTTTCCTGGCCCTGTTCGCCGACCATCCCGAGATGCCGGTGTTCCGGGATCTTCTCTCCGAACCCTTGGCGGACCGGTCCCCCGACGGGATCGGATCGAGCGGCTATGTGATGGACACCTTGACGGCGTCTCTGTGGTGTCTGCTGACGACAACGAGTTTTTCCGAATGCGTCCTCAAGGCCGTCAATCTCGGCGACGACACCGACACCACTGGCTGCGTCGCCGGAGGGTTCGCCGGGCTGCTCTATGGCAGGGAAGCGATCCTGGCGGAGTGGGTCGCGGCCTTGCCGAAGCGGGATGACTTGGCGCGGCTTTTCGAGCGTTTTGTTGAATCTTTACCTTCCAGTTCGTGAACACCGATCTCCAAGTCCATCATCCCAGACGTCACGGTTTCCGTTTTTCGATTTGGGACGCGGTGATTCTGCTCGTTGGCGGAGGAGTCGTCCTACGTCTGTGGCAAGCCTCCAACCCGCTCTGGTGGATCGCGGCGATGGCCCTCGGACATTTCTTCCTATTTTGCAATGTGTTCCTGGTTTGGAGACGATGGGAACTGCTTTGGGCGGCGGCTTTCACTATGAACATGACGCTCCATTTGGCCTTCGATTTCCCGATGCCGTGGTCGGTTCTGCTTTGCCAATTCCCCCTAACCTTGTTTGTCATCTTTCGGCAGATTCGTTCGCCGTGGTATCATGGCATTTGCGCGGAAACCTTGAACCCCAGACTCGAGGACTATCTCAACGACCGACTTTGACGCCATGACCCCCAACACTCCGCTCCTCACCGATCTCTACCAACTCACCATGGCTGCGGGCTATTGGAAATGCGGCAAGGCGGAGCAGGAATCCGTATTCCACCTTTTTTTCCGCACGCTGCCCTTCGGGGGCGGTTACGCGCTTGCCGCCGGACTCGGGGACGTGGTGGAATGGCTGGAGCACTTCCGTTTTGCCGACACGGAACTCGATTACCTCGCCTCGCTGGAGGGCGGAGACGGCTCACCGCTCTTCGAGCGCGGTTTTCTCGATTACCTCGGGAAAATGCGCTGGCGCTGCGACCTCGACGCGATCCCGGAGGGCACCGCGGTCTTCGCCCACGAACCGCTCCTCCGCGTGCGCGGGCCGCTGCTGCAAGCGCAACTGGTGGAGACGGCGCTGCTGAACATGGTGAACTTTCAAACGTTGATCGCCACGAAGGCCGCTCGCGTCTGCGAGGCGGCGCGGGGCGAGCCGGTCCTGGAATTCGGCCTGCGACGGGCGCAGGGACCGGACGGTGCCGTGATGGCGAGCCGCGCCGCCTTCATCGGCGGCTGCGCGGCGACCTCGAACGTGCTCGCCGGTCTGCGACACGGGATTCCGGTGCGCGGCACCCACGCCCATTCCTGGGTGATGGCCTTCGAGAACGAGCCGGAGGCCTTCGCCGCCTACGCGGAGGCCCTGCCGAACAACTGCGTTTTTCTCGTCGACACCTACGACACTCTGGATGGGGTCCGGCACGCGGTGGAGGTGGGACGACGGCTGCGCGAGCGCGGGCACGAGCTGTCCGGCATCCGGCTCGATTCGGGCGACCTCGCCTGGCTCAGCGTGGAAGCGCGGCGAATCCTCGACGAAGGCGGCTTTCCCAAAGCCTTCATCGCGGCGAGCAACGATCTCGACGAACACCTCATCGAGAGCCTGAAACACCAAGGCGCGGAAATCGGGGTGTGGGGCGTGGGCACGCGCCTCGTCACCGGCGGCGAGCAAGCGGCGCTGGGCGGCGTCTACAAGCTCGGGGCGATCCGCAACGAGACGGGCGTGTGGGAGCCGAAAATCAAGCTCAGCGAGCAGGCCGCGAAGACGAGCCATCCCGGCATTCAACAGGTGCGCCGCTTCACCCTCGACGGAGAATTCCGGGGCGACGCGATTTTCGACGAGGAGGTCGGACTCCCCGGCCCCGCCACCATCGTGCATCCGTCCGACGCGACGAGGACGAAGGAGATGTCCGGGCAGGCGACCTGGGAGGATCTGCTCGAGCCGGTCTATCGCGGCGGGAAATTGGTGATGGACCTGCCGGATCTGCCCCGGATCCGACGGCGCGGACGCGAGCAACTCGCTAGGTTGCATTCGTCGGTGAAGCGCCTGCGGCATCCGCACGAGTATCCCGCCGGGCTGGAGCGCGGCCTGCACAAGCGGAAGGTGGAGATGATCCGACAGGCGAAGGCGCGTTGACCCAAGAGAGCGAAACGGCTAAACTTCCATTATGAGCATTACCTCCATCGCTGATATACCGGAAGATCTCGCCGCCGAGGCGGCGCAAGTGGAGGGTCTTCAAGAGCGTCTGATTCTATGGTTGCGCGCCGAAGTCACCCAGGACAAGAAGCGAAAATCGCGCCACAGCTCCCAAGCGCGAGAGATCGTGCACCAAGCGATGGACCGGGCTGAGGGGATGAAAGCGGCGGGTTTTGATCGCGAGGAGGCAATGGCGCGATTTCAAAAGAACTACGATTCCATCATCGAACAGATCAGCCGCCCATGAGTTTCCGCGCGGTGCTGGATACCAACGTCGTTCTGGCGGCCAAGCGTTCGACGTCCACCACCAGCCCGAATGCGGAGGTCGTCAGCAGATGGCGTGCGGCGGAATTCACTTGGTTGCTGACTCACGACATTCTGAACGAGTATGCGGACAAGCTGCTAGAGCTCGGCATCGCCGCCACCGATGTGGTGGACTTGCTCGTCGATTTGGGCGCGTTGGGGGAGCTGGTTCCCATCCATTTTTTCCACGTGAGAAATTATCCATCCGATGCGGACGACACACCGTTTCTGCTCGCGGCCCTGAATGGCCAAGCCAGCCATCTGGTCACCTACGACGAACATTTGCAGTTGGTGGGCATCTTCTATCCCGAGTTCAAGACCTGTGAACCTATCGAATTTCTCAGTGATTTGCGAAAGGAACCCCAGCATTGAAAACCCTCCTCCTCATCGACATTCAGAACGATTTCTTGCCGGGCGGTGCGCTGGCGGTGCCGGGCGCGGACGAGCTCGTCCCGGTCGTGAACGCCCTCCTGCCGGGCTTCGATCTCGTCGTGGCGACGCAGGACTGGCATCCGCCCGATCACGGCAGCTTCGCGGCGAATCATCCGGGTCGGGACGTTTTCGAGACCATCGATCTGGACGGGCTCCCGCAGACGCTCTGGCCGGTCCACTGCG
>JAAYAT010000247.1 GCA_012719225.1 Verrucomicrobiaceae bacterium
AAAAGCCATCGGCCTCGCTGTTTTGGTGCGGCCACTCGCCCTGCCATATGTTCGCCATCCAGACGGTTTCTCCTTTGGGAAACATCTCCTTTCCCCAGGTGTAGGGCTGACGATCGAGGCCGCCCCGGGCCGCTTTTTCCCACTCCGCTTCGGTCGGAAGCCGTTTTCCGGCCCACTTGGCGTAGGCGGCCGCGTCCTCGTGGGTCACGTTGACGACAGGATGGTCCTCGAGCCCTGCGAGGGTGGTTCCCGGGCCGCCCGGCGTTCGCCAGTTCGCCCCGGACACGAGGGTCCACCACTGGGACAGGTCGTGAGGATCGTCGAGTTCCCCTTCGGGCGCGGCGAAAATCATCGATCCGGCGATTCCCTCAAATTCCGAAATCTGTCGGAGGCGTTCCATTTCAGTGAGGATTTCCTCGCGTTTTTTTCCGGTCGCCCGACCGGCCATCAGTTCGAGCCGGGCGAGATTTCTCCGGATGTCCTCTGTCAGTTCGCGCACGCGTGCTTCCGACAGGGGGCGTTCGGCGAAAGTCCGGTAGCCAGTCGCCGCGACGAACGTTTCGAACTCGCGATTTGTCACCTCGCACTCGTCCATCCAAAAAGCGTCGACGTAGACTTCGTGGATGGGATAGGCCGACTGGTGCGAAGCGGAGTCGCCGCCCATTTCCCCTGCGTCGCCGCTGCGCCGGTAGGTGCCGCCCGGGATCCAGACCATGCCTTCGGGCGCATCCGCCAAGGGTGCGGTAGACGGGGCCGGTGACAGGGCGGTGGCGGGTGCGGGGACGCTTTGTTCCTCTCCCGATTCCGGCGCGGTTCCCTCGGAACAGGCGACGAGACAGAAAAGCGGGAGGAAAAGAGTCAAAAATCGCGGTTTCATGGAGGCGTCGCTTTCCTCACGCTATCGTTCCGCTCCGACGGTGGCAAGCCCGACTGCAAGGACCTCGTTCGATCCATTCCCAACGGGCCAAGGCCGGAAAGCCGCAACGCGGCGGTGGAGAGAGGGGCGTGGATGAGAAAAATCGGATTAGAAGGTTGCCCCGCCCGGGTCGCCGCGGTATAACCCGGATATTCCATACTGCGGGTCGCCAAAGCCAAGTCCCTGTCGGTGATGGTGCCCGAATCCGGCCAAAAAGAAACCCCGGTCCCTGTCTGCCGCAAGCGGCTGAGGAAGGGGGTCCGGGGTCAACACAGACAAGATGCCTCCCCTGTGGCCGCACGTCAAACCATTTTACACCCATCCCTCCCCGCCGCATGAGTCCATCGTTCTTCCAGCAAATCGAGGGAATCCTCCATGCGGAGCGAATTGACGCCTATCGTCAGGACGGTGCCGAACCGTTGCTCACATTAGGGCGTTACACCCTGAACATGGCCCTGAGCGAGTCTCTTTATCCTTGTCTCCAGTTCGCCGAGGTGGCTTTACGCAATGCCATCCATCAGGCGATGACGGACCGCTGCCGGACCACTGCGTGGTATGACAGGAGCGGTGCCCGCCTTACTCTTTGGCAGCAGGATCGAGTCGCCGAAGCCAGGGCATCCCTTGTCAAACAAAACAAGCCCCCCGCTCCTGGTCGAATGGTAGCGGAGCTCACTTTCGGATTCTGGACGGGCTTCTTCAACAAGGCCCACGGTCAGACCGGCATCGGGCACTTTCTTGCAGGCGCGATCTATCCCCATGCTCCGCACAAGGCCCGGGACCTGAACAAGCTCGGAGTGCGCTGGGGCCAGATTCGGGATCTCCGGAATCGCGTCTTTCATCACGAACGTATTCTGCACTGGAAGGATTTGGATGCGCGTCATCGGGCCATTCTCGAAATCATCTCCTAGATTTCGCCGGAACTTCACGAACTGGCCATAGCCATCGACCGTTTCGACTTGCTGAGGAAAGACGGCTTGAGTCCGTGGATAGACAAATTTCAAAGGCAATGGCCCAATCCAGCCTGACAGGGCGGCACGGATTGCCCGTCGATTCTCACCCGATCTTCGGCGGCGCGAACCCCTCGCGGTAGCTGCGGGAGAGCACGGTTTTGTTGGCCTCCTCGTGATTGGTGAAGCGGTAATTGGCCGCGTCCCAATGCAGCTCGACGCCAGGGAAGCGGGTTGCCTTGGTCGCGAGCAGGGCCGGTTCGGTGATGCGCGAGCCGATGTCGAAGCGGGTCCAGAGGGGCTTGTCGGTGCCGAGGCAGCAGTCGGCCCAGTCTTTCCAATGCTGGCGCGGGGCGACTTCGGGCAGGGGTTCGTTCTCGACGAGTTTGCCTTTGCGATAGATTTCCATTTTGCCGCCCGGTTCGAGGAGGAGGGCGCCTTCTTCACAGAGAATGAGGGTGCAGCTTCCGGTGATTTTGGAAACGGGCAGGCCCAGTGCGGCGAAGGAGGGACGGATCCCGCTGTCGTTGTAGTGGAGGACAAATTTTTCCCGGGCGAACCGGTCTCCGCCGCCGGGGTAGGTCAGGGTGGACTGGTTGTAGCCGGTGTGGCAGACGTCGGAGGGTTTCATGGTGTTGGTCTGGACGGCTTCGGGAGCGGCGAGGTCGTAGGCGAAGTAAAGCACGTCGATGAGGTGGCAGCCCCAGTCGGCGAGCATCCCGCCGCCCGTTTCCCAGTAGGAGCGCCAGCGCCGCGGGTGGAGGTCTTCGCTGTAGGGCAGGGAGGTGGTGAGAGGGCCGTTCCAGAGATTCCAGTCGAGGGTGTCGGGGACGGGTTGTTCCGCTCCGAGAGGACTCCAGGGATCGACGAAATACATGCCGCGGCTCATGCCTCCGGTCCAGATGTGGGCTTCGACGGGGCGGCCGAGTCGATTGGATTGGAGCAATTCCACGGCCTGCATGCGTCCGGTGGTGCAGGCGCGCTGGTTGCCCATCTGGGTGTGGAGTCCGGGATGGGCGGCGAGGGCCTCGCGGACGAGGCGCAGTTCGTCGAGCTGCTGCACGAGAGGCTTTTGTCCGTAGACGTGTTTGCCGTGTTTCAGGGCGGTGACCATCATGGGGCAATGATGGAAGTCGGGGGTGTCGACGATGACGGCGTCGAACTGGTCGAGCCGGTCGGCGAAGGCCTCGCGGTAGTCGGCGACCCGCCAGCCGCTGCGATAGGCGTCGTTGTCGACCTTGGCGAAGGCCGTTTCATCCACGTCGCAGAAGCCGGCGAATTCGACCATGGGATGCCCCTCGAGTCCTTTGCGCTGCATGTTGCCGATGCCGTTGACCCCGATCTGAAAAATGCGCAATTTGCTGTTCTTGTTGGTCGCGGCGCGCACTGTCGCGGCGTTCGATGCGAGCAGACCGGCACCCAGCGCCGCCGTGGAGCGGAGGAATCGGCGGCGGCTGGAGGTGGTGGAAGGGGAGGGGGAAGGGGAGGGGGAAGCGGCGGGTTCGGAGTTCATGAGGGAAAATGTATCGGTCAGGTAGCTGCATGGCGAGTTTCTTTCGCTCCCGTTATCGTGGTGTCCGTTCCCGGGAAAACTTCGTAAAATCGTCCTTGTGGGAAAGGCGGGACGGGGTTGTGGTAGCGATGTGTCTGTTCCTCTTCAGCGATCTTTGCACGATCACGATTTCGCCGGGCTCCGCGGGATTCTCGCGGCGGACGGGGTCAATCCCTGTCATGCCGGGGCGCTGCGCGGGGCTCTCTATCGGGAGATCGACGCGGCTCTGGACTCGCGGCCTTTTCTCCCGCCGCTGCGGCGCTGGGTGGATCGATCCGTCGGCGAGTCCAAGGCCTTTTTCCTCGATCAGCCCGAGTTGGTGGAGGAAATCCGCAGCGAGGACGGTCTCACGCGGAAGTTTCTCCTGCGTCTCCGCGATGGTGAGACCATCGAAACGGTATTGATGGGCTACGCCGAACGCCACACCGTTTGCGTCAGCACCCAGGCGGGTTGTGCGATGGGCTGCGTTTTTTGCGCGACGGGGCAGGGAGGATTCCGGCGGCATCTGCGACCGGGCGAGATCGTGGCGCAGGTGCTGCACGCGAGGCGGGTGCTGCACGAGATCGCGCCGGACCGGCGTCTCCGCAATCTCGTCCTCATGGGCATGGGGGAACCGCTCCACAATTATGAGGCGGTGATGGAGGCGCTCTCTCTGATCTCCGACCCCGGCGGTATCGGGATCGGTCCGTCGCGCATCGCCATCAGCACCGTGGGGGTGGTGCCGGGGATCCGGCGCCTCGCGGAGGAAAAGCGGTCCTACCAGCTCGCCGTGAGCCTGCACGGTTCGACCCAGGAGGAACGCGCCGCCCTCGTTCCCGTGGCGAAACGCTGGCCGCTGGAGGAACTCATCGCCGCCTGCCGGGACTACGGGACGATCACCGGGAAACGGATCTTTTTCGAATGGACCCTCATCGCGGGGAAGAACGATTCCCCCGCGACCGCGGCGCGTCTCGCCGCGCTGCTGGAGGGCATCGACGCGCACATCAACCTCATCCCGCTCAATCCCACCAGCGGATTTTCCGGAGCCGGAAGCGACGGCGACGGGGCGGAGCGTTTCCAGCGAATCCTCCGCGACGCCGGATTCCCCTGTACCTTCCGCCAACGCCGCGGAATCGATGTGGCGGCGGGATGTGGAATGTTGCGAGGGGAGGGAAGTGGTTTAGCTGTTTAGCATTTAGCATTTAGCTGTTTTGCTTTTCAGGGGTTGAGGGGTTGAGGGGTTTCTTCCGCGCAGCCTGAACACCTTAAAACCTGAATCCCTTAAAACCTCCCCCCAGCGGAGATTGGCATCTTCCCCCCGCTGCATAGCTCCCTAAAAGAAACAGGCCCGGGAAGTGGGAGCAGCGAGGTGCTCTCTTCCCGGGCGCAGTTGGTTCGTCGGTTTTCCCTGAAAAGACCTACCGGAGCGGGTGCTTTTTCTCAGCGAGCGGCTCTCTTCTTAGCGGCCTTCTTCACAACAGCTCTCTTAGCAGGAGCCTTCTTAGCAGGAGCCTTCTTAGCGGGAGCCTTCTTCGCAGGAGCCTTCTTCGCAGGAGCTTTTTTGGCAGGAGCTTTTTTGGCAGGAGCTTTCTTAGCAGGAGCCTTCTTCGCAGGGGCCTTCTTCGCAGGAGCCTTCTTCGCAGGAGCTTTTTTGGCAGGAGCTTTTTTGGCAGGAGCTTTCTTAGCAGGAGCCTTCTTCGCAGGAGCCTTCTTCGCAGGGGCCTTCTT
>JAAYAT010000248.1 GCA_012719225.1 Verrucomicrobiaceae bacterium
CAGGCTGAGGCCTCCGGGGAATCCGGCGAATTCGAAATCGAGGGCGTAGGTGGTGACGGCGCCGGTGACGATTTCTCCGGCGTGGATTCCGATGAGATCGCGCACCGCGAATCCCAGTCCGTTGTCGGGGTCGAAGGCGAAATCCAGATCGGGGACGTGGAGAGGGTCGAGCGATTCCATCCTTTTCCCGAGGCCGCCGCCACGGTTGCGGGCTTGTACGTAAAAGGGACCGAGCGCGGGCAGGGCGGCGAGGACGTGGGACGGGGAGGGGAAGCGAAAGAGGGTGGGGAGATGGAGAGCAGGTTCCATGGTTGCGGGAGTGGGAAGGTGAAAAGCGAAAAGTGAAAAGTGAAAAGTGGGAAAGCGGGCAAGATGTCCGGGTCCGGCGGGGCTGCTCACGGCGGCTTGTGGAGAAATGGCGATCTGTTGCGTTTTCGCAAGGAAGCGACAACCTGGAGCAGGGAGGCGCGAGCGCGATCCGCGCGGACGGGTGAGGCTGTGCCATGGTTTACAGCAACTTCGACGCCCGTATCAAAAGCCCCTGCCGCATCCCCGAAGACCGGTTGAAGCTCGTCCGCGAACTGGAACGTCAGGTCAAGGAAGCCCGCGAACTCCGCCGCCTCGCCCGTCTCGCGGGTTTCATCGGCCGCTCCTCGTGAGCGTCTCCTCTTTTTCGCCCTCGAGGCTCCGCCGCCAGGCCGTGGGTCGCGTCGTCACCGGCATTTGGCAATTCTCTGATTTGTGGTAAGGATGACGCGCACTGTCATCCCAGCATCCAGCATCAGAAATCCCATGAAAGTTCTAGTCGTAGGCAAAGGCGGACGCGAGCACGCGATCATCACGGCCCTCTCGGAATCGCCCGCCGGAACCGAGCTTTATTCTTTTCCCGGATCGGATGCAATCTTCGAGCTGGCCCGTCCGTTCGAGGCCGAGGGGGTGGCTTCACTGGTGGCGTTCATGAAAAAAGAGGGCGTCGATCTCTGCGTGGCCGGGGAGGAAAGCTACCTGGTGAAGGACGAAGGTCTCGCCAACGCCTGCGAGGCGGCGGGGATTCCCTGCTGGGGGCCGCCGAAGGAAGCGGCCCGGCTCGAGGCAAGCAAGGAGTTCGCCAAGGAATTCATGGTCCGGCACGCCATTCCCACGGGTGGGTATGCGACGGTGGATTCGATCGCGGAAGCTCGCGCGGCCATCGCCGGGAAATACCCGACGGTCCTGAAATTCGACGGTCTCGCCGCCGGCAAAGGCGTCGCGGTCTGTCCCGATGAGTCCACCGCCGATGAGTTTCTCCGGGAGGTGCTGGTCGAGCGCAAGTTCGGCGAAGGCCGTCTCCTCGTGGAGGAATTCCTCGAAGGCCCCGAGATTTCGATTTTTGCCTCGGTGGTGGACGGCGACTACCAGATCCTCGCTCCGGCGCGCGATTACAAACGCATTTACGACGGGGACGAAGGCCCCAACACCGGCGGGATGGGGGCGGTCAGTTCGCTGGAAATGCTCGACGAGGAACTGCGCGGTCTCATTGAAGACACGGTGGTGCGGCCCACCGTAGAGGGATTGGTCCGGGATGGATTGCCTTACCGGGGATTTCTTTATTTCGGTCTCATGCTCACGACGGACGGCCCGAAGCTGCTGGAGTACAACTGCCGTTTCGGAGATCCCGAGGCCGAGGCGGTCCTCCCGATGATAGGCGGCGATTTCGCGCGCTATCTCTTCGAGGGGGCTCGGGGACGTCTTCAGCCGGATCTGATCCGCTTCGCCGACGGCTGGAGCGTCTGTCTGGTCTCGGCTTCGGCGGGGTATCCGGCGGGTTCGAGGAGCGGGGACGTCATCTCCGGGCTCGATCAGGTCAGCGACGCCCGCGTTTTCCACGCCGGGACGAGGCGGAACGCGGACGGGCATTTTGAAACCGCCGGCGGACGGGTTTTGGTGGTGGCCGCGGCGGGCGCGACGCGCGAGGAAGCGGTGGCGCGGGTCTACGCCGAGAGCGACAAGGTGTGTTTCGACGGTCGCCAGCGTCGTTCAGACATCGGAACGCGAAATTTTTGAAAAGGGCGGCGGGGGCATGGGATGTGGCGGAACATGCCAATGTTCCCCGGCGAAGCCTCCGCGCCGCCCGGACCGACGAGGGAATTTTGGCAAATTCCTCCACGCTGGAGTGCGGGGGCATGGGATGTGGCGGAACATGCCAATGTTCCTGGGCGAAGCCTCCGCGTCGCCCGGACCGACGAGGGAATTTTGGCAAATTCCTCCACGCTGGAGTGCGGGGGCATGGGATGTGGCGGAACATGCCAATGTTCCTGGGCGAAGCCTCCGCGCCGCTTGGACCGACGAGGGAATTTTGGCAAATTCCTCCACGCTGGAGTGCGGGCACGAAAGAGAGGCGAAATTTTTGATGCGGTTCCGCGATTCGCGGGCTAAGGATGGACCTGTCGAAACGCCAGCAACCCTTGAGTGATACGGGAGACATCATCCAGGAGGAAATTCTGAGTCCCGAGGGGATTCAGGAGGCCACCGCCCTTGTCGCCGACGCCATCGCCCGGGGATGCGCCGGGGACGATGTCGCCTTCCTCGGCATCTACACCCGCGGAGTGACTTTCGCCCACCGGGTCGCGGCGCTGCTGAAGGCGCGGGGGCTCGACTTCCCCGTCGGCACGCTCGACATTTCGCTCTACCGGGACGACTTCGACAACCGCGGGGCCGACCTGCCCCGGCTGGAGAGTTCGGACGTGCCATTCGCCCTCGATGGCACCCGCGTGATCCTTTTCGACGAAGTGATCTTCACCGGACGCACCATCCGCTCCGCCCTCGACGGCTTGATGGACTACGGCCGCCCGGCCAAGATCGAACTCGCCGTGCTGATCGACCGCGGCCATCGCGAAATCCCGATCCAGCCCGATTATGTCGGAAAAAAAATCGATACGGACCGCGACCAGTATGTGAAAGTGCAATTCCACGAGGACGACGAGGACGAGGAAGAGGGCGTCTTCGTCGTGAAAAAGCGGTCGGACTCCCCGCAACTTCCCGCATGAGTGAGCTGACACCGCGCAAAGACCTGCTCGACATCGAAAGCCTCGAACGCGAGGAGATCGAGTACGTTCTGGAAAACGCGGCACCCTTCAAGCAGCTCTTCCAGCGCTCCGTGAAAAAGGTTCCGACTCTGCGTGGGAAGACCGTTCTCAATCTTTTCTACGAACCGTCCACCCGCACCAGCAGCTCCTTTGAAGTGGCGGCCAACCGCATGTCGGCGGACGTGACCAATTTCACCGTCTCCAGCTCTTCGGTGGTGAAAGGCGAATCGCTCCTCGACACCATCGAGACGCTCCAGGCGATGCGCTCGGACTACATCGTGATCCGCCACCAAGCCGCCGGTGTGCCCGGAATCGTCGCCAAGCACACCGGCGCTTCGGTCATCAACGCGGGCGACGGCTACCACGCCCATCCGACCCAGGCGCTCCTCGACGCGATGACGATACGCGAGGTCTACCCCGAGTACCCGGGACGCCGCGTGGTCATCGTCGGGGACATCCTGCACTCCCGCGTGGCCCGCTCGACCAGCACCCTGCTGAACAAACTTGGGATCGAGGTGGCGGTGTTGGGACCCGGCTCCCTCGTGCCCGCGGGGCGTCACGATTTCATGACCCGCCTGCGTTCTTGGGACGAGGTTTTCGATTGGAAACCCGACGCCGTCTACCTGCTCCGGGTGCAGATGGAGCGGCAGGAAGGCCAGTTTTTCCCCAGCATCGCCGAATACCACAAGATGTATGGGATGAACAGCCAGCGCCTCGTGGGGATGCGCAAACTGGGCGCGTATCTGATGCACCCCGGTCCGGTCAACCGTGGCGTGGAAATCACCGACGAGGCGATGCGCTACGAGCGCAGCCTCATCAGCACCCAGGTGGAAAACGGCATCGCCGTGCGCATGGCGGTGCTGCACTGGCTCAAACCCGAAACCGACAAAGACTGAGAGATGGGCGGGCAAAGTCGACTTTTTAAAAATGGCAGGATCGCCTCGGCGGATTCCCCCGACCTTCGCGAGGCCGACGTTCTCGTCGATGCGGACGGGATCATCACCGCGATTGGCCCCGCCCTGACAGCATCCGAGGGGAGCGAGGTGATCGACTGCGCCGGCTGCCTGCTCGTCCCCGGCATGTTCGACGTCCACGTCCACGCGCGCGAACCGGGCTTCGAACACAAGGAAACCCTCGCCACCTGTGCCGCCGCCGCCCTCCACGGCGGGGTCACCGGTCTGGTCCTGATGCCCGACACCTCGCCTCCGGTGGACTCGGGCAACCTCGTCAAGAGCGCGATGGATCTCGTCTCGGAGGTCAGTGCGATCCCGATGTACCAGTCCGGCTGCCTCACCAAGGGGCGCGAGGGAAAGGAACTGGCCGGCTTTTCCGGGATGGCCGCGCGCGGCGTTCCCATGCTCACCGACGCCGACCGCACCGTGCCCTGTCCGGACGTGATGCGGCGCTGCATGGAGTACGCCTGCGATTTCGACTTGCTCGTGACCTCTCACGCCGACACCCCCGCCCTGAGCAAGGCCGGAGCGATCAACGAGGGGTCCGTTTCCTACCGCTTCGGCCTCCCCGGAATCCCCGCGATCAGCCAGGAAATCGCGATCGACCGCGACATACACGTGGCGCGGCACACCAGGGCGAGGCTGCATCTCCAGCAACTCTCCACCGCCTGCGGGTTGGCCTCGGTGCGCCGGGCGAAAGAAAGCGGCGTGCCGGTGACCTGCGAAGTCTCGCCGCAGCATCTCGTCCTCTGCGAAGACGATATTCAGGACTACAACACCCATTTCAAATTCAATCCTCCGCTGCGCTCGGCGGGGGATGTCGAAGCGCTCGCCGCCGGACTCATCGACGGTTCCATCGACGTGATCGCGAGCGATCACGCGCCGCACACCGAGTTCGAAAAATCGAGCGACTTCGGGAGCGCTCCGTTTGGAGCGAGCGGACTGGAAACGAGCGTGCTGGTGCTCTACGACCGCTTCATCCACGGCGGGATGTTCGGCTGGGATCTCCTCATCCAGCGGTATTCCGTGGCGCCGCGTCAGCTCATCGGACTCGAACCAGTCGGGATCGCCGAGGGTGCTGCGGCCGAGTTTTTCGTCTTCGATCCCGCCGCCACGACGAAAATCACCCGCGATTCCCTGCGGACGAAAAGTCCCGTCTCGCCCTTCTTCGGGGAAAGCCTCCGCGGCGCGATCCGGGGGACCACGGTGCGCGGGGAGTGGTTCCCCTGAGCGGGGTGCCTCCGGTTACGCCCCGTCGAACAAGGGGGATAGCTTCTGGTAGAGGGTCAGCAGGGCGAAGAAGCCGAAGAGGGCCGAGATGCCGATGAGGATGCCGAGGCGGTAGGAACGGACGCGGATGGGTCGGGGCAGTTTGCGGCGGTTGATCACGACGAGGAGCGCGGCGTAGAGGCACATCATCGCTCCGGCGATGGAGGCGGAGATGATCAGGAGCACGAGAGGTTGGGTCATGCCCGAGAGAAGCACGAGACAGCCGATCGCGACGAGAGCCCAGACGAGCCAGAAATAGAGACGACTCTCGCTGATGCGCGCCTTTGTCAGGTAGGTCGATTTCAGGATGTCGGCGGCGAGGCGGCTGGTGTAGTCGATGATACCCATGGCCGATCCGAACAGGGCGAAGGCGCCGATGGTCCAGAACAGGGTGCCGAACCAGGGGGCGACGATGGTTTTGAGTTGCTCGCCCTGGACCTGGAGGAAACTCACATCGTTGGGAAGATTCGGAAGGCCGCCGAGGACCGAGTGGGCCAGCATGGAGGTGAGGACGATGGTGACCACCGTCATCGCGAAAAAGGTCGCGAGTTGTTCGGCGTTGGCGAAACGCCACCAGCGACGCCAGCGCGCCATGTTCTCCGGCGTCGTCTCGAAAC
The DNA here is from genome assembly GCA_012719225.1 of Verrucomicrobiaceae bacterium. Taxonomy (GTDB): domain Bacteria; phylum Verrucomicrobiota; class Verrucomicrobiia; order Verrucomicrobiales; family DEV007; genus Arctic95D-9. Next base: position 5,905 of record JAAYAT010000248.1, read on the forward strand.
GGTAGCTGGCGCGGTCGTCGCTGACCGCTTCTTCTGTCCCGGTCAGGGGACTGACGAGGCGCGGCACGTATTTGCCCATGCCGAAACCCTTGTCCCGGATCCAGTTGCTCTGGCAGAGATTCTGTCCGCCGCCCGCACCCGCGTAGGCGAGGGCTCCGAGCAGCAGCGCGAAGCCGAGCTCCTCGTGGGGGAATCGGCCGAATCCCTCGGCGAAGCTGACGGGCAGCGCCGTCCAAGTTTCCCCGTCGATCGCAAAAATGACCGCGAGGACGGCGAGCACTCCCACCGCGAGGACTTTCGCGAAAATGAAACGTTCCAGCGCCACGTAGACCACGGGAGCCAGGGTGAGCGACGCGCCGATGACCAACAGGGAGACCGCGGCGATCACCGGAGGACTGCCGCCGCCGAAGAGATAGGTGAGGAGGGTGGCGGAGCTCAGGGCCCATCCCGGCCAGAGGTTGGAAAGGTAGACCATGATCGCGAGGACCAGTCCCCAGTGTTTCCAAATGCGGTTGAAGCCGGTGATGGCGGTTTCCCCGGTGGCGAGCGCATAGCGTTCGATCTCCATGTTGAGGAAAAACTGCATGCCCACGCCGACGAGAGCGCCCCAGATGAAGATCAGCCCGACCTGCGAGGCGATGTAGGGCCAGAGCACGAACTCGCCCGAGGACAGGCCGACGCCCGCAGCCACGATACCGGGACCGACGATGCGCCAGAGATTGCGGGGAGGATCGGGAAGATCCCGGGTGATGGGAGGCGGAAACGTCGACATGGGTGTGGGGAAGTGAGTTTCTTACATGAGAAACGTCGCTTCCGTCAAGTCCGGAGGGCTGCACCCGGTTCCCCTCACTCCGCCGTCAGCGCGGCGCGCTCGTTTCCGGCACCGGATTTTTCGATGAAATAATCCCAATCGCCGTGGAAGCGTTTGGCGTTGCCGTTGGCGACGTGGATGACGTCGGTGGCGAGCTTTTTGATGAAATGGACGTCGTGCGAGATGAACACGAGGGTCCCGGCGTAGTTCTCCAGCGCGAGGATGAGGGACTCGACCGTGAGAATGTCGAGGTGGGTGGTCGGTTCGTCCATGAGGAGGATATTGGGCGGATCGACGAGGAATTTGATGAGGTTGAGGCGGCTCTTTTCGCCTCCGCTGAGAACGCGGGTCATTTTGTAGACCTCCTCCTTGCGGAACATGAAAGATCCGAGAATGCCGCGGGCCTCGTCCTCACGCAGGGTGGGGGCGGCTTCGAGGACTTCGGTGAGAACGGAGTTGTTCGGATTGAGGGTGGCGGAGCGGTGCTGGGAAAAGTAGCCGATTTTGGCGTTGTGCCCTTGGATGACCTTGCCCTGCTGGGGTGTCAGTTCGCCGCCGAGCAATTTCAGGAGGGTGGATTTCCCCGATCCATTGGGGCCGACGAGAACGGTGCGTTCGCCTCTCTCGATGGTGAGGTCGATGCCCTCGTAGACCTTGTGGCTGCCGTAGGCGAAATGAATGCCTTCGAGGGTGACGGCCTTCTGTCCGCCGCGCGGAGGATCGGGAATCTGGAAGCGGAAAGGCTTTTTCGGGGCCTGGGGCTTCTCGATTTTTTCCATGCGCTCGATTTCCTTGAGCTTGGATTGGGCCTGCGAGGCTTTCGAAGAGACGGAGCGGAACTTGTTGGCGAAGGCCTGGAGTTCGCCGATCTGTTTTTGCTGGTTTTTGTAGGCGTTGTTCTGCCGTTCGTAGTTCTCGTAGCGTTGTTGCTCGAACTCGCTGTAGTTGCCCTTGTAGTGGACGAGATGGCGGTCGGCGATCTCGTGGACGGATTGCACGATTTCGTCCATGAACTGGCGGTCGTGGGAAATCATGAGAATGGCCCCGGAATAATTTTTCAGGTAATCCTGGAACCAGAGCAGCGACATCAGGTCGAGGTGGTTGGTCGGTTCGTCGAGCATCAGCAGGCTCGGTTCGATCACGAGGAGCCGGGCGAGGTGGGCCCGCATGATCCAGCCGCCGCTCATCTCCTTGGCGGGGCGGTCGAAGTTCTCCGCCGGATACCCGAGACCGCGCAGCATTTTTTTGGCCTTGGCATCGACGGAGGGATCGTTGAGCGCGTCGAATTTGCTTTGCGCCTCGTAGTAGGCCTGGGAATCGACGGTGCCTTCGTCCTCGTGCTTTTTCAGGATGGTTTCCAGCTCCTGGATGAGACCGGCGCGCCCCGTGGCGATCTCGAGGACGCTGTGATCGCCGACGTCCTCGCTCTCCTGCGGGAGAAATCCGACGAGAGTCCATTCGTCGCGATCGACGGTGCCGGTATCGGCTTCCTCCTCGCCGAGGATGATGCGGAAAATGGTCGATTTGCCGGCTCCGTTGGGACCGACGAGAGCGACGCGCTCCCCGTAATTGATCTGGAGATTGGCTTCTTCGAAGAGGGTGTTGCCCCCGTAGGATTTTTTGAGATTTCGGATGCTGAGCATGACTTTCCAACTGACTGACCCTTCCTACATAACTGAGTCTCTCCGTTCCGCAAACTGAATAGGAGGGATGAATTATGAATTATGAACCTGGGCGAGCGCATTGGTGGAGGAACATGCCAATGTTCCCTGGCGGAGACTCCGCGCCGCTTGGGCTGACGAGGGAATTTTAGCAAATTCCTCCACGGCGGGTGCCTTGGCTGTGGAGGAACATGCCAATGTTCCCTGGCGGAGACTCCGCGCCGCATGGACTGACGAGGGAATTTTGGCAAATTCCTCCACGGCGAGGGACAGAGCGCAAATGCGAGCTTGCCATGGAGTCCCGGATCGTGCTACTCCGGGGGCGAATTCTCTGATGAAAACCGGATTTCCCTTTTCGTGGTCCTCGATCCTGCCGCTCCTGGCGATGATTTCCGTTCCTCTGTGGTCAGCGTCGGAGGAGGCTCTCCGCCCGGTGCCCTTGCAATCGCGTGTCACCGGGGTGCAGCCGATGACGGGGATCGTGTTCTGGGACACCTCGCATCGCCGCGACACCGACGCGATCCAGTTGGAGTATTCCTACATCGGCTACGGGCGTCTCGCGAAGGCCGACGGGACGTTCGACTGGAGCCTGGTCGAGGAGAAGTTGCGGGGCATCGCCAGCCGCGGGCATCAGGCCATTTTTCGATTCCATCTGGTCTACCCGGAGCTTCGCAGACGCACTCCTATTTCAGGAAAGGCTCCCAGTCGGGAATCTCGTGGACGTTTTCCAGCAACATCGTCACGGGCAGTTCGGGGGGCGCGCTCGGTGCTTTCTTGAGGACGAGACCGGCTTCTTCGGGAGTGCGGTTCGCCTTGCGGTTGTTCACCTCGCGGGCCGAGAGGACGCAGTTCTCCCAGCTGGAGGTGCCGCCGCGCGAGCGCGGGATGACGTGGTCGATGTTGCCCTCGCCGGGCCGCAGGACCCGTCCGGTGTACTGACAGCGACCGCCGTCGCGGGCCCAGAGATTGCGGGCGTTGAATTTCGGACGCTTCATCGGGACGCGGGAAAATCGCGCCAGCACCACCACGGTGGGGACGCGGATGCGACCGTGGATGGTGCCGATGCCGAGATCGCCCTCGCGCACGGGGAGCTTTCTCCAGTCTTCCCACTTCGTCGGGACGAGCCACTCGCTCCCTTTGATGTCGAGCGCGGTGGCGGAGTCGGTCGCCATCTGGCAGAAGACATCGGCGGGTGTCTTGGTGTTGATGGCCTGCCAGTTCCGATTGAGGACGAGAACGATGTTTTGATTCAAGAGACGCATGGCGCGCACGAAGATGCCGCAGAAATCGATCCGGGGAAAGAAACAAATCGGAAAGATTTCAGGAGTGCGTTTGCCATGGATCGAGGACGGGCTCGTGCGTTTTCCTCAACGGCACATCATCCCTTTTTTTGCCGCAAAAAAGCGATGAGATCGGCCATTTCGGGGACGCTGATGGCGGCGTCGAGTCCTTCGGGCATGAGCGAGAGTCCGGTGCTCCGGAGCGTCGCGATTTCGTCCCGTCGCACCGCGTGGGTTTGGCCGTCGAGGGTTTTGAAGGTGAGGCTGGCGGCGGATTCCCCGGCGAGCAGCCCGAAGAGCTGGGCACCGTTGTTCAGGGTGGCGCTGTAGGCGTGGTAGCCCGGCTGGATGTCGAGATTGGGATCCATGATGTTGGTGAGGATCTTCTCGGCGGGATGATCGACGACGGTTTCCAGGGCGGGGCCGATGGCGATCCCCTCGCCGGCGAGGGTGTGGCAGGAGGCGCAGGCTTTTCGGTAGATGGCCTGTCCCTTCGCGGCATCGCCGGCGAGTTCGAGAGCGGGCCGGTAGCGGGCGAGGACTTGGGCGCGTCCGGGCGAGGCGGCCGCGTCAAAGAGTGCGGCGGCCTTGGTTTTGGTTTTCTTGTCCGGGTGATTGAGGAGCTGCATGCGGCGGGTCGCATCGACGTCGGCGGGACGGAGGGTTCCGGCGGAAAAGGCCTCGAGCAGGGCGGCGGTCCAGGCGGGCCGGGCAAGGAGCGCGTCGAGGGTGAGTCCGCGTTGCAGCGGGGAGAGTTCCGGCCAGAGGCCCAGAAGCGGCTCGGGGAGGGTGGTATCGCCGGTGGAGGCGGCGGCGGCGAGGATCGCGGGCCAATGGGTGCCGTGCAATCCCTCCCGGAGTTGTCCGTGGAAAAAACCCAGCGCGTCTTCGCGGGCGGGCGCGTGGCGGGCGAGGAGGGCGGCGGCACCGAGTCGGTCGGGGAGCGTGGCGTCCTCGTCCCGGAGCCGGGCGGTGGCTTCGGTGAAAAGGCGCGAGGACTGTGCCAGGAGCTGCGAGAGGGGATCGTCGGGAGCGGTTTTTTGCAAGGCATCGAGACTGCTGCGGCGGGCTGCGAGTTCGTCGAGGAACGCGCCGAACCAGCGCCAGCGCTGCGGGAGCGGAGTCGCGTTGTCCTCGCCTTCCGGCGCGAACACCGGAGCGAGCAAATGGGTCAGGGCGGTGCGGTCTCCCGAGGCCAGAACCATGGGCAGGAGACTGGCGCGGGAGTCCGGCCCGGCGGATTCCGCGAGGGGGCGGAGATGAGGCAGGGCGGAACTGAGCGCCGCGGCGGCGAGGAACGGACCGGCCTCGGGATCGGTGATCGTTTCATTGAGCAGGTCGGCGAGCGCTTGTCCGGCGGCGGGATCGTCCCATTGCCCGAGGCTGAAGGCGAGCTGGAGTCGGACCTTGGGATCGGGATCGGAGGCGAGGCCGAAGACCACTTTGCGGGTGGCGGGATCGCTGCTCGATTCCGCGAGGCGCAGCGCGTTTTCCCGGAGACCCGGATGGGGGTGACGCAGCGCGGAACGGATCGTGGCACCGGACTCGTCGATTTTCCCCAAGCCCTCGAGAGTGCAGAGCGCGTGGAGGCGGGCGAGCGGTTCGGGAGCGTCGAGGGCGCATTTTTGGAGGGCCGCGAGGAGATCGGGATCCGCCCCCCGCCAGAGCAGGATCTGCTGGGCCTTGTCGCGGACCCAGCCGTTCGGCGAGTCGAACCGGGCGACGAGTCCGGCGGCATCCAGCGAGGAGAGATCGGGGATGGCGCGCGGCGGCGCTCCGGTGCGGTTCACCCGATAGATCCGCCCCATGTCGTCGCCGAGACGGTAGTGGGGGAGCAATTCATCCTTCCCCTCCTGCGGGAGCCAGTGGGGATGCTCTATCATGTAACGATACATGTCGGCGATCCAGAGGGCGCCATCGGGGCCGGTGCGGATCATGACGGGACGACACCAGCGGTCTTCGCTCGCAAAAAAGTCGGGCGATGACACGTCGTCTTTTTTCTGTCCGACCCGCTTCGCCGCATAGGTGACGCCGTCGGGGGAGAGGGCGAGCTGCTGCACGAGATTGTGAAAAGGCTCGGCGATGAAGGCCATCGTGGCCGGATTCTCGCCGGTTCCGGGAAACAGGTGCTCGTCGCGGTAGATCATGCCGCCGCAAGCGGAGGTGTAGCGTCCGGCCTGCTGGAAGCTGTGGTAGCGTTTCTCCGGCGGACTCGCCGGGTAGACCGGCGGATTGGAACCTCCCGGCAGGTGGACGCGGCCCTCGGGCGCGGCGAAGTGGGGATTGCGTTTCAAATAGTGATCGGGTAGGACGTAGTGCCACAGCGGATGGGAATTCTGCGTGCCGAACCAGTGCCCCCAATCGTCGCGGTTGCGCCCGAACTGGGTCGGACCGCTCTGCGGCTCGACCTCTCCGGTGTCGGGCCGAATCCGGAAATCGCGGCTTCCGACGAGGGTCTCGGTGCCGGTGCGGGTCGAGCGCAATTTGGTGTCGGCCCCGTGTTTGCCGTGGTGGCCGCCGGCGGCGACGTGGATCCAGTTGTCGAGCCCCCAGCGCAGGCCGTTGGCGCGGAGCTGTTCGTTGCCCTCGCTGAGACCGGTGTAGAGGACCTCGGTCTTGTCGGCCTTCCCGTCGCCGTCGCTGTCCTCGAGATAGAGGATGTCGGGGGCGGCGGTGACGATGACTCCCTCGCGCCAGGTGATGAGCCCGTTGGGGAAATTCAGGCCGTCAGCAAAGAGGGTACTGTGGTCGTAGGAACCGTCTTGATCGCGGTCTTCGAGCACCCGGATGCGGCCGCCGCGCGCTCCGGCGTTGTCCAGCCCGAGCGGGTAGTCGGCCATTTCCACGACCCAGAGGCGGCCCCTCGCATCCCAGTCGAAAGCGACTGGATCGAGCAGGAGCGGTTCCGCCGCGACGATGCGGGCCTCGAAGCCCTTCGGCAGATGGAGCGCCCGGAGACTGGCCTCGGGGGACAGGGGGGCGGAGTCCGGTTTGGGTTCGGCTTGTGCGGCGGAGGCGACGAAAGCGAGAACGCAAAAAAAGGGAACGGAGCGCGGGTGGGTGGGGGAAAAGATCATGGTGGATCGCAGGCCGGGAGGATTCATAGATCGTAGGAAACGATCACGGAACGATCATCCGTTTAGTTCCGCGCAATGACGCACCTCGGTTATCTTTTTAACAGTTCCGTCAGGGCGATCACATCAATCCGGTCTTTCTCTCGGACCGAGCCGGACTTCACCCGGATGAGGCTGGCCTTCGAAGCGTATCGCACCTCGTATTCGCGGATCCTAGTTGTCTCGGCTTCAGCGATGAAGTCTTCATATTTTCCCCCCGCCATTACCGTAAAGATGTCCACCTGACAGCTCTCCGATTCCTCGACCACGCGAATCGCTCCGGGTTCGTCATCGAAATCGGCAATGGTCAGATCGCCTCCGTACCCTTCGCCGAAGTCGCTGAGAACGCCGAGGAGTCGGGTGAGATTCGCGGGATCGGTCCGTACCAAAATATCGACATCCTCGGTGAGACGCACGTATCCGTTCAGGGCCACGGCCAATCCGCCCACGAGGAGAAACTCAACCTCCGCTGCCGCGAGTCGAGCCAACAATTTTTCGAACGAGGGTTCCATCGTCTTTGCCGCGCCAGCCTTTTCCGAGAAGTGCATCCGCGTTTTGCTGCAACATCGCGATCCGGGCGAAGGTCCCGAGTGAGGAAAGATCGCCGCCCACTTTTTTGCGAAGCGGTTCCTCGAGATCGTTCTTTTGCGGAGTGGTCATGACTCGACAAGGTATCCCCACGCTTCGCCTCGCGCAATCATTTCCCCAGGCTCAGGGCCGAAGCTTTTTGTTCGTCGTGCTGCGGATGGGGTCGGTGAGGAGGCGCAGGCCGTTGAGCACCACGAGCACGGTGCCGCCTTCGTGACCGATCACCGCCAGAGGCAGGGGAAGGGCGAAAAAGAGGCTGGAAAAGACCAGCACAACCATGGCGGCCATGGCAAAGATGAGATTTTGTCGGACGATTCTACGGGTCCGGAGGGCGAGGCGGTGGGCCATGGCGAGTCGTTCCATATCCTCCGAGAGCAGGGCGATATCGGCGGATTGGAGGGCCACTTCACTGCCGGCCGCCCCCATCGCGATGCCGACATCGGCTCGGGCGAGGGCCGCCGCGTCGTTCACCCCGTCGCCGACAAAGGCGACTTTGCCACGGGCGGCATGTTCCGCCACCAAGCGCACCTTGTCTTCGGGGAGTAGATCGGCGAAAATCGCCTCTTCCGGAAGCCCGAGTTCAGCGCCGATGCGGACTCCGGCGGCGCGCCGGTCGCCAGTCATCATCACGATGCGCTCCACTCCGTCGGATCGCAGCGACTCCAGACACGGGCGTGATCCGGGACGGGGGCGGTCCTCCGCGCCGCAGGCCCCCAACACGGTTGTATCGCGTCCCAGCCAGATGACCGTGCGCGCCGCACTGGTGAGTGCCGCGAATTCCGGGCGGGCCAGGGAGGCCCCTTTTCGCTGGGCCATGCGGGCGTTGCCGACCCAGAGATTCCCCTGATCCGTGCGGGCCGTCATACCCTCGCCGGGGATAGTTCTCGCGTCCTCGACCGGGGCCGCCGCTATGCCGCGCCGTTCGGCCAACGCACGAATGGCGGCGGCGACGTGGTGTTCCGATTGGGCCTCCACTCCTGCGGCGAGGGAAAGGAATTCGTCTTCCGGAATGAGGGACACGATTCCAGTGATCGTGGCTTGTCCCGTTGTCAGGGTTCCGGTTTTATCAAAGGCGAATGTCTCTACGCGAGCCAGTGTTTCCAGCGCCGCGCCGTTTTTGAAAAGCACTCCCCCCCGCGCCGCCGCCGCCAGCGCCGAGAGGATCGCGGCCGGGACCGAGATGACAATGGCACAGGGACTCGCCGCCACCAGCAGGGTGGCGGCCCGGTAGAGCGCGTCTTCCGTCGTATCTCCCATCGTCAGAAAGACCGCGAACGCAATCAGCGCGCCGACGAGCACGGCGATGGTGTAGCGTTGTCCAAACCATTCGCTGAAACGCTCCGAGGGTGCGCGGGCCGCCTGGGCTTCGGTCACCAGGGCGATCATTTTTGCGACGGTGCTGTCGGCGACCCCGTGTTCCACCGTAACGGCGAGCACTCCGTCGAGGTTCACGGTGGCTTCAAAAACGGTATCCCCTCCTTCTTTCGCGACGGGGAGAGATTCGCCGGTGATCGTGGCTTCGTCCAGCGAACCGGCCCCTTCGAGGATGACGCCATCGACCGGCACCCGGGCACCTGGACGCAGGATGATCACGTCGCCGGGTTTCAACTCTTCGACCGCCACTTCGGTGACGCCGCCGTCCGCGTCTCTTCGCAGTGCGACATCCGGGCGTAGGGCCATGAGCGCTTCCACGGCGCGTCGGGCTCTGCCCATGGCCCGCTCTTCCAGGGTGGTGGACAGACTGAAAAGGGTCAGGAGCACGGCTCCCTCCAATGGCGCTCCGACGGCCGCCGCCGCCACCGCCGCGAGGACCATGAGGAGATCGATGTCGAGGATCCGCTCGCGCAGCAGCGCCCCGAGAGCTCGCCACCCCGCCGGGACTCCTCCAGCGAGATAGACCAAGATCGTTCCGAGCGGCCCCCACGGACCCGGCGTGACAAAGGCGTCCAGCGTCGCCAGAAGAAGCCCTGCGACGGTCAGGGTGGTGAGCCATGCGGAGAATCGGTGAGAACCGGAGTGGAGTGGAGGGGCCAACATGACGGGAGCGTTGCCGTAGGAAAGACGATACGTTGCTTTCGTCCGATTGGCTCCCGATCATCGTTCGTGCGTGGATGCCGCTCGGCCCGGACCCGCCGTCAGGCGCGGGAGTCCCCGCGGCTCACGAGCGCCTCTCAGAGCGATTCGAAGTCGGCTTCCTGGAACGCCTCCACTTCGGGAAACCAGCGCTTTTCGAGAAAGGCGAGATGGTCGGGATGGGTGTTGTAGGCGTCGTAGTCGGCGCGTGTCGCGAACCGCATCGAGATGCCGAAGGTGTGATCGAGCTTCGGGCTGGTTTGCCGGCGTATCGTGAAGTCCACGACTTTGGGAATAGCGGCGAGGGCGGCGGCTTCCGTGAGAAAAGCCGATTCTTCAGGCGAACCCGACCCGTGCTTGAGGCGGAAGGTGACGGTGTGTTCTATCATGTGTATATTTTTCCCCGCGTTCTATTCTGCCCAGAGTTTCTTCCAGGCGGCGACGGTTTCTTCGACGAGGACCTGGCCGCCCTCGGGGCCGATTTGGGAACTCTGAATGACGGCACCGTAGCCCCCGTGACCTGCCGCGCGTTCGGTCGGGAGGTAGCTGCCCGGACCGGAGAGCTGGGCGATAAAACTCTGGATGCCCGGGCTGCGGGCCTTCATCTGTATGCCGTAGTCCGTGTAAAGTTCAAAGTGATTGGTCGCAATGGCCACATCGCCGAGGCGGAGAACGTGCAGTTCCATCTCATAGGGTTCCTGGGTGCCCGCCTGTTGCGCTTCGTAACGATCCACCACCCCCTGATTCCAACGCAGGTTCCATTTTTGGGCGGGATCGTTCTGGTATTTGATCGCCTCTTTGGCCGCCGCCTCGCGTTCTTCCGGAGTTACTTTTCGGTAGGGGAGGGCGAGCGTTTTTACAGCGTGGCGGAAAGCCACCTCTTCACGAATGTCATTCTTAGCGCCCTCGTAGGCCTCTTCCCAAGCACGCACGACGCGGTCCGAGACCTCCTCGAGGCGGGTGATCCCGCCACGCAATTTTCTCATGCGCGCCTCCGCCGCCCGGTTGATCATGGGACGGGGGACCACGTCTCCTCCGGCTCCGGTCCACGCCAGAATGTGGAGATCGTCGCCGTGGTTTTCGCGAAGTTTGCGGCGCACCGGATCCCAGAAATCCGCGTTGATCGAGGAGCCGCCTTCGACTTCCTGCGCGGGACAGGGGACATTGATTACGGTTGCGACGAGGGTATCGGCCTGGTCCCAGAAGTAGAGCACATCCACGCTGTGGTCTTCTTGTCCTTCGATGCCGCGAAAGTCAGCCGTGTCGGTTTTTCCATACATCACCGCAGTGCCGTCGGCGTAAAAAGGTCGGCGGTTCTGAGCGATCACGGCGGTGCTCTGCCCCCACGCGACTTTTCCGCGAGCCCGCTTTTCCCATGCTGCGACGGCGGCGTCGGCAATCTGCGAGGTCATCCAGTCGGCATAGACGGCGGGTTGCATGATTCCCTCGGAGGGGAGGGCATACCGACCTTCCAGCATGACCGGCGCGGTGTGGGTATGGGTCGCGGAAAGAAAGATCTTTTCCACCGCAAAGTCGGGAAGTCGGGGAGCGATTTTTTCCCTGACTTTATCCAAAATACCCTGACGAATCGCCACGAGGTCACAGGAAACGAAAATGGCTTGGTCGATGACGGTGTCCCCTTTGTCCCCTTTGCGCGACTCAAGCGCGAGGGCCGAAGCGAAAATGGGGGTTTCGGGTTTTTGGGAAATGCGGACGCGGCGCTGGCCGGAGAGAGCGACCGGTTCATCGGGAGTGATATTCACCGTCGCGGCACCGAGGTGCAATTCGGCTGCGGGGAGCGCGGTCGCAAAAAGGACGGGGGTGAAGAGGAAAAGGAAAAGACGTAGGATCATGGCGCTTGGTCGGTGGAGGGGCTACTTTGTGGAATGACGGACATGAGGTAAAGCCCCGCCTTGTTCCGGAACGTGGCGTGAATGCGCGGGCGACGGACAGTCGGATGCCGAAGCCCCGCCGGATAGGCTCTGTCGGGGCTAGAAAAGCCCCGTTCCTTGGGACCGATGTCGAAACACGTTTGGCCCCAAGGAGGGGCGCTTTTCTAGCGCCCTGCACAAGCCCCGTCCCCTGAGCTTTCGTCGCACAGCCTCCGTCGGGGCTAAGAAAGCCCCGTTCCTTGGGCTGATGCCGAGACACCATTGGCGAAGGTAGCGAACCGTCCCGGTGAGCCGCCGATGGATCCTCAGCGGCCTTTCCTCCTTTCCCCTCCTGCCGCCGCTTCGCCCTCACATTCGTCTTGTCGCCGGGGGGAGCGCCTGATACGCTCGGGCCATGTCAAAAGCGATTGTGGATCCCAATGAATTGAGGCGGTTTGCCGAGGAGCTGAAACGTTTTAACGGCGATCTCCGGAATTCTCTCTCCTCCCTGCAGGCGCGCTTCGCGGCGCTGAGCGATACCTGGCAGGATGCCGAGCACGCGAAGTTCGCCCAGGACTTCCAGGAAACGATGAAAGTGCTGCGGCGTTTCATGGAGAGCTCGGGCCAGCAGGCGCCGTTTCTCCTGCGCAAAGCCCGGCGCATCGAAGACTATTTGAACCAGC
>JAAYAT010000249.1 GCA_012719225.1 Verrucomicrobiaceae bacterium
ATGGGGCCGCTTTCTGAACGAGGACGGCTCGCTCCGATGGGCCTCCCTCGCGGTGGCGGGACAATCCCAGGGCGGAGGGCACGCCGCCCTCATCGGGATCAAACACGAGGTCGCGCGGGTGCTCTGCTTCGGCGCGCCCAAGGACTACAACATAAAACTCGGCGTGCCAGCGGCGTGGTACGAACTGCCCTCGGCCACCCCCAAGGACCGTTTTTTCGCCTTCAATCATCACCAGGATCCCATGGGATGCACCCCGGAACAGCAGCGGCTCAATCTCAAGACTCTCGGGCTGGATGCCTTCGGTCCGCCCGCCGAGGTGGATTCGGAGCCGTTTCCCTACCGCCACGCGAGGATTCTCTACACCGGATTCCCCGAGGTGGTCGTCACCGGAGTCAGGAGCCAAGGTGCCCGGGCCGCCCACGGATCGGCCATCGCCGCCCGACACGCGGAACGCTGGAACGAGGTGTGGCGCTACATGCTCACGGAATGAGCGGGCAGCGGATCGAACGAGAGCTTCGGGCTACGCCGGAGCGAGTTCGCCGGGGAAGTCGCCTTCGCTTTCCTTTTCCTTCTCGACGGGACGCTTCTTCGGCTCGCTCTCGGACGTCGGGAGATCCGGCGGGGTCGGCTTGGACGGCGGGTTGCGCAGCTCTCCGAATTCCATGATCTCGTGGATGTGCTTGGCATCGAGAGTCTCGTACTCCAGCAGGCCTTGGGCGATGACATCGAGTCTGGCTCGATTTTCAACGATCAGTTCGGTGGCTTTGGCGTAGGCGTTGTCGATCAGCAGCTTCACTTCCGCGTCGATTTTCTGGGCAGTCGCTTCGGAATAGTTCCTCGGGGAACCCATGTCGCGGGCGAGGAAGACATGCTCTTGATGATCGCCGTATTCGACCATGCCGAGTTCTTCGCTCATGCCCCATTCACAGACCATTTTCCGGGCGATCCCGGTGGCCTGCTTGATGTCGCCGCTCGCTCCGCTCGCGACATCGCCGAAGACAACCTCCTCGGCGACCCGTCCGCCCATGATGACGACGAGCTGGTCGAGCAGCTCGCTCTTGCGCTGGGTGTACTTGTCCTGCTCGGGCAACCACATCGTCGAGCCGAGGGAGGGACCGCGCGGGATGATGGTGACCTTGTGTAGCGGGTCGGTGTTTTCGAGGAGAACGAGAAGGATGGCGTGGCCCGCCTCGTGGTAGGCGGTCTTTTCCTTGTCCTTCTCGGAAATCGCGAGACTGCGGCGTTCCTTGCCCCAGCGCACCTTGTCGCGGGCCTCCTCCAGCTCCGCGAGAGTGATGGCCTTGAGCCCCTTGCGAGCGGCGAGGAGAGCGGCCTCGTTGATGACGTTGGCCAGTTCGGCACCGGAATAGCCGGGCGTGCCCCGGGCGATCGTGCCCAGTTCGACGCCCTCGGCGAGTTTGACTTTTTTCGCGTGGACTTTGAGAATCTCCTCGCGCCCGTTCACGTCGGGAAGTCCCACGGTGATCTCGCGGTCAAAACGGCCGGGACGCAACAGGGCGGGATCGAGCACATCGGGACGGTTCGTCGCGGCGATGATGATGACCCCTTCCTGGGTGTCGAAGCCGTCCATCTCCACGAGGAGGGCGTTGAGGGTCTGCTCGCACTCGTCGTGTCCACCTCCCATGCCATGCCCGCGGTGGCGTCCGACCGCGTCGATCTCGTCGATGAATATGAGGCAGGGCGCGTTCTTTTTGCCCTGTTCGAACATGTCGCGCACCCGCGAGGCCCCCACCCCGACGAACATTTCCACGAAGTCGGAACCGCTGATGGAGAAAAACGGCACGTCGGCCTCGCCCGCGATGGCGCGGGCGAGCAGCGTTTTCCCGGTGCCGGGCGAGCCGACCATGAGAACGCCCTTGGGGATATGCCCCCCGAGACGCTGGAAGCGTTTGGGATCGCGCAGGTACTCGACGATTTCCCAGACCTCCTCCTTGGCCTCTTCGACCCCGGCGACATCCTTGAAAGTGACCTTGCCCTTGTCCTGCGTCATCATCTTGGCCTTGCTCTTGCCGAAGCTCATCGCCCCCTTGCCCGCCGCTTTGATCTGGTGGCGGAAGAGGAAATAGAGCAGGATGAGAAGGAAAAAGATCGGCAGGTAGAAGGACATCATGATCATCCCGAAACTGTCCGAATCGGTCGGAAGATCGGAGATGTAGAGTCCCTTGCTGGCGAGCGTTTCCTTGAGGTCCTCGCCGACATACTCGAGGATGACGGGCACCCGGAATTCGCGGTATTTGTTGCCGGCGTTTTCCTCGGGGTTTTCCACTTCGTACCAGCCGGTCACGAATTGCTTGGCGCTGCCGTCTTTCTGCACCAGACGCAGGAGTCGCGGCGGAGTGGCGGATTCGTCCACGTGGATGCGGTCGGTTTTGACGAACTCCTTGAACTCGGCATAGGTGAGTTTGCTGGAGGTGTCGGACAATCCCTTCGACCAGATCGCGAGACCGAAAAGGCCCATCGCGACGGAGAGGAGGATGAGACCCTTCCAGTTAAAGCCGTTCTCGCCTCCGCTGGGGCGATTCTCGTTGTTCTTGGGGTCTTCGTCTTGCATGAAAATGTGTCGCGTTGGGGGGGACGGCCGCGCCGGTCTTACCGAAGCTACCACAGCGGATCATTCCGCGCAATCGTCCCGGGCCGGTGGAGAGGATACCCCAACCTTCGACTCCCGCGAGCCAAAAGGGTTCAAAGAGACTCCCTTTTCCGGAAAAACACGGCGCGGCGGGGAAGCTCCCGGCCACTTCCGCGAGCAATCCCCCTAATGAGGTCGGCAATAACATTAGGAAATCTAATCTAAATTTCATTTGAGAAAAAAATATACTAAAATAAGCTGAACTCATAATGAGCCTTCCCTCTTCTCATGGACTTCCCTACGATGATGTGGCCGATGACAAAATGCTGAAAGGCATCGCGGCTGGTGACTACGAGAGTTTCCGGCTTCTCTACGAGCGGTATGCCGGTCTGCTCTTCACCACCATCCAGAAGATCCTCAACGATCCCAACGACACCGAGGAAGTCCTCCAGGAGGTGATGAACTCGCTCTGGCACAAGGCCCATCTCTACCATCAGGGACGCGGGCGGCCCATCACCTGGCTGGCCTCGACCGCGCGGAACCGGGCGATCGACCGACTCCGCGCGAAAAAGCGTCAGGCGCGGCTCAAGGAAGCCTATTCGAACGAGGCGGAGCGAATCCGCCGCGGCACCATCCCCATCTCGGGGCCGGAGGCGGCGACCCGCCGCGAAACCTGTCGGCAGGTGCGCTCCGCCGTGATGGAGCTCAGCGAAATCCAGCGGGAAGCGATCGAAAAGGTCTACTTCGAAGGCCTCTCTCAGCAGGAGATCGCGGACCAGCTCGGCGAACCTCTCGGGACCGTCAAGGCCCGTATCCGCCGCGGTCTCGCCAAGCTGCGCCAGACCGTCGACAAAAGCTGAGACGCATCCGTCCCGGACGGTGGGTGCGGAAAAGCCGCTTTTTTCCATACCCTATCGCGTCCCCTGATGCGGCGAGAAGGACGTTGACAGCCTTACACTTCCGGCGGCACGATGCGTCCACTCAACCGCATGACTGAACGCCCCACCTCCATCCGACACTGGATCCTCGCCGCGACCACCGCCGCGGCCTTCTTGATGTACCTCGATCGCATCTGCATGGCCGAAATGATGAAATCGGCCTCATTCAAAGAGGACATGGGGCTCGATGCGGTCACCGACGGCTGGGTCAAGGGGGCTTTCTTCGCCGCCTACGCCCTCGGGCAGGTCCCCGCCGGGTATCTCGCGGTGCGCTTCGGAGCGCGTTCCCTGATGTCCCTCTACATTTTGCTGTGGTCCGCCTTCACCGTCGCGACGGGCTTTGCGGGTGGAGTCGTGACCTTGCTGCTCGCCCGCATCGGATGCGGATTCGCCGAAGCGGGAGCCTACCCCATCAGCAGCGGATTGCTGGCCCGCTGGTCCGAGTGGAACAAGCGCGGCTTCACCAGCAGCATCGTTTCTCTGGGCGGAAGGGTGGGCGGAGCGGTCGCGCCGTGGCTCACCGTTGTAGTCATCGCCGGTTTCGGGGACTGGCGCTGGGCGGGATGGCTCTACGGGGCGGTGGGCATCTTTTTCGCCCTCTTTTTCTGGAAAGTTTTCCGGGAGCACCCCAACGAGCATCCCGGGACGAACGAGGCGGAGCGGAACTTGCTCGCGGCGGGACGACCGGTGGAAAAGCTCGGCGAGGGTGACCGCACCTACCGCTTTCCCTGGCGCATCGCCCTGACCAATCGCAGTCTCTGGATGAACTGTCTGACCCAGTTTTTCACCAATCTCGGTTGGGTCTTTCTCGCGATGTGGCTGTCGGAGTATCTCACCAAAACCAAAGGCGTGGACGATGCCCTGGCCGGAAAAATGACGACCATCGTTCTGACCTTCGGCATTTTCGGACTGATCGTGGGAGGCTTCTTCACCGATGCCTGTGTCCGGAAATGGGGGGTGCGATGGGGACGGATCATTCCCCTGGCCGGTTCCCGTTTCCTCGCCGCCGGATTCTACCTGCTGGGTCTGTATCTCGAGAATCCCTGGGTTCTCATGGTGGCCTTTGGTCTGGTGGCCTTCACCACCGATTTCGGTCTCCCGGCGCTCTGGGCGGGTCTTCAGGAAATGTGCGGACGCCACACCCCTCCCCTCTTCGGCTGGGCCAACATGTGGGGCAATCTCGGCGCGGCCATCGGCACCTGGGTACTGCCCATGGTCATCATCAAATGGGACACCAACGGCGACTGGGAGGAGGGCCTGATCTTCTGCGCGATCGCCTTCGCCCTCTCCGGTCTCTTCTGCTTGGGCTTCAACGCCGAGCAACGAGTCGAGGAGTGACGGGGATGGCCCTGGGCACGGGATTGCTCACTCCTGCTCCACAGTGCGTGTCGCCCGGCCGATAGGCAGATAGGAGCAGGCGAGGGTGAGGAGTGCGTTTATCGGGTAAAACCACGGGAACGCGAGGGCGGGCCGGGTCTCCTCGAGCCAGCGGGTCGCGAGGCCCATGGACTCCAGGAGACGCGGGAGTTCGGGCCGCACCCAGGCGACCATCACTACCGAGAGGATCGTTCCGAGAAGGATCCCCCGCAGGCTCTTCCGCCCGGGGAGGATGGCGGCGAGGAGCACCCCGAGGAGCGGACCATAGGTGTAGGCGACCATCCCGAAGGCGAGATCGATGAGATTTTTGTCCTCCGAATCGGCGTGTCCCCGTGCCATCCAGATCGTGAACGCGGAGAGCAGCACCGCCCACACGACAACGGCGATGCGGGAGATACGCACCATTTCCCCGCTGTGCTCCGCCGACTCGACCCGCTTGCGACCGAGTATCGCCGAAAGACTCGTCTGGGAGAGCGCCGCCAGAGTGGAGTCGAGGCTGGAAATGGCGGCGGCAAAGGCACCCGCGAGAATCAAACCGGTGATACCGGGAGGCACGACCGTGGTGATCCAGGTGGGAAAGACGAAGTTCGCGTCCTTGGCGAAGAGTGCCGTCTCGGCCGGAGTCATTCCCTTGATTTG
>JAAYAT010000250.1 GCA_012719225.1 Verrucomicrobiaceae bacterium
CCGGCCAGGGCCTCGACCAGCGGGAGATCGAAGCCGGCTACCTCCGCTTCAAGACCGAACGCCAGACCGCCGAACTCGCCGCCGTCGCGGCCGCTCACAACCTCGCCCCCGAGAGTCTCCAGCCTTTTGTTGACGCCATCCTGCAGCGCATGGTCTTCGACGGCGAGCAACTCACCGAGCTGCTGGAACCCCTAGGCTTGAACTGGCGCGCCCGCCGCGATGCCGAACTCGCCCTTATGGAAGACCTTGTGCCCTTGTTGAAGAAACGCGCCGCCAGCCGCGACATCTCGGGATTGAGCGCTTATGAATAGTGCAATGTCCAGCGCAGCCAAACCAATGGCAGTCGTTGTCAATTGTGGCGAATTCGCCATAATTGAGCAGGATGCCCCCGCCACTCTCAATCCCATCGAATTCGATGGGATTAGACTCCTCTCGACGCTGGAGACATTGCCATGAGCAAAGCCAAACAGACCCGCATCGAAGTCCAAGGCACGTCCATTGCGATAGTGAACCGCGATAACCATGATTTCATCTCCCTGACCGCCGTCGCCAAGCGCAAGAACCCCGAACATTCGGACGACGTGATTCGCAACTGGCTACGCAGTCGAAGCACCGTCGAGTTTCTCGGCGTATGGGAACGGCTCAACAACCCCGGTTTTAATCCCGTCGAATTCGACGGGATTAGAATTCAGACCGGCCTCAACAGCTTCGTCCTTACCCCCAAGCAGTGGATCGAAAAGACCGGCGCCATCGGACTCCGCTCCAGCGCCGGCCGCTACGGCGGCACCTACGCGCACAAGGACATCGCCTTCGAATTTGCCTCCTGGGTTTCCGTCGAGTTCAAGCTATTCCTCATCAAGGAGTTTCAGCGCCTCAAGGACGCGGAGAACGACCGCCTCCAACTCGACTGGACCCTCCAGCGTACCCTCGCCAAGATCAACTACCGCATCCACACCGACGCCATCAAGGAAACGCTGATCCCGCCCACCGTCACTCCGGCGCAGGCCAACCTCGTGTACGCCAGCGAGGCCGACCTGCTCAACGTCGCCCTCTTCGGCCGGACCGCGAAACAGTGGCGCGACGCCCACCCCGAAGCCAAAGGCAACGTCCGTGACGATGCCACACTCGAACAACTCGTCGTCCTCACCAACCTGGAAAGCCTCAACTCCGTGCTCGTTCGCCAGGGCCTCCCCGCGCCGGAACGTCTTATGCGCCTCAACGAAATCGCCATCACCCAGATGCGTACCCTGCTGGCCGAACCCAACCTTAAACGCCTGAAAGCATGAAACCCGCCGCCGCCAAACAAAGCCTCACGCCCCGCCTCCGCTTCCCCGAGTTCCGGAAGGCGCCAGGGTGGGAAAATAAGAGCCTAGGTGAGTTGTTCTCACAGCGCGAGGAAACCGGTTTCACTGACCTCAGACTCCTTTCCCTTACCGACGCAGATGGCATCATTCCGCAGGAAGACAGCGGGCGAAAGAACAACGCCAGTGCAGACAGATCGAAGTATCCGCGAGTCGTCACCGACGACATTGCCTATAACACCATGCGAATGTGGGAGGGAAGAAGCGCACGAGCCACGTTGGAGGGGCTTGTCAGCCCCGCCTACACAGTCTGCAAGCCAAACGATGGAACCGACAGTCTGTTTTTCGCATACTACTTCAAGACACAGCAACTTATTGAAGAGTTCGCCCGCTATTCACAGGGTTTGGTCAAGGACACCCTGAATCTCAAGTTTGAAGCGTTCGCGCGAATCGTGACGGCGACCGCATCCCTCCCCGAGCAACGCAAAATCGCCTCCTGCCTCGCCTCACTCGACGACCTGATCGCCGTCCAGGCCGCCAAGCTCGAAGCCCTCAAGACCCACAAGAAAGGGCCTCATGCAGCAGCTTTTTCCGGCGCCGGAGGAGGCCGAGGAATGAGCTTTGATCCGGCCATCCATCACCGGCGTTCTATCCGGCTGAAGGGGCATGATTATGCCGGGGGCGGGGTGTATTTCGTCACGGCGTGCGCGCACCGGGAGTTCATTGCTTGGGCCGGGAGGAATCCATTCGGGGCATTGGGGGCGGGATCGTCCCCGGCTGTAGGGGCGGGACGCCTCCCGCCCTCCGCGACATGCGTGTCGCAGGAGAGGGCGACATGCGTGTCGCAGGAGAGGGCGACATGCGTGTCGCCCGTACGGATCATGGCGGAGGAATGGCGGCGGTGTGGCGAGATTCGGGATGATGTGTTTCCCGGCGA
>JAAYAT010000251.1 GCA_012719225.1 Verrucomicrobiaceae bacterium
AAGCATTTCCCCGACGGGGAGACCTTCGTCAAAATCAACGAGAACATCCGCAAGCGCGACCTCTTCATCGTGCAGCCGACCTGTCCCCCGACCAACCAGAACCTGATGGAGTTGCTCATCATGGTCGACGCGGCGCGGCGGGCCAGTGCCGAGAGCATCACGGCGGTGATCCCCTTTTTCGGATACGCCCGTCAGGACCGCAAGGACCAGCCCCGCGTCCCCATCACCGCGAAACTCGTCGCGAATCTGCTCACCGCCGCCGGCGTCTCTCGCGTCCTCACGATGGACCTCCACGCCGGACAGATTCAGGGCTTTTTCGACATCCCCGTCGACCATCTCTACGCCATGCCGGTGCTCATCAAATATGTCCGGGACAAGGGCGTCTGTGACGATCTCGTCGTGGTCTCGCCCGACGTCGGCGGGATGAAAATGGCCCACGCCTACTCCAAGGCGCTCGGCACCCCTCTCGCCATCGTCGCGAAAAACCGCGTCAGCGCCACCGAGGTCGAGGCCATCAGCCTCATCGGCGAGGTCGAGGGCAAGAACGTGCTCCTCGTCGATGACATCTCCGAGACATCAGGCACCCTCACCTCGGCCGCTCGGCTCCTGCAGAAACACGGAGCCAAACGGATTTTTGCGGGGGTCTCCCACGCCGTCCTCAACGACCAGGGCCGCCAGCGCATCGCCGAGTCGGACATCGAGGAACTCATTTCCACCAACAGCACTCCCTACGCCGTCGGCGAAAAAGTCAAAAACGTCAGCGTGGCCGAGATTCTGGGCGAAGCGATCCGCCGGATCCACCTCGGAGAGTCCGTCACATCTCTTTTTGACATTTCCTGAGAGCTCGCGTAGATTTCGCGCCCCCGAAGCAGGGGCGGGCCTCAGAGCGCCCAGATCAACTTCAGAAACACACCGGAAAGATGGCGAAACAAGAAACACTTCAAGCCGAAAAACGCGATGTCAAAGGCACCACCGCGTCGAAAAGACTGCGTCGCACCGGTGTCGTTCCGGCGGTGATTTACGGATCGAAGCAGCGCGAGTACATGATCCAGCTCAACTCGAAGGCCTTCTTCGACCTCGCCCGCAAGCAGTCCAGCCACAACTTCCTCGTCAATCTGGAAATCGAGGGCGCCAACGAGAAGACCAAGCTCGCGATCGTGCAGGACATCCAGCGCGATCCCCTCAACGGTGCCCTCATCCACGTCGATTTCCGCGCCGTCAGCGAGACCGACACGATCCACGCGGCCGTCCCGATCGAACTTCGCGGGGAACCCGTCGGGGTGAAAACCGGCGGCCTCCTCGAGCAGCTCGTCCACGAGATCGAAGTGTCCTGCAACCCTTCCAACCTTCCCGATTCCATCGTCAACGACGTCGAATCCCTCGCCATCGGCCAGTCCCTCAAGGTCGCGGACCTCAACCTCCCCGAGGGAGTCAGCGTGAAGCTCGACGGCGAAGTGCTCGTCGCCCTCGTCACCCAGACCCGCGCCTCGATCTCCGCCGGCGACGGTGGGGAAGACGCTCCCGCCGGTGAGGAAGCCGCCGAAGCCGCCCCTGCGGAAGGCGAGGCCGCCGAAGAGGCGTGAGCCACTCCCTTTTTTCAGTGAACCCTTGGCAAAGCCCCGGTGAAAATCGGGGCTTTTTGCCGTCCTGATCTCTTTCCAATCCGATGGCCGCTCCGCTCGTCTCCGTGGTGATGCCGGCGCGCGACGCCGCCGCCACCGTGACGACGGCCATCGAGAGCCTCCAGCGCCAGGACCTCCTCGATCTGGAAATCGTCCTGGTCGATCACCGCTCCCACGACGACACCTTCGCCCGGATGCGGGAAAAGGCGGCGGGCGACCCGAGAATCCGGCTTTTGCAATGCTCCGGCAGTTTTGTCGAGGCCGCCAACCTCGCCTGGAGAACGGCCTCGGGCACCTTCATCGCCCGCATGGACAGCGACGACCTCGCCGCTCCCGAGCGCCTCCGCCTCCAGCGCGATTTCCTCCTCACCCGCCCCGATCTCGCCGCCTGCGGCACCCTCGTGCGCATTCGCAAGCGCGGAGCCGACGGCTCCCTTTCCCCGCCCGACGGCGGGTATCTCCGCTACGAAAAATGGGTCAACTCCCTCGTCGAGCCCGAGGCCATCGCCGCCCAGCGCTTCATCGACAGCCCCATGCCCAATCCCACCGCGATGGTGCGGCGCGAGGTCCTCGAAGCGCTCGGGGGCTACCAGGATCCCGCTTGGGCCGAGGACTACGATTTCTGGCTGCGCCTCCTCGAAGCGGGCCACCGCCTCGGAAAAGTACCGCAGGTTCTCCTCGACTGGCACGACAGCGGGAACCGTTCCACCCGGACCGTGGAACGCTATTCGCAAACCCGTTTTCAGGAGGCCAAGGCGCGCTACCTCGCCCGCCTCCCCACCGTGAAACAGCTCGGCGTCGTGCTCTGCGGGGCGGGACCCACCGGTAAGGAGATGGCGGTCCTGCTCCGCCGCGAAGGCATCCGGGTGCGGGCCTTCCTCGATGTCCATCCCCGGCGCATCGGCAATCCCATCGGCGGTGCGCCCGTCCACGGGATCGAGCGGGTCGGCGATTTCGCCGGAAAAGCCATCCTCCTCCCCGCCGTCGGACGCGGCAACGGGCGGGAAACCATCCGACAGGTTCTCCGGGCCGCCGGATTCCACGAGGGAGAAACTTTTTTCTGCATCGCGTAGCGCGGCATTCTCGCCTACCCTTTCGCCCCGCCGGATTTTTCGAATTGGCGAGCCCACCGTCCCCATTGCCCCCATGGCCCCACACACCCGCTTCCGTCCCTGCATCGACCTCCACGAAGGCCGCGTCAAACAGATCGTCGGCGGAACCCTCGACTCCGCCACGGAACGGCTGCGGACCAATTTCGTCAGCGACCTCCCGCCCTCCTGGTTCGCCGAGCGCTATGCGCGGGACGGGCTTCGCGGCGGGCATGTCATCCAGCTCGGGCCGGGCAACGAAGAGGCCGCCCGCAGCGCCCTCGCCGCCTACCCCGGCGGACTCCAGATCGGCGGAGGCATTGCGCCCGGTCGAGCCGAAAAATGGCTCGCCGCCGGAGCCTCGCACGTCATCGCGACCTCCTGCCTCTTCGATGCGG
>JAAYAT010000022.1 GCA_012719225.1 Verrucomicrobiaceae bacterium
ACAAAACCGCCAACATCTTCGACGGCCTAACCCTCTACGAACTCGATATCGCCCTGCGCGCGGTGGAAAAGCTGCGGCCGCGCGGTCTCGTTTTCCTCAGTGAAAAGCCCTCCGTCTTCATCGCCGGAGCCGATCTCGAGACGCTCCACGAGGCCGTCACCGGCCACGGTCCCGATGACCTCGCCTCGCTCGTCGAGCGGGGACAGGCTCTTTTTTCCCGCATCGCCGCCCTCGGGATTCCCACCGTCGCAGCGATCCACGGTGCCTGCGTCGGCGGCGGGTTGGAGCTAGCCCTCGCCTGCGACCGGCGCATCGCCAGCGACGCCAAGGTGACCCGCATCGGGCTGCCCGAGACACTCCTCGGCATCCTTCCGGCCTGGGGCGGATCGACCCGGCTGCCCCGTCTCATCGGGCTGCCCCGGGCGCTAGATCTCATCCTCTCGGGGAAATTGCTCGCCCCCGCCCCTGCGCGGAAGCTCGGCCTCATCGACGAAGTGCTCCCCCGCGAACACCTCCGCGACCGCGCCCTCGCGCTTCTGAGCGAACCTGTCCCCGAGCGCTCCTCGCATCGGCTCGTCAACCATCCGTTCAGCGCGGCGGTGACGGCCTGCTTCGTCCGGCGGAATCTGCGGAAAAAAATGCGCGGACACTACCCCGCCGTGCTCGAAGCCCTCGAAGTCGTGCGGCGCGGGGCCAGCGGTGACGAAGCCGTCTCCTTCGCCCGCGAGTCCGCTGCCTTCGTCCGCCTCGCGAAGACCGACGCGGCACGCAATCTGATGCGCGTCCATTTCCTGCAGGAGGAGGCGAAGCGCTTCCGCTACGACGAATCCATCGACCCGAAGTCGCTCGCATCGGTCCGTGCCACCGCCGTGATCGGTGCCGGAGTGATGGGTTCGGGGATCGCCCAGTGGCTCGCCGCGAAAGGACATCCCGTGATCCTGCGGGACCTCGACCGGAATCGGATCGCGGCGGGGATGAAAGCGATCTCGGGCCTCTTCGACGAGGCGGTGAAAAAACGAATCCTGACACGCCACGAATCGGGAAGGAAACTCGACCTCGTTTTCCCCTCGGCCTCGCCCGTGCCGCTACACCGTTGCGATCTGGTGGTCGAGGCGGCGTCGGAGAATTTGGAGGTGAAAAAGAAAATTTTCGCCGACCTCTCCGCCAACACCACGCCCGACACCATCCTCGCCACCAACACCTCGGCCCTCCCCATCACCGATCTCTGCACGGCGGCGGGCGTGGACCATCCCGAACGACTCATAGGTCTGCATTTTTTCAATCCGGTGAGCCGCATGAAGCTGGTCGAGGTCGTGGTGACGGAGTTCACCTCACCGGAAACGGTCGAGCGAACCCTCGCCTTTGTGCGCTCGATAGGGAAACTGCCCGTCGTGGTGAAGGACTCGCCCGGATTCCTCGTCAACCGCGTGCTGATGCCCTACCTCATCGAGGCGGGGAACATGGTCGATGCGGGAATAGAGGCGGCGCGAATCGACGAGGCCATGCTCGACTTCGGTATGCCGATGGGACCGCTCCGACTCCTCGACGAAGTGGGCCTCGATGTCGCCGCCCACGTCGCCGGAACGATGACGGAGGCCTTCGGAGATCGCTTTCGGATTCCCGACGTACTCACCCGCCTCGTCGCCGAAGGGCATCTCGGGAGAAAGAGTGGATCCGGATTCTACGAGCACTGCGGCGGCAAAAAAACCTCCCGGTTCCCCGGGCGTGGCTCCGCGACACCGAGCGCTCCGGCGGAGATCGCGGCCCGTCTCGCCGGTCTCATGGTGACCGAAGCGGAACGCTGTCTCACCGAAGGCGTCGTCGCCAGCGCCGACGAGGTGGACTTCGCCATGATACTCGGGACCGGATTCGCCCCCTTCCGGGGAGGTCCCCTCGCCTACGCCGCTTCCCTCGGCACTACAATCCACCCCGCCCCGCTTCCCACCGATCCCTTTGCCTGACCCAACCACCTACTGAAAAAAATCCTTATGAAAACACACCTCGAAATTCCGGGACCAGACACACCGGCCTCTGTCATTGATACCTCGAAAATGTCGCCACAAGAGCGGGCCGCGCTCGAACTGGCCGAAGCCTCCCGCGTCGAAGCGGGTCCGCGCGGCAGTTTCGGCGGATCGCTTTTCATGGGGCGACCGCTCTTCGACACCATCCTGCCCTTTCCCGAGCAGTCGCTCGAAGACGAAGATCAGGGCGACGCGTTTCTGGCGCGGCTCGAAACCTTTCTGGAGGAAAAAGTCGATCCGGACGAGATCGACCGCAGCGGGGAAATCCCCGACGAAGTCATCGACGGCCTCGCCGCGCTGGGGGCCTTCGGCATCAAAATCCCGCGCGAATACGGCGGGCTGGGCCTCTCCCAAACCAACTACTCGCGGGCGGCGATGCTTCTCGGACGATATTGTGGCAATCTCACCGCCCTGCTCTCGGCCCACCAGTCCATCGGCGTGCCGCAACCGCTCCTCGTCTTCGGAACGGAGGAACAAAAGAAAAAATACCTGCCGCGCTGCGCCCGTGGTGAGATTTCCGCCTTCGCCCTCACCGAGACCAACGTGGGGTCCGATCCGGCGAGAATCGAGACCACCGCGACCCTAGACCCAGAGAGCGGCGACTACCTCCTCAACGGAGAAAAACTCTGGTGTACCAACGGCACCAAAGCCGGCGTCATCATCGTGATGGCGCGCATGGCCGACTCGAGCACCGAGCGCCCCCGGATCACCGCCTTTCTCGTCGAGACCGACACCCCCGGCGTGGAAGTGACCCACCGCTGCCACTTCATGGGCCTGCGCGCCCTTTACAACGCCGTGATCCGCTTCACCGACGTGCGGGTGCCGAAGGAGAACGTCGTCCTCGGCGAAGGACGTGGCCTCAAGGTCGCCCTGACCACCCTCAACACCGGACGCATCACCCTGCCCGCCGCCTGCGTCGGCATGGCCGGACGCTGTCTCGAATGGGCCACCGACTGGGCCGGACGCCGCGTCCAGTGGGGCGCGCCGGTGGCACGGCACGACGCCATCGCCCAGAAACTCGCTCGGATGAAAGCGGAAACCTTCGCGATGGAAGCGATGGTTCGCTATGTCTCCCTCCTGGTCGATCGGGACAAAACCTCCGACATCCGGCTGGAGGCCGCATTCGCCAAAATGTGGGGCACCGAGCGCGGTTGGGACATCGTCAACGAGGCCATGCAGATTCGCGGCGGACGCGGCTACGAAACCGCCGCTTCCCTCGCCGCGCGCGGGGAGGAACCGATCCCGGTGGAGCGTTTCCTCCGCGACAGCCGCATCAACACCCTCTTCGAAGGCTCCAGCGAGATCATGCGTCTCCTCATCGCCCGCGAAGCCCTCGATCCCCATTTGAAAACGGGCGGACCGGTCCTCAACACGACCCTGCCAATGAAAGAACGGGCCGTGGCCGCCCTGCGCTCGGCATGGTTCTACGGACGCTGGTATCCGGTCCTGTGGATGCCCGCCTGGCGGGGCGAAGCCGGAGTCCTCCCCGAGTTCCACGCCGAATCCCGCCGCGTCCGCGCCCTCAGCCGACGCCTCGCCCGCGGTCTCTTCCACGCGATGCTGCGGCACGGCCCGAAGCTGGAGAAAAAGCAGGTCCTCCTCGGTCGTTTCGTCGAGATCGGTGCCGAACTCTTCGCCATGACCGTCGCGATGGCCTACGCCGGCCAACTCATCGAGAGCGGGAAGAAGGGCAAAGACACCCCGGACGAACTCGTCGCGCTGGTGTCCTACTTCTGCCGCATCACCCGCATGAAAATCGACCGACTCTTCCGCGAAATCCGCCGCAACGGCGACGCGGAAGGCTACGCCATCGCCAAGCGAATGGGAGAATAGGAGTCTGCTCAGAGCGAGTTCGCGGCGCGGCGGCCTTGATCGGTCACCGTCTCCGTGAGATAGCTCCAGTAGGCGGGTTGATCTATCGTCTCCCGCACGGTGGCGGCGGGAAGAAACCGGCGCATCTCCCGCTGAAAATCTTCGCGCCGCCGGGGATCGCTTCGCAGGGAAGCGATGCGCTCTCCGAGGAGCGAGAGAAAATCCTCCTCCGTCCTCCGATGATCGCGGACTTTCCGGGGGATGAGTTCACCGGGCAACGCCTCGCCCTGTTGCACGAGCCAGGTGATGTCCCAGAGGTCGCGATTTTTGATGCGGTTCTCACGAAAAGCGAGGGCGATTATTTTATCCGCGAGAATCTCCGCGCGACTCTGCGCTTGAAAAATGAGACCCGATGTCCCCAGATCGATCCCGTACCTATTTTGTAGCATCATCGGGCGCGGATCGTAGCTGGGAATGGCACAAATGTCGAGATGGATGCGCTGGGCGGGCAAATCGCGCTGACCGGGACGCGTCTCCACGGTGAGCTTCCAGGTCGCCACCCGCCATCCTGTTTTGATCGGATCGCTCACCCTCACCGGCAGACCGTAGCGGGTTTTGAGGCGTTCGGTGAGGACGTGGCTGAGTTCGGACAGGTCCTCCTTTTTGAAACGGGAGCCGCCGGTGAAATCGAGATCTTCACTCAGTCTGGGAGAGCCGTAGCAGGCGCGCAGGCAGGTGCCACCGATAAAGGTCAAGTCGGCGAGCAGGCCCGCACCGCTCATTTCGCGAAGGATGTCGAGATGCAGCAATTCCTTCTCGACTACGGGGCGCAAGGTTGTCAAATCGGCACGTCCGCGCAACGCCTCATCCACGAGTCTATCAAACAAGCTCATGCAGCACTTCCTTATCAATGAGTTCGGTGGAGCGCCGGGCCGCTTTCATATCCCGCCAGGCCTGCCGCACCGAGGCCCGCCAGAGATGACGTTCCGTATCGAAAGTCAACTCACCCGCGATCTTTTCAGGACGTTGCCTGGTGTGAATGAACTCGATATACCCGTAGTCGCCGCAGTCGATGACATGGCTGCGCCCCGAACTCATGAGAGTGATCCAGTTCATCGGCATTTGTGAGATTACCCCGGTTTCGCTCAGGACCGATTCCATACTGAGGTAATTGAACTCACCCGCCCGCAGCCGCGCCGCGGCGTGATACAGCAGATTCCCGGAAGAATACTCCCGCACCGGAAAAAAATAGATCCCCTTGCAAATGCGATGGAGCACTCCGGCTTTGGTCGCCCTCGAGAGCAACACCGCCAACTGCCCGCACCGCGGAACCGCTCCCGCCAGATCGGAGGTGGCAAACACACAGTGATCGCTGTCCGCGAGAGCACGCAGAGTCTCGTCGAGTTGTTTGAGGGGTTGCATTTTCGGCTTCATCTCAGATGAGATAAGTCTACAAATCATTGCACAAATTGCAAGGATTTGTGCAGTCATTTGGTTTAGGGAGGAAAACTTGGCGGGCGCGTCAAGGAGCGCCGCGTGGAGCAAATCCAGGAGAAGAAAGATTGATCTCACATTCCTGAAATAGATAACCTGTCCCTGCCCAAGCTTGAAATAGATAACCTGTCCCTGCCCGAGCTGTCCTGCCCGAGCTGACCTGTCCCCATCCGGAACCTGTCCCCACCGTGACCTGTCTGTCCCCATCCGGAACCTGTCCCCACCGTGCCCCCGATTTTTCGGGATAGCTCCGCTCCCACTCCCTCTCCCCCTCATCGTGGGAAAAAT
>JAAYAT010000252.1 GCA_012719225.1 Verrucomicrobiaceae bacterium
ACGAACCCCTCGAAGGCGCCGATGCGCTGGCCATCGTGACGGATTGGAACCAGTTCCGCAACCCGGATTTCGGCCGGATCCGCAAGCTCCTCAAGATACCGGCCATTTTCGACGGCCGCAATCTCTACGACGCCGAACTGGCCGCCGGGATGGGGTTCGACTATGTCAGTATCGGGCGGGCGGCCGCCGCACCCTCCCGGGGAAAATCCACCTGATCAAGAAAGGAAAAAGGATGCCGCGCTCCACATCGAAACCCTCCTCCAAAGCTCATCCCGGTCCGCCGGCCGCGGCCGTGTCCGTCTGCCCGAACAACGAAACCTTCGCGCTCCCCTCCGCCGCCGAGTACGCGAAGGAATTCAAACGCCTCCAGCGCGCCGCGGCGCAACAGCGCCGCATGGGCCGGGAGGTCGTCGTCGTGATGGGGGTCGGCTTCGTCGGAGCGGTCATGGCCGGGGTCGTGGCGGATGCCGTCGACGCCCAGGGCCGACCGAGCAAATTCGTCATCGGGATGCAGCGGCCCTCGCCCCGCTCCTTCTGGAAGATCGCTTACCTCAACCGGGGGGTGGCCCCGGTCGAGGCCGACGACCCCGAAGTCGCCCAGATGATCCGCCGCTGCGTGCTGGAGAAGAAGTCGTTGACCGCGACCTTTACCTACGATGCGCTGGCGCTGGCCGATGTCGTGGTCGTAGACGTGCAGTGCGACTACCACAAAGACACCATCGGAGACGTCCGCCGGGGCCGGGCCGACATACAGGCGCTCGAGGAGTGTCTGAAGATCATCGGACAGAAGATCGGGCCGGACTGCCTGGTGCTGATCGAGACCACGGTTCCGCCGGGCACGACGGAATATGTGGCCTATCCCATCATCAAGAAGGAGTTCGAGCGGCGCGGCCTCGGAGACCGCGAGCCGCTCCTGGCCCACTCCTTCGAGCGGGTGATGCCGGGCCGGAACTATGTCGCCTCCATCCGCGATTTCTGGCGGGTGTGCAGCGGAGTCAATCCGGAGGCTCAGAAGCGGGTGGTCGCATTCCTGAGCGGGGTTCTCAACGTCGAAAAATTTCCGCTCACGGTGCTCGACCGGCCGCTCGAGAGCGAAACCTGCAAGATCGTCGAGAACTCCTACCGGGCGGCGATCCTGGCCTTCATGCACGAATGGAGCGTCTTCGCCGAGCGCAACGGCGTGGATCTCCTCAAGGTGCTCAAGGCCATCAAGGTGCGGCCGACGCACTCGAACATCATGTTCCCCGGCCCCGGCATCGGCGGCTACTGCCTGCCCAAGGACGGCGGCCTCGGGTTCTGGTCCTATCACACCCTGATGGGGTTCGAGGACGACATTTTCAAGATTACTCCCACGGCGATCGACATCAACGACACCCGCGGCGTTCACGCCGCCCGGCTCGTGCGGGATGCGCTGCGCAACATGGGCAAGATCGTCGCCGCCTCGCGGGTGGCGCTCCTCGGCGCCTCCTACCGCGAGGACGTGGGCGACACGCGCTATTCCGGCTCGGAGGTCATCGTGCGCAAGCTCGCCGAGATGGGCGCCGACGTCGAGGTCTTCGACCCTTATCTGAAGCACTGGTGGGAGTTCGAAAAACAGGACAGCTACCCCGCCCCCGGG
>JAAYAT010000253.1 GCA_012719225.1 Verrucomicrobiaceae bacterium
CCGCTCTGGCATGAACTGGGAGATCCGAAGTCGCTCGCATTCACCGACAAAGAATATTTTCTCACCGATCTCGACGGCAAATCGACCCGCTGGCTCGCGGAGGGTGATCGTCATCAAACGATCCCGATGGTCACCCCCACGGCCCCGGCTTTTCTGGAGGTGAACCAAACCCTCGCCTTTCCGCTCATGGTGGCCGATGATCTCAGCGCCGCCGCGGAGGTCGGTCACGAAGCAACCGCCACCTTGCACCTCGAATTCCCCGGACTCGAGGATGCCGGTCGCGTGAGCGCAAGCCTGAATGGAGAAACTCTGCCCACCGGCAAACCGCGCGACGGCTGGATCGACTGGCCCCTCTCCGCCGCCCAGGTGCGCAAGGGGGTCAACCACCTCGCCCTCACCCTGCACCCGCCCGCTCCGACACAGCAAAAGGCGTGGAGTTTTGTGTATGACGGCAAAGAGTTGCCGGCCAAACCGTGGCGTCGGGACAAGGGTTCCTCCCGCATCCATGAGTCCATTGAGAAAAATGCCCTGCTTCTCGCCGACCGCGGTAGGGAGGTCGGCGACTACTGTTATTACCGGGCGGCATGGGGTGCCGATCCCGATACGGAAAGTGTGGTCGAGGCGCGGGTGAAAGTGATCCGTGGGTCGAGTTTCCTGATCCTCACCAACGGTATCAGCGGTGAGCGGGTGGAACTCTCTCCCGAAGGCATCCGTCTTTTTCATCATCCGAAACTGCGTTATGCGATGGATACCACCGGTGGCTTCCACCGCTACCAGGTCACCCTAAATGGGGCCGATCTGCAAGTCCACGTCGACGAGGTTCTCCGCATCGATGCGCCCGGAGTGCTCGCCCCGCGCGATTATTACCAGCGCAACGAGGTCGCCTTCGGCGCGGCCGACAGCACAAAACAGGGCGAGGCTCTCTGGGAGGATGTCAAGGTCCGCACGGCCCGCACCGCGCAACCGCTGCACGATGTGGTCCTGAGCATCGGTTACAAAGCAAATACAGAAGAATGAGGGGGCCTCGCGCGTCCTCACGGGAAATTCGTGAAAATCGGTCTTTCCGTCCCGAGGGCTGGGTTTATAGTCTCGCCCCATGTCTGACACCGAGAATCAGGAACCCGCCCGTGTAGAAAAATTGATGGCCGTGAACCGGGGCGAGATCGCCATCCGGATTTTCCGCGCCGCCACCGAGCTGGGCTTGCGCACCGTCGCGATCTACGCCGAGGAGGATCGTTTTTCCCGCCACCGTTTCAAGGCGGACGAAGCCTACCGTCTCCGCAAGGAAAAAGGCCCCGTCGGCGCCTACCTCGACATCGAGGGCATCATCCGCATCGCGAAGGAAAAGGGCGTCACCCTCATTCACCCCGGCTACGGATTCCTCTCGGAGAACGCCGACTTCGCCCGGGCCTGCCGCGAGGCGGGACTGAAGTTCATCGGACCCGATCCCGAGATGCTCGACGCGATGGGCGACAAGGTATCCGCCCGCGCTCTCGCGAAAAAAGTCAACGTTCCCACCCTGCCCGGCACGGAGGAGCCGGTCGCGGATCGGGCCGAGGCTCTCCAGATCGCCCGCGGGATCGGTTTTCCGCTCATCATCAAAGCCGCCTTCGGGGGCGGGGGCCGCGGCATGCGGGTGGTGCGCAAGGAGTCCGAACTGGACGGGCTCCTCGATGAGGCGCAGAACGAAGCGCAGAACGCCTTCGGCAATCCCGCCGTCTTCCTGGAGCGGTTTGTCGGCCGGGCCAAACACATCGAAGTCCAGATTCTCGGAGACCAGCACGGCAACCTCGTCCACCTCCACGAGCGCGATTGTTCGGTGCAGCGACGGCACCAGAAGGTCATCGAGATCGCCCCCTCGGTCGGACTCGACGACACCGTGCGGAAGGAACTCTGCGATGCGGCGGTGAAAATTTCCGCCTCGATCGGCTACAACAACGCCGGCACGGTGGAGTTCCTCTACGACATCGACACGAACGAATGGTTCTTCATCGAGATGAACCCGCGCATCCAGGTCGAGCACACCGTGACCGAGGTCATCACCGGGATCGACCTGGTCCGCTCCCAGATTCTCGTGGCCCGGGGCTACGAACTGTTCGGTCACGAGATCGACATCCCGAAGCAGGATGAGATCGCGCGGAACGGCTTCGCGGTGCAGGCGCGCATCACCACCGAGGATCCCGCGAACGGCTTTTCGCCGGACTACGGCAAGATCATCAACTACCGCTCGGCGGCCGGTTTCGGGATCCGCCTCGACGCGGGCGCGGGCGATGCCGGATCGGTCATCACACCCTACTACGACTCCATGTTGGTGAAGCTGACCGCCTCCGGTCCGCGCTTCGACATCGCGCTCCAGCGCATGTACCGCGCCCTCCGTGAGTTCCGCATCCGCGGGGTCAAGACCAACATTCCCTTTCTCGAAAACGTCGTCCTCGATGAAACGTTCCGCTCGGGCCAGGCCACGACGCGCCTCATCGACACCAACCCCGACCTTTTCAAATTCAAACCCAAACGCGACCGGGCGACCAAGCTGCTCGCCTATCTCAGCGACGTCACGGTCAACGGCAACGCCACCGCGAAAGGGTTCCGCCCCGCCGAGGTGCTGCCGCCCGCGAGGATCCCCGAGTTCGACGTGCGGGGCGACATTCCCGCCGGATCGCGCACCCGCCTGCTCGAGCTGGGACCGGAGAAATTCGCCGCTTGGATCCGCGAGCAAAAGCCGCTCCTCATCACCGACACCACCATGCGCGACGCCCATCAGTCGCTCATCGCCACGCGGATGCGATCCATCGACATGCTCAACGTCGCGAGCGTCGTCGCACAGCGGGCCCCGAAGATCTTCAGTCTGGAAATGTGGGGCGGAGCGACCTTCGACTCGGCGATGCGTTTCCTCAAGGAGAGCCCCTGGGACCGGCTCCGCGATTTGCGGGAAAAGGTGCCGAACATCTGTTTCCAAATGCTTTTCCGCGGGTCCAACGCGGTGGGCTATTCCAACTACCCCGACAATGTCGTGGCCGGCTTTGTCAAACACGCCGCCGAGTCGGGGATGGACATCTTCCGCATCTTCGACTCGCTCAACTACCTCCCGAACATGACCGTGGCGATGGAGGCGGTTCGGGACCAGCCCTACGCCCTCTGCGAGGCGGCGATCTGCTACACCGGCGACATCGACGATCCCAAGCGCGACAAGTACTCGCTGCAGTACTACGTCGCCAAGGCGAAGGAACTGGAAAAAATGGGGGCCCACATCCTCGCGATCAAGGACATGGCGGGCCTCTGCCGACCTTTCGCGGTGAAAAAACTCGTCACCGCCCTGCGCGAGGAAATCGGTATCCCCATCCATTTCCACACCCACGACAGCTCGGGCATCAACGCCGCGTCCGTTCTCTCCGCCGCCGACGCCGGGGTCGATATCGCCGACCTCGCCATCGCGTCCATGTCAGGGTCCACCAGCCAGCCGAACCTCAACTCGGTCTGTGCGGCCCTGCGCGGGCACGAGCGCGATCCCGGGCTCGATCTCGACACGCTCAACGAGCTGTCGGATTACTGGGAGGAAGTCCTCGAGTTTTACAAACCCTTCAACACCGCTCCGCGGGCCGGCTCCGCTGAAGTCTATTTTCACGAGATGCCGGGCGGCCAGTTCACCAACCTCAAGGAGCAGGCAGGTGCCATGGGACTCGGCCATCGCTGGCCCGAGATCGCCCGCACCTACGCCGAGGTGAACCAGCTTTTCGGCGACATCATCAAGGTGACCCCGAGTTCCAAGGTCGTGGGCGACATGTGCATGTATCTCATCACCCGCGGAATCCGTCCGCAGGATGTCCCCCACCTCGCCCCCGGCTCGCACGACTTTCCCGAATCCGTCATCGGGATGCTCCAGGGCGGACTCGGACAGCCCGACGGTGGTTGGCCGACGGCGGTGCAAAAAGCGATCCTCGGAGACCGCGTCCCCACCACCAAACGCCCCGGCGAACTGGCGGACCCGGTCGATCTCGACCAGACCCGGAAAGAGTTGACCGAAACACTCGGACGCCCCTGCGGCGAGGACGATCTCTACAGCCACTTCATGTATCCGCAGGTCTTCGCGGACTTCGACCAGTTCATCGGCACCTACGACCGGGTCAGCGGCCTGCCCACGCCGGCCTTCTTCTACGGCCTCTCCATCGGCGAGGAGATCGAGGTGCAGATCGACCACGGCAAACTGCTCTTCATCAAGCTCATCGGAATCGGCGAAGCGGACGACGAAGGCTACCGCAGCGTGTTTTACGAACTCAACGGGATGCCCCGGGAATCGCAGATTCTCGACAAAACCCTCGCCCCGAAAGACGCCGTCACCAAACCGAAGGGCGATTCGAAGGACCCGCTCCAGGTCGTGGCTCCCATGCCCGGGATGGTCACCGAGATCAACGTCGGAGTCGGCACGAAGGTGAGCGCGGGAGATCCCGTCATCACCCTCGAGGCGATGAAAATGCTCACGACGATCTCCGCGAACACCGACGGCACCGTCACGGAGGTCCTCGTGCGCAAAGGCGAGGCCGTCTCGACCGAGGATCTTCTGGCGCGATTGGAGGAGTGAGCGGGGGAGATTTGTGTGGACGGTGTCCACACAAAAGGGTAGGGTAACTTTCGCATGGCAACACAGACGAGAATCGATATCCGGGTCGATCTGGAGAAAAAAAACGTGATCGCCCGGGCGGCGGAATTGTCGGGGCAGACGATCACCCAGTATGTCCTCGGGCTGGTGTGGCCCGACGCCGAGCGACGGACCACGCAGGACAATCGCCTTCGGTTGTCGCAAGCGGACTGGGAAGCGTTCACCGACCGACTCGATGCGCCACCTCGGGAATTGCCGGAGGTGAAGGCGCTGCTGACCCGCAAGACTCGCTTTCAGGATGCCTGATTTTTCATTCTCCCGTCCGCGCCTCCTCCAGTCGGGTGATCCGACCGGCGGGTTCGACTGCGGAGTGGAAGAATTGAATCGCTATCTTTTCAAATACGCGCTCCAAGCCCAGTCTGGAGACGGGGCGAGGAGCTACGTGACATTCTCGGATCGAAGTATCG
>JAAYAT010000254.1 GCA_012719225.1 Verrucomicrobiaceae bacterium
CGAGGATGGAGTCGAGAGTCTCCCCGAGAACCGCCTCTTCGTTGTAGACGGCCATCAGCACAGCGAACTCGGGGAGTTCGTCATCGTTTTCAAAACGGTCCGGCGACAGTGTTTTGCCTCGGGCCAGAAACGCGAGCAGGAGAGGATAAAACACGTAGCTGTGCGCGAGGAGGACGAGACAGCCCCAGAATACCAGCGAGAGGAAGGGAGAAAAATCGAAGCTCATTTTTCCCGTCCCCCCCGGCCCGAAGGCGCTTCGAATTCGTAGCGGCTCCCGACGAGGTGATGTCCCCCGCCCCGTCCCGAGATGCCCCCGACCAGCCTGCGGTTCTGAAAGAGCGGGGTCTCCTCGAGTGCGTCCGCGGTTTCCTCGTCGAGGATGATCTGCGGCGCCGCCTGACCGAGTTCCTCGCGATACCGGAGAAAATAGGCGCGATTGTAAAAAAACTGGGGCAGCGCCATCATGAATCCGAACAAGACTCCGGTAAAACGTTCGTCAAAGGGATTCCGGGTGATGCTCTCGCTCATCGTCGCCCACATCGAGATGAAAGGCAGAAAGACGAGGAAGGAGTCCCGCGCCCGCGGCCCCATCACCGTGCGGGAGTTGAGCCGCGCCGCGTGCAGGCTGAGCCCCATGGGAACAAAAAACGAGAGCAGAACGACACCGATGCCAATGAATCCCGTCGAAAAAAGCGTGTAGGTCCAGATGCTGTGCCCCGCGCTGAAAATCTCGTCGGGGAACTGATGCCGATCCTCGGGATAGACGAGGAAAAGTTCGGGATAGTAGTCTTCGTCCCAGTAGTAGGCCGCTCCGAGACCGCGTCCGTATAGGAAACTGTGAGGTTCTTTGGCGAGTATGTCCCACATCGATTTGGCCTCGGCCTTGCGCATCAGCGAGGAGAGATCCTCCGTCGTCGCGCCGCCTTCCCCGCGGTTGTTGAAAATGCGCTGGTACCAGCGATCCGCGAGGTTGTGCTGCGCCACCGCCACTCCGAAGAGAACAAATACCATCGTCGCACCCATCGCGGCGAGCGGCCCGATTTTCCGAAGGGGGAAACGCAGGTCGTACATTCTCCAGAGCATCGCCAGAGCCAGACAGAAGCCTCCGGTGAGAAACGAAACCACGATGGGCAGGGCGAGGCTTCGCGTGATCGAGATCGCGGCGACCGCGAGGGGCACGCCGAAGACGATCAGACTCCACCAGGTGAAACGGTGACGCAGCAGAAAGGCGCAGCCCACCCAGGCGAAGAGGAATCCCATCGCCGGACTGAGGATCTCCATGCGGATTTCCGAGAGAGGCGTACCGCTCGCGAGAGCACCGAAGGCGAAACGCCAGCAGACATTTGTCAGGGCCGCGATGAGAAACCACCGCACCGCCTCGCCTGGACGCATTCCCGTGACCGCGACGAGGAGAGTGGTATTGATCCCGAAACCCACCAGGAGCAACGGGATCGCGAGACGCAGAATGCGGCCCGGTTCGTTTCCCCAGAGAAAGGCGACCGCGAGGCTCATCACGACATAGCCCCACCAGAGCAGCACGACATAGACCCCCGGCCGCACGAGGAGGTGCCGCAGTCCGAAGATCGTCGCCACTCCGCCCGAGAGCATCGCCACGCCGAGGAAGGCATACTGAAAAATCGATCCCCCGGTCGACACCGCCCCGAACTCGAGGTCGGGCGATTTGTAATCAAAAACGAAGGAAAAAAGGAACAACACGAACAACCCACGAAACCACTTCAAAGCCGGAGTGGCCGGCGCATCGATCTCCGCCTGATCGTCAGCAAAAATCTGTCGGACCCAATTCAAACCTAAAAACCTAAAAACCTAAAAACCTAAAACATAACACCTAACACCTAACACACCCCTAACAAGCCCCCTCCCGTTTGATAAACGTCAGGAGCATGATCTGAAAATCGAAGAGCACGTTCCAGTTTTCGATATAGTGGAGATCGAAGCGAACCCGCTCGGAGAGATCGGTGTCGCCACGCAACCCATTGACCTGGGCCCATCCGGTGATGCCGGGCTTGATGTGGTGGCGGGCGTTGTAGTGCGGGATTTCCTCCTTGAACTGCTCGATCAGTTCGGGCCGCTCGGGGCGCGGACCGACGAGGCTCATCTCGCCTTTGAGGACGTTCCAGAACTGCGGGATCTCGTCGATGTTCCAACGCCGCATGAAGGCCCCGACCCGGAGACAACGCGGATCATCCTTGACCGTCCAACCGACCCCGTCCGTCTCCGCGTTCAACTTCATCGAGCGCAGTTTCACCATCTCAAAGGTGGAGCCGCTCGCTCCGAGGCGACGCTGGCGATAGAAAATCGGACCGGGGCTCTCGCGGTAGATGAGAATGGCGAACAATCCGATCACCGGAGCGGCGAGGAGCAATCCAACGAGGCCGCCGATGATGTCGACGAAGCGTTTCAAATAGCGGTTGAGAGTGTTGTGCAGCGGCAGACGCGAGATCCCGAGAATGGGGATGCCGCCGACCGACTCCAGATGGAGACC
>JAAYAT010000255.1 GCA_012719225.1 Verrucomicrobiaceae bacterium
ATTCTTTCGAAGGAGGAGACAACAACAGACCCGCTCCATCCTTCGCAAACCCTTGCGCAAGAGGCCATCGTCCTGTAGCAATCCTTTCGCCCGCTGTCTTCAGAGGGCTTTTCAGCCATGTCTTCGCCCCTCCCTCCCGCTTCCCCGCGTGCCCTCGAGATCGCCGGTGCCTCCTCCGACGATCTCGCGGAGGATCGGCGCGCCGTCTACGGACGGCTTCTCAGCTACATCAAGCCGCTCAAAGTCCGCCTGATCTGGGGTGTCTTTTTCGGCATCCTCGCCGGAGTCTTCAACGGGGTTCTCCTCCTCGTCCTGAAGTCCGTCTTCACCATCGTCCTGCCGGGGGCGAAGGGGGAACCGGTCCCGGAGTACTATCTGCCGTTCGCGGATCTCCACCTCCCCGCCCTCGCTGACATCCGCATCCCCGCTCCGTCCCTGCCGCCGGAGAAGGAATGGATTTTCGTCCTCGTCGTCTGTCTCAGCATCCCCTTGCTCCTGCTCGTCCGCGGGGCCTTTTATTTCCTGCACCAGTACTGCATGCTCTGGATCAACATGAAGGTGCTCTACCGCCTCCGCGACGAGACTTTCACGAGCCTGATGGGGCAATCGCTCTCTTTTTACAATTCCGTCAAACAGGGCGAGCTGATCCAGACAGTGGCGAACCAGACCCGCACCACCGCCGACGCGGGGAGCCAGCTCCTCAGTTCGCTGATCCAGCATCCCGCCGCGATCGTCTCCATCATCTTCATGGTCCTGATGATGGATCCGCTCTACACCTTCGGAGCGCTCTTTGTCTTCCCGCTCTGCATCGTCCCGGTGGCGATGATCAGTCGCAAGGTCCGCAAGGCCGGCGGGCGCGAGGAGACGGAGTCCGAGGGGCTCATGGTGACCCTGCACGAGAGTTTCTCGGGCATCCGCCTGATCAAGGCACACGGGCGCGAGGACTACCAGCGCTCGCGTTTCAACGAGGGCAGCCGCCAGATCGTCAAGTTCATCATCCGCTGGCGCAAGGCGATGGAAATCTCCAGTCCCATGGTCGAGATCGTGGGCTCCTTCGGGATCGCCGTCGGCATGGTCTACGCCTGGTACACCCAGATCGCGCCCGAGACTTTCCTGACCATCAATCTCGGCCTGATGAGCATTTACCCGCACGCCAAGATGCTCAGCCGGATGCAGATCCAACTCCAGAAATGCTATGTCGCGGCGGTGAAGGTCTTCGGCTACATCGACGCCGTTCCCGACGTGCGCGACCGTCCCGGCGCGACCGCCCTGAGCGACTGCCGCGGCGGGATCGAGCTGCGCGACGTGACCTTCGCCTACACCGCGGACCGGGCCGCCCTCGACGGGGTCTCGCTGCGCTTCGAGCCGGGCAAAAAATACGCTCTCGTCGGTCAGAGCGGCTCGGGGAAATCGACCATCCTCTCGCTGATCCTGCGGTTCTACGAAGTCGAAAAGGGCGGCATCCTCATCGACGGTCGCGACATCCGCGACTACACCCAGCAATCCCTCCGCGACCAGATCGGGCTGGTCAGTCAGGACACCTTTCTGTTTCACGACACCATCCGCAACAACATCCGCTACGGCCATCTCGACGCCACCGAAGAGGAAATCGTCCGCGCGGCGCAGTTGGCCCACGCGCACGAGTTCATCTCGGAGCAGGCGCAGGGCTACGACACGATGTTGGGCGACAAGGGCTGCACCCTCTCGGGTGGGCAGCAACAGCGGCTCTCCATCGCCCGGGCGATCCTCCGCGACGCTCCCATTCTCTTCCTCGACGAAGCCACCTCGGCACTCGATTCCGAATCCGAAAAAGCCATCCAGGACGCCCTTGAGAAATTGTCCGAGGGCAAGACGGTCATTGCCATCGCCCACCGGTTGTCCACGGTGATCAACTCGGACGAGATCGTCGTGATGAGCCAGGGCCGCATCCTCGACATGGCGCCGCACGAGATCCTCTTGCAGCGCTGCGCGGAATATCGGCAGCTCTACGAGTTGCAGTTTTCCGAGGGATAAAAGGTTCTCCCGTCCGCGGCATTCGCGCGCACCAGGAGAATCGGCGCGTCTCGAAAAAATGCGCCGACGCGGTGTTTTATGACTCGCAATCGGGAAAACCCCGTCGTTTCATGGGGAGCGGCGCGCGCCAGGGGTCTCTGCCGGGAGACTCTCTTTCGCCCGCCGCCCCGTCCACCTCCTTCGTTCTGCCCGCTCCGTGAATTCCCACTCCTCCATTCCGTCGCCCACAACCCCGCGCCGGGTTGTCGTGACCGGAATGGGAGCGGTCACTCCCGTCGGCCTCGATGTCGAGACCTCGTGGCGCGCGGTCGTCGAGGGACGTTCCGGGATCGGTCCGGTCACCCTCGTGCCGGTGGACCATCTCCCCGTTCGCATCGCCGGCGAGGTCAAAGGCTTTGATCCGACCACGGTGATGGGGGCCAAGGAAGCCCGCCGCGCCGACCGCTTTTCCCAGTTCGCCGTCGCCGCCGCCCGCGAGGCGCTCGCCGGGTCGAAGCTGGTCATCGACGGGGAGAACAGCAACGACGTCGGAGTCATCATCGGCTCCGGGGCCGGCGGTATCCAGACCTACACGGACAACCAGCACATCATGGACCGCCGCGGCGCGGGCCGTCTCAATCCGCTGATGATTCCGATGATCACCGCCGATTCGGCCTCCGTCCAGGTCAGCATACAGACCGGCGCCCACGGCATCACCTACGGCGTCGCCGCGGCCTGCTCGACCGGCAACGACGCGATTGCCCAGGCATTTTACGCGATCCAGCGAGGGGACGCGCGGGCCATGCTCACCGGCGGAGCCGAGGCGGCCGTGACCCATCTCGGACTCGTCGGATTCAGCCAACTGCGCGCCCTCTCGCGACGCAACGACGAACCGGAGCGAGCCTCGCGTCCGTTCGACCGCGACCGCGACGGATTCGTCATCAGCGAAGGAGCCGGGGTCCTCGTCCTCGAAGACCTGGAGTCCGCCCTCGCCCGCGGGGCCACTCCCCTCGCCGAGATCCTCTCCTGCGCTGCGACCTCGGACGCCGTCCACCCCACCGATCCCGACCGC
The DNA here is from genome assembly GCA_012719225.1 of Verrucomicrobiaceae bacterium. Lineage (GTDB taxonomy): Bacteria > Verrucomicrobiota > Verrucomicrobiia > Verrucomicrobiales > DEV007 > Arctic95D-9. The sequence goes on from JAAYAT010000255.1 coordinate 3,065, forward strand.
GAGGCGGTGCAGGCGGCGCGGGCGATCCGACTGGCCCTGGAAAAGGCCAGCGTCACCCCCGATCAGATTTCCTACGTCAACGCCCACGCCACCTCGACGAGCATAGGGGACATCTCCGAGGTGCGCGCTCTGAAACGCGCTCTCGGGGACGAGGCCTATCGCGTTCCGGTCTCCTCGACCAAGTCCGTCACCGGCCACCTCATCGGAGCGGCGGGAGCGGTCGAGGCGATCTGGTGCATCCGCGCGATGCACGAGGGAGTGCTTCCCCCGACGATCAATCTGGAGACCCCCGACCCCGAATGCGACCTCGATTTCGTCCCCCACACCGCTCGCCGCGCCGACATCGACATCGCCCTCTCGGCCGCCTTCGCCTTCGGCGGACACAATTCCATGCTCCTGCTGCGCCGCTGGCCCGTCGATTAACCCGCATTTCTCATGCTCTTTCGTCGCGAGACGCGGCGAGGTTCGGTCTGGCAAGGCGCGTGTTGGTTTTCCCGCCGGGCTGTATGATTCCATCCTGTCCAAGGGGAAACCGAGTGGAACGCAGCCAGACCGGGCCGTAGCAAGTCGCAGCAGAAAGGGTGTGAGAAATGCGGGTTAGCTAAGAGAACTTGATAGTCAGGCTGTTTTTTGCGGAAAACCGGGATTTTTTTTTTGACAATCTTGTCATGTGATCGGGATTGCCTACTGTCGGGCGCATCGCATGGATACCTTCGTTTTCCTCCTTAAAGTTCTCGGTTCGCTCGGCGTCTTTCTCTACGGGATGAAAGTCATGAGCGAAGGCATCCAGCGCACCGCCGGGGACGGGATGCGCCGCATCATGGCGACGATGACCCGCAATCGTTTGACCGGTGTGTTGACCGGGCTCGCGATCACGAGCATCGTTCAGTCCTCCTCGGCCACGACGGTGATGGTCGTCAGCTTCGTCAACGCCGGTCTCCTCACCCTCGTCGAATCCATCGGGGTCATCATGGGAGCCAACCTCGGAACGACGATGACGGCTTGGATCATCGGGATGGTGGGAAATTTTTCGCTCTCCGACATCGCCATTCCCATCGTCGGCGTCGGTCTGCCTCTCTTTTTTATCGGGAAAAACCGCTGGAACAGTTTTGGTGAGGTCCTTATCGGATTCGGCCTGCTCTTTTTCGGATTGCACCTTCTCAAGGAATCGGTTCCCGACATCAAAGGAATGCTCTCCAGCACGGACGTGGCAATTCAGGATCAGGCGCGGCAGGTGCAGGAATTTATCGCCGGTTTCAACGGGCGGGGCTACCTCTCCATCCTCGTTTTCCTTTTGCTCGGGATCGCCCTGACGCTCGTCGTGCAATCCTCCTCCGCCGCGATGGCCATCACCGTGACCCTCGCGATCCAGGGGTGGATCGGCTTCGAAGAATCGGCCGCCATCGTTCTCGGGGAAAATATCGGCACCACCGTGACGGCCTGGCTCGCCTCCATCGGCACCAATGTGAACGCGCGCCGGGCGGCGCGCGCCCACTTCTTTTTCAATATCATCGGTGTCCTCTGGATGCTGCTGATCTTTTACCCTTTCACCGAAATGGCGGTGTGGCTCGGCTCCCTGCTGCCGGAGAGCTGGAAAGGCGACGACAATACCGCCAACACTGGGTTCCACCTCGCGATCTTTCATTCCCTCTTTAATTGCGCCAACATCATTCTTCTCGTCGGATTCATCCCTCAAATCGCCACTCTCGTGACCCGGCTGGTGAGGGAGAAACCGGAAATGCGGCCGGAAACCCACCGTCTCCACTTCATTTCCGGCGGCATGGTCGACCTCGGTGAATTGAACCTGCCCGAGGCCGAAAGCGCCACGCGCGAACTCGCCGGGATCACCCGCGACATGTTCCACGGCTACCTCGAAGTTTTCAAAAATCCCGCCGCCGACCTCAGCGAGGAAGTCAAACGACTGAAGGCCATGGAGGATGAGGCCGATGTTCTCACCCACGACATTACGGAATATCTCGTGCGCACCAGCGCCGCCGAGATCAGTCTGGAAAACGCCCGCTCCGTCACCCGCATGTTGCGTATCGTCTCCGAACTCGAAGAGATCTCGGACGCGATCTACCGGCTCATTCAGATCACCCAGCGGAAGTACCACAAAGGTCGCGCCTTCGGCGAAGAGGCCACCGACAATATCATTCTCTTTGCTTCGAAGATCGTCGAACTGATCGATCTTTACTCCGAAGTTCTCCTTTCGGGTGCCTCGGAAGAAAAACTGCTCCGCGCCCAGGAGATTGAAAAATCCACCGACAAGCTGCGCAAATTATACAACAAACAGGCCATGAAACGCATGTCACAAACAGCGGACTCGGTGAAAACCGAGATGCTCACGATTGACATGAACAATCAGTTCGAACTGATCGCCAACTACGGACTCAACGTCGTCCAGAGCGCCTATTACCTGCTCAAACACGACGAGATTCCGGACTGAGCCGGTGCCCAAGTGGGTTGGGTCCCGCGTCCAACCCTGTCTCGTCGGCGGTTCGGCCGCCTCGCATCTCGCGAAGAGTGTCGCGGAGGAGCCGCCCCCTTTCCTCCCATCGGAACGCTTCGCGGCAGATTTTGAGAGAGGTGCGGCGCATCCGGTTGAGGGCCTCGAAATCGTCGATGACCCCGCCGATCGCCCGGAGCAACGACTGGGTGTCGGGCGCCAGGAGGATGTTCTCGGGACTGCGCAGCGGGAGCGATTCGACGGCGTGGTCGAGACCGGCGAGGGGCAGGCCGTGGAAAATGTATTCGAGGGTCTTCAATTTGAACCCGCCGCCGAATTCCTCGACGATCAG
>JAAYAT010000023.1 GCA_012719225.1 Verrucomicrobiaceae bacterium
AGCGAGCGCGAGGCGGCGATGCAGTTCATCGAACACATCATCCGCGAAGAGGGGCAGAAGTTCCTCGGCTGGCGCACCGTGCCGGTCAAGAGCGAGATCCTCGGCAAGACTTCGGGCCGCTACGAGCCGTCGATCCGCCAGGTCTTCATCGGGAAAAATCCGGCCATCACGGATGCGATGGAGTTCGAGCGCACTCTTTACATCATCCGCCGCCGCATCACCTACGGCATCCGCCACAACGAGCTGCCGAACAATTTCACCGATGTCCACGGAAACAAGTCGAACTCCTTCCCCGGCAGTTCCTATCTCTACATCACCAATCTGTCGGCCCGCACCATGGTCTACAAGGGCATGCTGACGCCCTGCCAGCTCTCGGAGTACTTTCCCGATTTCCACGACCCGGATTTCGAGTCAGCTCTCGCGCTGATGCACACCCGTTTCTCGACCAACACCTTTCCGAGTTGGTCGCGGGCGCATCCCAACCGCTTCATCGCCCACAACGGCGAGATCAACACGGTCATGGGCAACGCCAACTTCATGAAAGCGCGTCAGGCCCTCTGCCAAAGCGACAAATTCGGTGAGGACATCGCCCGCGTGTTCCCCGTGATCAACGAGGACGGATCCGATTCGGCCCGCTTTGACAACGCGCTCGAGTTCATGCACTACGGCGGCTACGACCTCGTCCACGCGATGATGATGATGATCCCCGAGCCGTGGGAGCGCCACACCACGATGGAGGAGGAGAAAAAGGCCTTTTACGAGTTCCACGCCTGTATGATGGAACCGTGGGACGGTCCCGCCTCGATCACTTTTTCAGACGGCCAGCAGATCGGCGCGGTGCTCGACCGCAACGGGCTGCGCCCGAGTCGCTATTATGTGACCGAAGACGATCTCGTGATCATGGCCTCCGAGGTCGGGGTGATCCCCGATCTCGATCCGCTCACGGTGGTGGAGAAAGGTCGCCTCCGCCCCGGCCGCATGTTCCTTGTGGACATGAAAGAGGGCCGCATCGTCCCTGACGAAGAGGTCAAGAAGCGCGTTTACTCCGCCAAGCCCTACCGCAAGTGGCTCGACGAGTACCGCGTTTTTCTCAAGGATCTGCCCGAGGCGAAAGCGCCCAAGACCGTGGAGAAGGATCGCATCCTGGAGCGCCAACTCGCTTTTGGCTACACCTACGAGGACATCCGTATGCTGCTCGGGCCGACCGCGACGAGCGGGGTCCAACCGATCTCCTCGATGGGCAACGACACGCCTCTCGCGGTGCTCTCACAGAAGCCGAAACATCTCTACAGTTACTTCAAGCAGATCTTCGCCCAGGTCACCAATCCGGCGCTGGACTGCATCCGCGAGGAGCTGGTCACCGCGACGGAGACCTTTCTCGGGTCCGAGGGCAATCTCCTCGACCCCGGTCCGAAGAGCTGCCGCATGATCCGACTCGACCACCCGCTGCTGGACAACAAGCAGCTCGCCCAGATCCGCGAAGTGGCGCTCGACGGCTTCCAGACCGCCACCCTCGACGCGCTCTTCCCGGCCGATCAGGGAGGCCTCGGTCTGGAGCGGGCCTTCGACGAACTTTGCGCCTCCGCCGACGCGGCGATCCAGGCCGGCTGCAACCTGCTGATCCTGTCGGACCGCAACATCGACGCGAACCATGCCGCGATGCCGACCCTGTTGGTGATGGGCGGCCTGCACCATTATCTCGTTCGTTCCGGGGCGCGCTCCCGCGTCTCCATCATCCTGGAGACCGGCGAAGCCCGCGAAGTCCACCATTTCGCCACTCTCATCGGGTTCGGTGCCGATGCGATCAATCCCTACATGGCCTTCGATTCCATCGCCCGGATGATAGAGGAGGATATGCTGGATATCGACATCGACAAGGCGGTCTACAATTTCCTCAAGGGATCGATCAAGGGGGTCGTCAAAACGATGGCCAAGATGGGCATCTCCACGGTGGCCTCCTATCGCGGCGCCCAGATTTTCGAGACCATCGGACTCGGCACCGAACTGGTGAACAAGTTCTTCGCCGGCACCTCGAGCCGCTGTGAGGGATCGGACATCGAGCAGATCGCCGAAGAGACGCTGATCCGCCACCGCGCCGCGTTTCCCGACCGCCACATCCACGCCGCCGATCGCGCCCTCGACTCCGGCGGAGTCTACCAGTGGCGCAGCGACGGGGAGTTCCACCTTTTCAACCCCGAGACCATCCACCTCCTCCAAAAGGCGGTCCGGACCGGCAGCTACGAGGTCTACAAAGAGTATGCCAGAAAGGTCAACGACCAGAGCGA
>JAAYAT010000256.1 GCA_012719225.1 Verrucomicrobiaceae bacterium
GGACGCGTCTGGCTGCAAAGTCTGCCCTTTTCCCGTCTCGCGGACCGCGTGATCCGCTCGGCCCCGTCGGCCGGAGGCAAATCCAAGGGCGAGGGCAGTGTCCTCGGCGGTCTCGGGCGACTCTTTGACGGCGATTGAGACCGGCGGACGAGGGGGAAGGGCGGGGGAGGACGTGCGCACGTTTCCCCGCCTCAGTTCCCGCCCGCGGTGATGGTGACTCCGGCGGACCCGGTGGCGCCGAGAACGCCGAGGCCCTCCTGCACCGCGACGGCCTGGGCGGCGGTGACGAGGACCGCTTCGACGTAGTTTTCCAGCTTGGTCCAAGGGCTCTTGGGCACCCAGACGATGTCGCCGCCCTCCAGCTTGAGGTCGGGGGCCTGCCCTTTCATGATGGCCTTGATGTTGACCACCGCGACGCGGGGATTGAGCGTGCCTCCGCGGAGGATGAGGGCCTTGCTGACGATGGCGTGGGGAAGCGGACCGCCCGAGGCGGCGACGGCGGAGAGGACGGTGGCGTTGCGTTCGAAATAGACCGGGCCGGGCCGGTTCACCGCACCGAGCACGTAAAAAGAGCGTTTCGTGAGGGAGGGGACGAAGATGTAATCCCCGCCCCGCACGTAGACGTTTTGCGACATGTCGCCCTCGCGCACGAGGCTCTCGAAATTCACCGGGATGAGGCTGCCGTCGCGGATGAGGATGGAGCGCTCCAGATCGGCGGCGTCGGGATTGCTCACTTCATTGGCTTCGGAACTGCTGAGGAGACCTCCGCCGTCCGAGAGGGCCGAGATCAGGGTGGTCGGTTTGGTGATCGGATAGGTGCCCGGCTTCTGCACCTGTCCGAGCATCCAGAACCGCTGGCTGTCGGCCTTGGCCACGTTCACCGTGACGATGGGATCGACGTAGTCGTTTTCGAGGGCCTTGGAAAGCAGGGTCGAGATTTCGCGGATCGTTTTGCCCTTTACCGGGATCCCCTTGGCGACATCGTAGTAGAGCATGCCGTCGGGCATCACCTTGGTTCTGGCGCGGGTGTTGGCGAGTTCGGCGACTTCGATCTCCAGTTCGTCGCCGGGACCGACGCGGTAGGGACCGTGGGGAGCCTGGAGAAGGCTGCGGTCGAGAGGACGGTCGAAGTGGAGCTTTTCGAACTTGGGATCTTTCGGCATCCCTTCGAGCGCCTCTGCGGCGGTGGCGGCAGCCGGGTCGGAGCCGTCGAAGGTGGTGTCGGAGGCGAAGGCTGAGGTGAATTCGCGATCGACCGGTTTGAGGTGGACACAGGACGTCGCGGTCGTAGCGAGGACAAGGACGCCGAGGAGTCGCAGCAGGATGAGGGGGAGGAAGCGCATGAAGAGGGACGGAAGAAGGGGGAGGGGACCGGGGCGCGTCAGTTGCCGCCGCTGAGGATGGGATTGTAATTCTGGTTCATCGCCTCGGCGGTGACGGTCTGCATGAAGGTGATGATCGCCGTGTCGAGGACCCGCTCGACGAGTTCGAAGGGGCGTTTGCTGATGAAGAGGATGTCTTTGTTCTCCAGCGGGATGTCCTGTTCCCGGCCCTGGAGGATGTCCTTCACATTGACGATCCGGGTCTCGGGCGCGTGGATGCTGCCGCGGATGAGGAGAACCTTGATGCGGTAGGCGGTGTCGGCGAACCCGCCCGCCTCGGCGATGGCCTGGGCGAGAGTCAGCTTGACCGGCATCTTGTGCCGACCGGGCTCGCGCACCTCGCCGAGCACGTAGATCTCGTTGTCGAGATTGGAGGCGACGTAGATGTAGTCGTCGGGCTCGAGGTAGGCGTTCTGGCTGAAGTCGCCTTCGTAGTAGAGACGGGCGAGATCCACGTCGAGCTTCTTGCCTTTGCGGGCGACGAAAGAGCGCTCGAAGTCGGCCAGTTCAAACGCCGCCCCGCCGACGGAGCCGGTCTGGATGCCTTCGGCGAGGGCGATCGCTTCGAGCACCGAAGTGGGACGGTCGAGAGTGAAGCTGCCCGGTTTTTTGACGCGGCCGATGATGGAGAAATCCTTGCTCGCAATGCCCGATGGCGAGACGATCACCTTGACGTTTTTGTGGTAGCGCGAGAGTTCCTCCTCGATGCGGGTGCGGAGTTGGTCGAGGGTGAGACCGCGTGCGCGTACCGCGACCGCCTGGAGGTAGCTCACCGTTCCGTCGGGGGCGATCTGGACGTCGTTGCGGGCGAGGTCTTCGCGATCGTAGATGGAAAAATTCAGGGTGTCGCCGGGCCCGAGGGTGTAGCGGGTCTGCCAGGCGGGAACCCGCACCGGGGTGACGCGGGGAGCCTCGATTTTTTCCTGAAGAGGCGGAGCCTCCACCGGTGCGAGGTTTTCCCAGTAGTCCGTCGCCCGCCCCGCGACCGGGAGGGCGCGCAGACGTTGCTCCTGCGCCTCCGAGGGGAAGGGCAACAGCACGGTGAGAAAAAGAACGGCGACAAGGCGTTTCATCGTGAAATATCTGTAAAATAGAACGATCAACGAGTGTAATTTATTATAAAATCCATAATAATCAAATTATTTAGATTTTAATTCTCTGGAAAAAACCGAGGGTTTCGGAAAGGCGCGGAGGGACAGGCTATTTGTCTGCGGCGGGACCAGCGAAGGGCGCTAGAAAAGCGCCCCTCCTTGGGGTCTACGGACGCGTTCCCTGACCCCCCCCGAGATTTTCTCTCCGGATTGGTCCAGAACGTGCTATGGTCTCGCCCAACCCGGCGAAACACCCGATTATGCCCGAACAGCGGTTCGTTCCCTCCCAGTCCCTCTTACAGCAGCAGACCATCGCGCCGCAGATGCAGCAGAGCCTGCAACTGCTCCAGACCCCGACCTTGGAGCTGCGCCAACTGGTCCAGCAGGAGTTGGTGGTGAATCCGACTCTGGAGGAGGAGTCCACCGAGATTTCTCTGGAGGAGGCGACCTCTTCCTCGGAGGACGAGGAGTTCGACCGCGAGTTCGCCGAGCTTTCCCGGCTCGACGAAGAGTGGCGCGAGTACATGGCCCAGTCCCGCGTCAGTTCGCCCAAACGCGACGACGCCGACGAGCGGCACCAGTTTGTGATGGACTCCATCGTCGAACCGGTCACCCTGCAGGAGCACCTCATGAAGCAGTTGAACTTCGCCGAGGCCCCCGCCGCGATCCACGAGATCGCGGCGATGCTGATCGGGAATATCGGGGAGAACGGATTCCTCCAGGTCGATCTCGAGGATCTCTGCTTCGACCTGGGAATTCCGATCCAGGATCTCGAGGCGGCCAAAACCCTCGTGCAGAGCTTCGACCCCGTCGGGATCGGCGCCCTCAACCTGCACGACTGCCTCCTCATCCAACTCGAGCGGCTCGGGAAACACCACAGTCTGGAGTACCGCATCATCGACCACCATCTCGACGATCTCGCACGGAAACGATACCCGCAAATCGCAAAAAAACTGAGCGTTTCGCCCGAGCAGATCACCAAGGCGGCGGAGTTCATCGCCACCCTCGACCCCCGTCCCGGGAGCCGTTTCGGGGAGGATACCAACACCTACGTCACTCCCGACGTCACCGTCGAGCGCATCGGCGACGAGTGGGTCGTCTCCATGAACAACGAGCAGATCCCGCGCCTCCGCATCAGCAACGCCTACAAGGACCTGATGGCGAGCGGGAGCGGACGCGAGGCCAAGGCCTACATCCGGGACAAGATTCGGGCGGGAAAATTTCTCATCAAGAGCATCCACCAGCGCCAGCAGACCATCCAGTCCATCGCGGAAGAAATCGTGAGCCGTCAGGAGGATTTTCTTGAGCACGGTCCCTCGCGGCTCCGGCCCATGAATATGGCGCAGATCGCGGAAAAGGTCGGCGTGCATGAGACCACCGTGAGCCGCGCCGTTTCCGGCAAGTACATGGCCACGCCGCACGGGGTCTTCGAGATGAAATATTTCTTCACCACTGGCTACGAAACCGAGGACGGCGAATCGCTCAGCAACACCAGCGTCAAACAAACCCTTGCGGAGATGATAGACGCGGAGAATCCCCGAAAGCCCCACAGCGACAAGAAGCTCGTCGAAGAGTTGGAAAAGCGGGGCATCAAAATCGCCCGCCGCACCGTTGCGAAATACCGCGAGGAGATGAACATTCTCCCGAGTCACATGCGGCGCGTCTATTGAGAGTCGCCCGGGTTTTCCCCGCTCCTCCGGGAGGCAAATCCCTCTTTCGCGCGGCGGATCGGGTTTTCATGGCGTGAATCCTGTTTGTTTCGTGACATTTCGCGATTGCTTCGGAGGCAGTACTTCGGCACCTTCGGCGTGATGAAATCCTGCCTCTGCCTTTTTGCCCTGTTCTTTTCCTCCGCACTCTGTGCCGCCGACTGGCCGCAGTTCCAGGGACCAACCCGCGCCGGGATTTCCGGGGAGAAGGGCCTGAACCTGACCCGTTGGCAAGTGGACGCCCCGCCCCTCGCCTGGGAAAAGTCGCTCAGCGAAGGTTTCGGAGGAGCGGCCATCGCCGGCGACGAAGTTTTCCTGGTCGACCGGCGCGACGACGCCAGTGATGTCCTCCTTTGCCTTTCTCTCGAAGACGGTTCTGAAAAGTGGAGTTACTCCCATGAATACCCCGGTCGCTTGCCCTATCCCGGGAGCCGGGGCGTTCCTCTGGTGGAGGACGATGCGGTGTATTTCATCGGTGGTTTCGGACAGGTCTTCCGCATTGACCGGAAAAGCCATCAGGCCGACTGGATCGTTTCCATTCAGGAGACCTACGATGCCGAGCCTCCCAAATGGGGCTGGGCGCAGAGTGTCGTCAAAGTGGGCGAAGTCCTCGTGGTGCCCGCGATGGCTTCCGAGACCGGGCTGATCGGACTCGACCCCAAGACCGGGAAGGAACTCTGGAAAACCGGGGGATTCGGAAATTCCCACTCCAATCCCACCGTGCTCACCCTGCACGGAGTCGAGCAAGTCGTTTTTGTGGCGACAAAACGCGAGGGGGATCTCAACCTGGGCACCACCATCAGCGTGGCACCCGCGACCGGGGAAGTCCTCTGGAAGACCGACGCCTATTTTAACAAGATCCCGATTCCCTTTCCGACAAAAGTCACCGAGGATCTCGTTTTCCTCACCGGAGGCTACGGTGACGGCAGTTGCATGATACGGGTGACGCGGAACGGAGGGGACTGGAAGGTGGAAAAAGTCTTCGATCTCCCGCAGGGAACCCAGATTCACCCGCCCTTTGTCATCGGGGATCATCTCTATCTCCTCGCCAACGAAAACGACAACCACAAAGGCGCGGCCCGCAAAACCGGAGGTCTCATGTGCCTCGACTTCGACGGCAATACGATCTGGCAAACCGGTGACAAGCCCTTCATGGGACGCGGCAATATGATTCTTGTCGATGGCCATCTCCTCATTCAGGACGGGGAAGTCGGCTATCTGCGTTCCGTCAAACCCTCGCCCGAAGGCTATCGGGAAATCGCCATGACCGATGTCTTTGGCAAAAAAGAGGAGGTCGATGAAGATATCGCCAAACAGGTCGCGGCGGGACGCGAGGTCATGAGAATGCCCGATTTCAAATATTGGTCACCCATGGCCTTGGCCGACGGTCGGCTCGTGATGCGCGGTCAGGATCAACTCAAGTGTCTCGATTTGCGGGTGACGCGGTGAATCTCGCGTTCCCGCCTTCCGGGAAAGCGCAACCTTGGAACAGGCGCGGAGAGGCGTGCCCACGCCTGCTTGTCGTCAGGTGGATCGTGGCTGCTTCGGCGTCGTGATGAACGGTGCCCGCAGGTAATGCGGTTCGAGGACCACCGGTCCGCTCTCGAAGTCCCTGTCTCCGAAGAGCGCAGCCAGTTTCCCCGCCGAGGGGGTGGAGAGACGCGCCCCGGGGAGCCGTTCGGCCACTTTCGGATCGGACGTATGGAGCGGGAGTCCGCGTTCCCGCAGCGGGGCGAGGTGGGCCTCGATCTCCGCCACGTCGATCAGCGCGGGTTCGCCCCGCAGTCTCCGATCGATCACTTCGGCGACAAAAAACGTCCCCCGCCGCGCATCCCCGACGACGAGATAGGAATCGTCCTCGGCGTCCCAGGCCTCCAGCGAGGACCGTCCCGCGACGGGCAATCCCATCGCCAGACCGAGACCGTTGGCCACCGCGATGGCGACGCGCACTCCTCCGTAGGAACCGGGACCGAGTCCGACGACGATGCCGCGGAGCCGTTCGCGATACTCTGTCAGGATCGCCTCGACCGGACCGAAGATCACGGCGTTGTGGGCCCGCTCGGTGGTGAAGGTCGCTTCGTGGACGACGTCGCCGGTGGCGCGATCCCACACCGCGAGGGAGGCGTTCCGGGTGGATGTTTCGAGCGCGAGGATCATCGGAGTCGTGCGGTGTGGCGTCCGTCTTTTTCGATCACGAGATCGATCCAGGTGGTTCCGTCAGGGAATGCTTCGGGGAATTTGTCCGCCCATTCGGCGAGGATGATGCCTCCTTCGTCGAGGTAGTCGTCCCAGCCCAGCGAGATCAGTTCGCCGACCGATTCCAGCCGGTAAAAATCGAAATGATAGATCGGGACCCGGCCCGAGAGATACTCCTGCACGAGGGAAAAAGTCGGGCTGGTGACCTCCTCCCGGGCGTCGAGGCCGACGACGAGTCCTTTGCAGAAATGGGTTTTTCCCGCGCCGAGATCGCCGTTGAGGGCCACGACATCCCCGGCCCGCAGACCGGTGCCGTATCGTTTCCCCGCCTCTATCATCTCCGCGGCGGAAGCGGTGGTGATGGGAAAAAGCTCACTCATTGCGGTAGTGCTCCCAGCCTCGCGGGAGCGGTTCGTCGGTGTCTTCGGTGATCTCGCCGATGGCGGTGAGGGGGACGTCGGGAAAGGCGGCCGCCCACCGCGCCGGGAGCGTCGCGAAGGTCGCCGGAGAAAAGGTCGCGAGCAACTCGTAGTCCTCGCCCTCGCCGATGGCCCGTTCCACGTCGATGCCGGGATGACAGGGTATCGTGGTGGAGTCGACCCTGTAGCCTCCCCCGCTGGCGCGGGCGAGGCGGGGCAGGTCGGAACCCAGACCGTCGCTGAGATCCATCATCGCGGTGGGGCGGGCGTGTTCCACGAGCCAACGCGCCTCCGCAAGTCGGGGAGAAAAAGTGAGATGACGTCCGCTCTCGAAGGATCCTCCGAGCCGACCGGTCACGGCGATGATGTCGCCCCGTGACGCGCCGCTCCGCAGGACGCAATGTTCCGGCGCGACCAGACCGGTCATGGCGACGGAAAGCAGGGCACCTTTTTCCGGGAGCCGCGAGGTCTCGCCGCCGACGATGGAGCATCCGGCGGCGGTGGCGGCGGCGACCATGCCGCAGTACCAGCCTTCGACTTCTCCCAGGGTGCGGTCCGCCGAGACGGCGAGGGTGACGAGGGCGTGACGGGGTTCGCCCCCCATCGCGGCGATGTCGCTGACGGCGCGATGGATCGCCTTGCGACCGACCAGCGCGGGATCGCTGCCGGGGAGAAAGTGAACGCCTTCGATGAGGCAATCCGTTTTCAGGAGCTGCCAGGGTCCGTGCTCCGTTTCGACCACGGCGCAGTCGTCGCCGGGTCCGACGAGGAGGGCGGGATCGGGCGGGAGCAGAGCGATGAGACGATCGACGAGAGCCTCCTCGCCGAGGTCGCCCAGTCGTTGCGTGGAAAGTTTCTCCGGCATGATGATTTTTATTCCGCCGCTTCGGGCATCAGCATCAGGGCGATGTTGGCGGCGTTGAAAAAGATATGCATGCCCACCGGCACCCAGAGGCAGCGGGTCATCTCGTAGGCGAAGGACAGGAGCAGGGAGAACACCCAGAGCGGGAGCAGTGCGGGGAGATTCCCGTGGACCACGGCGAACAATCCCCCGATGATGACGGCGGAAAAAACCGGGTTGGTGAGACGGCGCAGCGTCCCGTACATGTACCCGCGGAAGAGGAATTCCTCCACCACCGGCGCCGCGACGCAGGCCATCACCACGGAGAGGGACAGGTGCGCGAGAGAGCGGGATTGCTGGAACATTTTCACCGGCTCCTGCACCTCCAGTTCGCCGAAGATCCCTTCGAGATACGAGGTGGAGAATTCGCCCACCGCCCACGCGCAGATCAGGAACGCGGCGACCCCGCCGAGGAGGGAGAGCACCACGATTTTCGGAAAACGGAGGGTCCGCAGTCCGAAGAGATCGACGACCCGGCGGTTGCGGATCCACTCGAGGATGCCGCAGGTCATGATCCCGACAAAGGCGAAGTAGCCGATGTTCACCAGCACGGAGGAGATGTCGTGCCGGGGTTTCTCGGCCGGCGGAGCGATTCCCGAGGTGGCCGCGACCACCTCGACGATGGGGTTGATGAGAAAAAGCACCGCCGGGAAGAACATCAGGAAAAGGTCGAAGATGTCGTAATCGACCGGTTCGAGCGAGGGCTGCTCCCTTCTCACGCGCCGCAGCAGGGCATAAAAAACCACCCCCACCGCCAGAGCGATGAGAGTGATCAGTTCAAAATCAAGCAAGACGTGCTTGGCGGCCAATTCGTCCATTCAGGGAACCGCTCGCCTACACATGGACGGGTGACAACCGCCAAATGTCTTTTGCGTACTCGTGGATGGTCCGGTCGCTGGAGAATTTCCCGACGCGTGCGCTGTTGAGGATGGCCATTCGCGCCCACTTTTTCGGATCGCGGTAGGTCGCGTCGACGCGGGCCTGCGCCTCCACGTAGGAACGGAAATCGGCGAGGACGAGATAGGGATCGCCCCCGTCGAGGAGACTGCGACGGATCGAGTCGAAGGACCCTTTCGGGGCGAAGGTGGCGGAACAGAGCCAGTCGATCACCTCTTTCAACTCCTCGTCGGCCCAGTAGCGGTCGATCGAGCTGTAGCCGTTCGCCCAGAGCTCGTCGACCTCTTCCACGGTGAGGCCGAAGATGAAAATATTCTCCTCCCCGACTTCCTCCTGGATCTCGACGTTGGCCCCGTCGAGGGTGCCGAGGGTGAGGGCGCCGTTGAGGGCGAGCTTCATGTTCCCCGTGCCCGAGGCCTCCTTGCCTGCGGTGGAGATCTGCTCGGAAATGTCCGCCGCCGGGATGATGATCTCGGCCGCGCTGACTCCGTAGTTCGGGATGAAAGCCACCTTCAGCTTGCCGCCGATGCGCTCGTCGTGGTTGATGACCGCCGCGACTGCGTTGATCGCGTGGATGATCTCCTTGGCGAGAATGTAGCCGGGGGCCGCCTTGGCCCCGAAGATGAAGACCCGCGGCACGATGTCGAGATCCGGATTCTGGAGCAGACGGCGATAGAGGAGGAGGATGTGGAGCAGATTGAGATGCTGGCGTTTGTACTCGTGGAGACGCTTGATCTGCACGTCGAAGAGCGCCGTCGGATCGACGATGACACCGCAGCGGGCTTCGATCAGGCGGGCGAGGCGTTGCTTGTTGCGGTGCTTGATCGCCATGAACTCGCTCTGGAACGCCGGATCGTCGACGAAGTCCTCCAGTCCCCGGAGCAGGTCGAGCCGGGCGGGCCATTCCTCGCCGATGGAGCGGTCGATCAGGGCGGAGAGCTCCTCGTTGCAGGCCTTGAGCCAGCGGCGCGGCGTGATCCCGTTGGTCTTGTTCTGGAAACGACCGGGGAAAAGCTCGTGGAAATCCTTGAAGAGACGCCGCTTGAGCAAGTCGGTGTGGAGGGCGGCGACGCCGTTGGTGGTGTGGCTCCCCACGACGGAGAGATAGGCCATGCGGACCATCTTCGGCGACCCCTCTTCAATGATGGACATCGCGGCGAGCTTGTCCGTGTCGCCCGGCCACCGCTTCGCGACGTGGTTCTCCAGAAAATCCCGGTTGATCTCGTAGATGATCTGGAGATGGCGCGGCAAGACTTTTTCAAAGAGCGGCACGCTCCATTTTTCGAGCGCCTCGGGCAGCAGGGTGTGATTGGTGTAGGCGAACGTTTTCCGGGAAATCTCCCAGGCCTGATCCCAGGGCAGACCTTCGTCATCGACCAGCATCCGCATCAACTCCGCCACGGCGATGGCGGGGTGGGTGTCGTTGAGCTGGATCGCCGCCTTGTCGGGCAGCGTATCCCAATCCTCGTTCGAAGCGCGGAAACGCCGCACGATGTCGTGGAGCGAGCAGGTCACAAAGAAATACTGCTGCACGAGACGCAGCTCCTTGCCCGCCTCGGTCGAATCGTTCGGATAGAGCACCTTGGAGACGGACTCACTGAGCGCCTTTTCCCGCACCGCCTCGACATAGCCGCCGCGGTTGAACACATCGAGATCGAACTCCCGCGAGGCCTTGCTCTCCCAGAGCCGCAGGTAATTGACCGATTCGCCGCCGTAGCCGATCACCGCGAGATCCCACGGCACCCCGAGGATGGAGCGGGTCCCCGTCCAGACCGGACGCCCGTGCCCCCGATCGTCGAACTGCGTCTCGACATGCCCGTAGAGCGGGACCTCTACCGCATACTCCGGCCGGCAAATCTGCCAGGGACTGCCGAAACGACGCCAGTCGTCCGGCGACTCGGCCTGCTGGCCGTCGATGAATTTCTGGCGGAAAAGACCGAACTTGTAATTGATCCCGTAGCCCACCGCCGGGTAGTCGAGCGTCGCCAGCGAATCCATGAAACAGGCCGCGAGACGACCGAGACCGCCGTTGCCGAGACCGAGATCGGGCCCCACCTCCGCGATATCCGCGAGATCCTGGCCCAGCTCGGAGAGAGCCGTGCGGCACTCGTCCAGCATCCGCAGATTCACCAGATTGTTTTCGAGGAGCCGGCCCACCAGATACTCCAGCGAGAGATAATAAGCCCGCTTCACATTGAGCCGCTGGTGGTGTTTGCCCACCTCGCAGGCCAGCTCCATCATGCGGCCCCGCGTCGTCAGACTGACCGCCCGCCACCAGTCCCCCGGCGTCGCCGTTTCCGTGTCGTGGGCCTGGTCGCGCACGAGATGACCGACGATCTCCTCCTTGAGTTGATCGATCCGGCGGCGCTTTTCTTCGGAAATTTCCATGGGGATTGGGGGTGGTGGGGGTGGGGCGTGTTTTCCGGCAGATAACAGCGGTCCGCCGCTCAGGGCAAGAAACAAGTCTTTTAGAAGGATGAATTATGAAGGTTGAGGGGTTGAGGGATTCAGGGGTGGCGGAAGAAATGCGGGGGGCCGGGAAATATGTCTGGTATCTCAGCCCGTTTTAAGGCTTTTATGAGATATGAACACGGCGATCCCCCGCGCGCTTTTTCTATTGTTCCCGCTTGTCCTCA
>JAAYAT010000257.1 GCA_012719225.1 Verrucomicrobiaceae bacterium
AACTTCCGCACCTGAAAGGGTGCGGTCTCATTGAAGCGTGGCGAGGACTCAACAAAGACTGTAGAATACTGAGGACTTCCGCACCTGAAAAGGTGCGGTCTCATTGAAGCGGGGTGCTCGGCCTCGAGGGACGGGGTGGGGACGTGACTTCCGCACCTGAAAGGGTGCGGTCTCATTGAAGCCGGATCTACTGGCGGAGGGGAAGATGGATCTGCCGGACTTCCGCACCTGAAAGGGTGCGGTCTCACGGAAGCCTATGGACAAGGGCGGCAAAGGTGATATGCTCCCTTCTTCCGCACCGGAAACGGTGTCGGTCTCATTGAAGCATAGGGTAGGTGATAGTATTGTCCGGTGCCTTAGATTCTTCCGCACCAGAAGGGTGCCGGTCTCATTGAAGCGTCCGCCGTGGACGGATCGTCCCGTTGCAGCAGGTCACTTCCGCGCCCGAAATGGCGCGGTCCCGTTACAGCACCACCAAGGCCCGTGGGGAGCCGGGCGGCGGGTGCCCGAAGGCGCGAATGCGAGGTGGCCGAAAACACGGGCGGGCTTGCCTCACTCCATCCCCAGAATGGTCGCGAGCGAGGATTTGAAATCCGCGGTTTTCACGGAAATGTCGGACCGGGTTTGCAGATCGGTGGGCAGTTTTTCGACCAGAGCAACGGCTTGCTCAAGATAAAACGCCGCGAGAGAACGCGAGGTGGTGTTGGTGAGGTCGAGACTCCGGGCGGCATGGCCGTAGGCTTCGGCGAGCGCCACCTTGGCTTCGGCGTCGTAGGGGCGCAGGCGGGTCGCTTCTTCCCGGATTTTGATTTCTTCGCGGAAGAGGACGAGGGCGGCCTCGGGTTGTTTCTGATCGAGCTGGATCCGTCCGAGCGAACGGAGGGCGCTGAGGTGGGCCGAGGAAGCTTCCTGGGCGAGACTCGGGGGAGCGCTGGCCAGTGATTTGGCGAGGTCCATGACATTCTGATAGGTGGACGAAGCCCCTGCGATGTTCCCCGAAGTGTATTCGATTTCTCCGAGCGGGAGGAGCACCTTCACCGCTTCGAGAGTGTAGCCGGGGATATCGGCGGGGGTGCCCTCGCGGCGGTGCCGCTTGAGTATTTCGAGGATTTCGGTAAGGGTGGCGATAGCCGATTTGGGGTCGCGGGCGAGCGAGTAGACCCGGCTCAGGGCCTTGTAGTTGGCGGTGTGTTCCTTGATTTGGGCGAGGGAAAAGAGTCCGTTCGCTCCGCGCACTTGGTTGCGCCATTCGAGAGCGGCGGCGTAGGAGGTGGCGGCGGTCTGGTAATCGCCCTTCAGTTCGTGGATTTTGCCGATTTCCATGAGATCGCGCGAGGAGAGCAGGGCGAGATCGCCGGGAGTGCTGGGGTCTTCGGCGAGTTCGGATCGGATCTCGTAGGCGCTCGTGAAGTATTTCAAGGCCTCGTCGGGCTCCCCCCGTTCGAGGGCCTGACGTCCGCGCAACGCCGCGGTTTGGGCGGAGAAGCGCAGAATGCGGGTCGAGGCGAGCCGGTCCTTGGAACGGTTGTCGAGAAAGGTTTGGGCGTTCTCCGAGACGATGGCGTAGAGGCGGTCCGCTCCCGCCCCCGATACATCCCCTTTGTTCAGTTCGCTGACGAAGAGGAGCATCAGGTCGACGGCGGCCCCGGCGCTTTTTTCGGACTCCCCCGAGGCGAGCATGGCGGCCTCGGTGGCCCGTTTCGCCTTGCGCGCCTGGACGAAAGCGAAGCCGGAGGCCCACAGCGCGACGACGAGGAGGATGGCGAAAATGGTGTTGAGTCGACGCGCTCTCTTGACCACGACCTGCTGGTCGAGCTGGGCGATGCGGCTCCAGACTTCGCGCATATCGGCCGGTCGTTCGCGCGGGTCGAGGCTGAGGCACTGCTCGATGAGGAGCTTGCGATCGCTCGGAATGTAAAAGCCCGAGGGCCATTCGATCTCGTCGACCGCTTCGACGAGGGTGGCGAGGTGGTTGCTGCTGATGGCGCGTTCGTGCGTCGGCTGCTCTCCCTCTATCATGGTCTCGACGAGGGTGGAGTCGGGATCGAAGCTGGGGCGTTCCGCGTTGGCGAGCGCCTGGAGACGGGGGAGTTCGCCCGTGAGGAGTTTGTAGGCGACGACGCCGAAGCTGTAAACGTCCCAGCGGAATCCCTTGCCGTCGGCCGAGTCGCGCGGGCTGCGGAGCTGCTCGGGGCTGGCGTAGAGCGGGGTGCCGACGGGTTGGAAGCCCTCGGCGGCCTGTCCGCGGCTCTGCCCGAAGTCACAGATTTTGATGTGAAAGGGCGTCTCGTCGGTGAGGAGGATGTTCGAGGGTTTGAGGTCGCAGTGGATGATGTGGTTGCGGTGCAGATAGGAGACGGCATCGGCGATGTCGCGGATGAGGCGCCAACCCTCGCGGTGATCGACGTGCCCGCAGAGTCGTTCGAGGGTGCGGGTCTCCCAGAATCCGTCGGCATTTTGATCGGCGTGGAGCCCCATCGCGTAGTAGGGCGGTTCATTGAGCAGGTCGAAATCGTGCAGGGTCACGATGCCCTGGTGTTCGGCGACCTGGGAGAGTTTTTCCAGCTCGCGTGCCATCGTCGCGAGATCGACCGCGCCCGGGCGGAAAATTTTGAGGGCCCGGTCGGAAATCCCGCGATAGGTGGCGCGGAAGACCTGTCCATACGCGCCTTCCCCCAGCGCGGGCTGGTGGATCACGTAGTCCTTGATCTTGATGGAATCTTCGTCGTACACGGGGAGAGGGAGAATGGCAGAAGCGGGGATTTTCCAACAGGATAAATTACATCGCGACGGGGTTATTTCGAGAGGCTCTGGATTTCACCCGCCCATCCGGGCGGAGGCGGGTTTTTGCGGAAGGCGAGAGCTTTTCCCCGGAGCCAGATGGCGGCGGGATCGTCCTTGGCGAGGGTGTCGAGGAGGTCGATGGCGTCCTCCCACCCTTCGTGGTTGAACCGGTCGAGGGCGCGTTCGTAGCGGCGGGCGTCCTCGTCCGTCACGCCCGACCCGCCCATCTCGCGGGGGAGGACGAGTTCGTGGATGGGGTAGCTTTCCGCGAACCCGGCGGGCCGGATCAGGCAGAGCCGCCGAAAACTGCGTCCGGGGATGTCTTTGATGCGGCGGTAGGTCTCGTCCGAGATCAGCACGGGAATGCGGAACTCCTTGGCGATGCGCTCGAGCCGCGCCCCGAGATTGGCGACGCTGCCGAAGACACTGATGTGCCACTGCTGCGTGGGCCCCGTCTTCCCCACGGCGATGCGACCCGTGCTGATGCCGATGCGCACGGCGGCCATGTGGCGGTCCTGCTCCTCTTCGTAGATGACGCGGTCGGCGAGTCGCCGCATGATGGCCTCGGCCGCCTCGACCGCAGCGGCGGCGTGTTCGCGGCTCTGTTCGCCAAAAACGGGCCAGCCCCACAAGCCGAGGGCACCGTCGCCGGCGAAGTCGGTGACCACACCGCTGCTTTGGAACACTTCTTCGGTGATGAGGCCCACGATCTTCTGGTTCTCCTCGAGGCGGTCGAGGATTTCCTCATCGCTGTGGGCCAGTTCGAGCAGGCGGGAATGTCCGCGGCGGTCGGCGAACATCACCGTGCAATCGACCATGGCCGGCTCCAGTTCGGACTGGTCGCGGATGCGCAGGACCTTGCGGAGTCCGGGGGAAAAGTAGGCCGCCATCTGGTCCTGCATCTTCTGGTCGGCTCGCGCCGAAAGCAGGCTCGCGACGAGCGAACTGATCAGCCGCAGGAAGGGAACAAAAGCCGCCGCCGCCGTCTCCGAGGCCTGTCGGGTCTCGACGTAGAGGTAGACCGGACGTCGCATCGCATCGCGGTAGATCGCGGCCGATTCATCGAGGCGCGCCACCGGGATGATCGCGACCCAGTCGATCCGGGCACCGAGACTGTCGGCGGCGAAGACCCGGTTGTTGTCCTTCGATGCCCAGATGCGGATGTCGGCGGGGTTCGGCTGGACGAGGTTGACGCGGCTGATGAGGGTGCGGCTCGGGCGGAAATCGGCGCGGGCGAGGGGATCGGGATTGAGGACTTCGAACTGGACCTGTCCCTCTTTCTTTTCCACCGCGATAAAGACCGCGGTGACTCCTTTCTGCCCGGGCAGCGCGTTTTCGAGAAAAACGGCGGCGCGGGTGAAGAGATCGACCTCGTCGGTCCAGCCGCTCAGGACCTGTTGGGGCAGTTCGCGCTGGAGCAGTTTCAGTTGGAGACGCAGGCTGTACTCGTCGAGCTGTTCCACCTCGTCGTAGTCCTGCCTCGCCATCGGGGCGTCTTCGAAGGTGGCTTTCTCCTTCTCCCGCTCCTCGTGGTGCCGCTCCATCGCCAGGTCGAGGTCAGCGAGGGACTTCAGCCAGTAGAGCGCGGTGGTGCCGCGCGCGCCGATCACGACCGATTCGCCGAGGGGGAGAGTGATGGGATCGGCGAGAGCCTGGCGGTCCGGTGGCGCGACGTTGGTGTGGAGCGCGTTGGGGACACTGCGACCGGTCAGGGCGGGGAGTCGCCGGATCGTGAGTCCGTCGTCCTCGTCCCGCACCGCCTCGCAGTGGTTGCGGCTCACGAGCCGGTCATCCCAGGTGATGCGGAGGATCTCGACGGGCTCCTCGGGGAGCGTCTCGGGTTTTCGTCCGATGCGCAACGGACGGTTGACGACGGCCTGGGCGACCGCCATTTCACGCGAGTTTTCCAGATTGACCGCCACCAGGTACATTGTTTCAGCAAAAAGTCGCCCGGATGATGGGTTCGATCACTCGCGCGGCCTCGTCGACCGGGATTTCACGATGGGATTCTGTGGAGAGGGAAGTCATGGTCACGTCGGAGATGCCGCAGGGGGTGATCGCCTCGTAGCCGGAGAGGTCGCTGGAGACGTTCAGTCCGAAGCCGTGCATCGAAATCCATTTGCGGACGCCCACTCCGATCGAGGCCAGTTTCCGGTTCCCGACCCAAACGCCGGTGAAGCCCTCCCTGCGATCCGCATCAATACCAAATCCCGAGGCGAAAGCAATGAGTAAGGACTCGATCTGCCGCAGGTAGACGTGGAGGTCCCGTCCGTATTGGTTCAGGTCGAGGATCAAATAGCCCACGAGCTGTCCCGGCCCGTGGAACGTCGCCTGGCCGCCCCGATTCGTCTCGTAGACGGGGTGGGGGAGCCTGTCGGGATCCCGCAGGCTGGAGCGGTCGCGGCTGCGGCCTATCGTATAGACCGGCTCGTGTTCGAGGAGCAGCACGGTGTCGCCGATCTCCCCGCGATGACGCTGCTCCACGAGCTCGTTCTGCAGGTCGAGCCCGTCCGCGTAGGAGATCGTCCCGATCCGGCGAAAATGTATCATCGCGGGGAACATACACCCGGCTGGGGCGGTTCGTCGAGATTCTAAAGTGCAAGTTCCACCGCAAAGCGCCGCGTTTCGCCCCGGAGGAAACGGGCGGTTTCGTCGGAGGCCTCGAGTCGGGCGCGGCGGCGTTGTTCGCGGGTCGCTCCGCCGATATGGGGCGCGAGGACGACCTGATCCATCGCGAGGAGGGCTTCACTGACGACGGGCTCTTCCTCGAAGACGTCAAAGGCGGCCCCGGCGAGATGGCCCGACCGCAGCGCGTCGACCACGGCGGCCTCGTCCATCACCTTGCCGCGGGCGACATTGATGAAAAAGGCCCCGCGTTTCATCCGGGCGAGACGCTCGGCGTTGACGAGGTGATGGGTCTCCGGCGTGAGCGGGACGAGGACGACCACGACGTCGGCCTCGCCGAGGAGGGTGTCGAGGGCACGGTAGCCGGGGTGGTCGTGCGGGGTCGACTTGGTGTGGATCACTTCCATGTCGAAGGCGCGCGCGCGGGTCTCGACCTGTTTGGCGATGCGCCCGTAGCCGATCATCCCGAGCGTTTTTCCTCCGAGGAGGGTGCCCTCCCATCGCATCCGTTCCACGCCGCGGGCGGCCCACTGTCCGGTGCGGACGAAGCGGTCGGCCTCGGAAATCCGGCGGGTCACGTTGAGGAGCAGCCCGAGGGTGTGATCGGCGGTGGATTCGACGAAAGCGGCCGGGGTGTTGGAGGCGGCGATCCCGCGTCGATGCAATTCGGCGAGGTCGAGATTGTCGATGCCCATCGCGGCATTGGCGACGAATCGCAGGGCGGGAGCAGCGTCGAGCAATTCCGCGTCGACCCGCAGTTCTCCCTGGGTGAGCACGGCGGTACAGTCGCCTATCTTTTTCAGCACCTGGGCGGACGGCACGACCCCGTCGTCCGGCATTACGATCCGGGCCACGTCGTCGAGGGGCGAGAGATGTTCCAGCGGAATACGCTCGGTGACAAAAACGCGGGGCGGGGGAGAGGAAGAGGCCATGGAGATAAGGAGCGGTCGGAGACGCGACGGAACAAGGGAAATTTTCGCGGCGTTGAGGCGTTGAGGCGTTGAGGCGTTGAGGCGTTGAGGCGTTGAGGCG
>JAAYAT010000258.1 GCA_012719225.1 Verrucomicrobiaceae bacterium
AACAAGGGCGCAGATGCGGTTAATAGCCCCGACGAAGCCTATCGGGCGGGGCATGAGCAGGGCGCTAGAAAAGCGCCCCTCCTTGGGGTTGAAGGTGGATACTGCGCCAGCCAAGGAACGGGGCTTTCCTAGCCCCGACGAAGCCTATCGGGGGCAGAGCCGCTAAAAGGCGAAACAGCTAACAGCTAAACAGCCAACTTATCCGGCGTTGCAAATCCGCCGCCTCGCTGTCAGGTTCGGGCATGGCTCATCGTTTTCTCCTTCGCCGTCGTGTGGAATTCGCCGATACGGACGTGGCGGGGATCATGCATTTTTCGAATTTCTTCCGCTTCATGGAAGTGACCGAGCACGCCTTTTACCGCTCGCTCGGTCTGTCGGTGCATCCTTTTGTCCACGGGGCGGAGGCCGCGGGATCGGAGGTGGGCTGGCCTCGGGTCCACGCCTCGGCCGACTACCGGCTGCCGCTGCATTTTGAAGAGGAAGTCGAGATCGAAATTCTCGTCGAAGAACTCCGGACCAAGAGCGTGCAGTATTTCTTCCGGTTCTGGAAATATCCCGATTCGCCGGATGACCGCGTCGTCGCCGCGACGGGACGTTTCACGACCGTGAGCGTCTCCTTCGACGCGGAAACGCGCCGTATGAAAGCGGTTGCGATCCCCGGCGAATGGCGCGAAAAACTGAGCGTCGCTCCGGAAGGGCTGATTCCCGCCTGACCTCGTTTTTCCCAAATACCACCCCTCTGATGGATCCCATGAGCAGTTATTCCTGGCTGATTTTCGCCCTCGGCACCGTTCTTACCTGGGGGCTCTACGGCATTTTCCTCCACATGGGCCAGGTCGGCATGGCCGATCCGGTGAACGGCCGCTACAAGGCCTTCCTCTTTGTCGGAGTCGCCTACTTCCTCACCGCGGTGATCGCGCCTCTCGCGATCCTGATGTTCAAGGGCACGGACTGGAGCTTCCCCGCGAAAGGGCTTTGGATCTCTCTCCTCGCCGGCATCCTCGGGGCGATTGGTGCCTTCTTCGTCCTCCTCGCCCTCGGCGCGGCGATCTCCGCCAAGATCCAGAATCCGGCGGCGGTGGTCATGTCCATCATCTTCGCCGGCGCCCCCATCGTGAACGCGCTCATCTCCATCACCCTGGCCAACGACTGGGGAAAAATCCGCTGGCCTTTCGTCCTCGGTCTGCTCATGGCCGCGGGGGGCGGGTATCTCGTGACCCAGTTCAAACCCGTTCACGGACCCGCCAAACCGGCGGAGAAAGTCGCCGCGGTCGACCCGGCCGCGCCGGATTCCACTTCGTCCTCCGAGACCCACCGTCGCTGATCGGAGATGGTCCGGCGAACGCCCTCCGCCCCTCATGTCTGATCGCAACGGCATCGAAACCCTCCAGACCGAACGCCTCGCCGCGCTCCTCCGCGAACTGCGCGAGGGCAACGCTTTTTATCGGGAGCGACTCGTGAAATCCGGTCTCGGGGAGAGGCCGTTCACCCTGGCGGATTTCTCGGCGAAAATGCCCTTCACCTCCAAGATGGATCTCGTCTGGGATCGAGAGGAATTTCCTCCCTACGGTTCCAATCTGACCTACCCGCTGGCGCGCTATTCCCGCTACTGCCAGAGCAGCGGGACGACCCGGGGACCGCTTCCCTCGCTCGACACTACGGAGAGTTGGTCGGCCATGCTCGACTGCTGGGACCGGGTCTACGAAGCGGCCGGAGTGACGCCCTCGGATACGATTTTTTTCGCCTTTTCCTTCGGGCCGTTTCTCGGATTCTGGACCGCGTTCGAATCGGCGACCCGGCGCGGCAACCTGTCCATTCCCGGCGGAGGCCTCAGCAGCAAGGCCCGTCTCCAGGCCATGGTCGCCCACGGGGCCGAGGTGCTCTGCTGTACTCCCACCTACGCGATGCGCCTCGGGGAGCTGTTGGCCTCCCACCACAACGACGAAACCGCCGCCTATCGCTTGAAGAAAATCATCGTCGCGGGAGAGCCGGGGGGCAGTATCGAGGCGGTGCGGGAGCGGCTCTCCGTTCTCTGGAAAGGAGCGCGGGTGTTTGACCACCACGGCATGACCGAGACCGGGCCCGTCACCTTCGAACACCCTGACAAGCCGCTCAGTCTCTGCGTCATCGAAGAGGCCTACTACGCCGAGGTGATCGATCGGGAGACCCATCGCGAGGTCGCCCCCGGTCAGCGCGGCGAACTCGTCCTCACCACCCTGACCCGCACCGCCTCCCCGTTGCTGCGTTACCGGACCGGTGATCTCGTGGAAAAGAATTTTTTCGAACCGCCCGGCGGAGGCGGCCCGATTTTCTGCCTGGAGGGCGGAGTCCTCGGTCGCGTCGATGAGATGGTGGTGATCCGGGGGGTCAACGTATATCCCACCGCCGTGGAAAAGATCATCCGGGGATTTTCCGAAGTGATCGAGTTCCAGGTCATCCAGACGACCTCCCAATCCATGGCTGAACTCACCGTGATGCTCGAGGCCGATGCCGCGGCCGAACCCGATCTCGCGGAACGCGTCCAGCGCGAGTTGGCCGACGCGCTCACCCTGCGCATTCCCGTGGAAGTGGTCGAACCGGGAGCACTGCCGAGATTCGAGTTCAAATCGCAGCGCTGGATCAGAGGGTGAGTGACGGATTGCGCTTGTTTTTGCCTCCATGTTGGACCTTTCCCTTTGGACATTCCGTTTTCCTGTCTCTTGGCGGGAGGCGATTCCGCGCTACAGTCCCGCCTATCAAATCGGCCCTTCTCCAATTCTATCGCATTGCGGTCCTCCTCGCGATCGCCTGGCTCGTCCGGAGCCAGGCCACGAATCTGCGGGTGCAGGGGGATTGGCCGGTGACGGTGTCGGAGGTGAAACCTTTTCTTCCCACAGCGGAGCGCCTCCATGTCGATCCCGGCCCGCGTGGTGGCCTCTCGGTCTACGACGGGGAGGGCGAGAAAATCGGCTACGCGGTGCGCACCCTGCCGCACTCGCGGAAAATCGTCGGCTATTCGGGTCCGAGCGATGTTCTCGTGGTGTTTGATACGGAGGACAAGGGGCTCGGCGTGGCGATCCGGCACAGCTACGACACTCCCAGTCACGTCGAGGATGTGAAGCTCGATTATTTGTTCATGGAAGAGTGGAACGGGCGGCTCTGGAGCGAGATCGCGGAGATCACGGATTTTCACGAGGTCGGCATCTACGGGGTCTCGGGGGCGACGCGGACGAGCGAAGCGATCAGCAAGAGCATCACCCACCGCCTCGCCGTGGCGGAGGGCGGGGAGGGGCGGTCCACGTCCTTGCGTTTCGGTTGGCGCGACGGGGCGTTGCTGGGATTCCTCGCGCTCGGCTGCCTCTTCGCCTTCTGGAAAAACAAGCGCTGGCAGCGCTGGCGCTGGCTCTTCTCGGTCGGGACGATTCTGGGGCTGGGCCTCTGGATGGGAGACCTCATCGCCCAGTCGCTCCTGATTGGCTGGGTGGGCAACAGGGTTCCCTGGGAGACCACACCCGGTTTGGCCCTCTTCGTCGCGGCGGCTTTTCTGCTGCCGTGGTTCACGAAACAACCGGTCTATTGCCAGTTCATTTGCCCGCACGGAAATCTCCAGCGCTGGGCGATGAAGGTCATTCCCGCGAGATGGAAGCGTCCCATCTCCGACGACGGCAAGTGGATCGCCCGGACCATTCCGCTGACGCTGCTGGTGGCGGTGCTGGCGGTCGCCTTTCTCCAACTCGATCTCGACCTCGCGGGCATCGAGCCCTTCGACGCGTATCTCC
Organism: Verrucomicrobiaceae bacterium; assembly: GCA_012719225.1. GTDB lineage: Bacteria > Verrucomicrobiota > Verrucomicrobiia > Verrucomicrobiales > DEV007 > Arctic95D-9. The sequence goes on from JAAYAT010000258.1 coordinate 3,759, forward strand.
TCAAAGGCGCCGGGCTGGCGACGATCGTCGTCGCGCTGGTCGGTCTGGCGCTCTCGCTGTGGTATCCGATGGTGTATTGCAAGTTCGGATGTCCGACAGGCTGGCTCCTCGAGTTCGTGCGGCGGCGGAGCGGGAAGGATCGATTTTCGGAGCGGGACTGGATGGGGCTGGTGCTTTTGGCGGCCGCCGCGGCACTGTATTTCGTCCCGCAATCGGTTTGGTTGGGATAAAAGCGTTCGGACAAAAGATGAAACGGAAACCGAAATCCCTTTTCTTCCGCCTCGTCGGGCTGCTCCTGGTGATCGGCGCGGGAGCTGTGCTGATCGGGCTGCCCCTGGCGGAAAAGCGCACCGAGCGCCGCGTCCGGGAGATGTTGCTGACGGTGCAGGAGGGCTTGCAGCGCTACCACGTCGCGGAGGAACTGTATCCGAAAAAGGCGATGAAAGGCGGGTCCCTCGTCACCCTGCTGACCGAGGCCGGTTTCCTCGAAGAAACCATTTTGAATCCCTGGAGCGGTGCTCCCTATCAAGAAGGCGCGGAGCCGGACCGCCTCCACTACCGCACCAACCGTTTCGCGGAAACCTACGAACTGCTGGTCCATTTCCCCGACTCCGAGGAAGTGCGGTTCCGCCTCGACAGCACGGAGAACCAGTCGCTGGAGTGAGAAATGGAGAGGAGGAAACAGTCTCCGCAGACAGCTTCCACGGCGCGGGCGGACAACGGAAACGCAGAAAAATGCATGAGAAAGTGGCACGATCTTTCGAATTCGTTCCCTGATCCCGTCTCCCGCTTCCCCGGGGACACCCCGTAGCCTGCCGTGACACCCACTCGTCCGTGTAAAGGTAAGCGTCTGACCGGGACCCTCTGGCGGCGGCGGTATTTATCCGCGAGGGTTCGGGATGAACCAGCGAAAATCTCCCGACCAGTGGTGCGCGATCCTCGCGGACTACGAGCGCAGCGGCCTCAGCCAGGCGGACTTCTGTCGCCGCCACCGCCTTGCCCTCTCCACCTTCCACTACCATCGCAAACGCAGGCGCTCGAGCAGTGCTCCGGCCGGGCGGCTCATTGAATTGCGGGCCGCGCCTCCCACAGTGCCAGCGCCCGCCAAAGCCCCGACCGCCTCCGCCGGAGCAGCGGGCCGAGCGTCCCTGCGCATGGATATCCCGCTTTGCTCCTCCCGCACCGTGACCTTGCACTGCCCCCTCGAGCGTTTGTCCGAAGTCATCGCCCAACTCTCACGGCCCACCCCACTTCCCGAGCGATGATCTCACTGAGTTCCGCCACCCGCATCTTCATCGTCACCGGAGCCACCGACATGCGCAAAAGTTTCAACGGACTCTACGGCATCGTTGCCCACCAACTCCACGAGAACCCTCTCAGCGGTCACGTCTTTGTTTTCTGCAACGCCTCGCGCAATCGCATCAAACTGCTCTTCTGGGACGGGTCCGGACTATGGGTCTGCGCCAAACGCTTGGAGCGGGGGCGCTTCTCGCCCGCCTCTACAAACCCGGTAGTGAGAAAATATCACCGGATCGGTTGCAGTTGCTCCTGGAGGGCTTTGCGGATAACGCCGCCATGGACGAGGCGCAGGAGGAAGTGCCCGAACCCGCCGAAGCAACGCCGCCCAAGAAGAGCTATCCTTCCAAACGCGCGGTCTTTCCCGCCGAGATGCCCGAGCGCATCATTGAAATCGACCTGCCCGAGGAGGAGTGGATCTGCCCGACCACCGGTGCGGTCCGTGCCTTGATCCGCTGGGAGGAAACGATCAAAATCAACTACGTCCCCGGTTACTTCGAGCGGCTCATCATTCGCCGCGCGGTGCGGGCGGTGAAGATGCCCGCCGACGGCGGGGGCGACCTCCTGCCCGAGAGTCCCGTCGTCACCGCCGAGATGCCCGCCGAATACCGCGTCATCCCCGGAGCCGTCGCCACCGCCGGACTGCTCGCCTGGCTGATCGTCTCCAAATACTGCGACCACCTGCCCTTCTACCGGCAACAGCAGATCTTCAAACGCCAGCATAAGGTGAACATCGATCGCAACATGATGTGCCACTGGATGAAGCGCTGCTGCATCGTGCTGGGGATCCTTTACGAAGCGATGCGGGTGGAGCTGCTCAGCGGCAACTATCTGCAGATCGATGAACGGAGCGCAGCGACATAGCCTGCCCTTCGGGCAGCCCGAAGGGTGGAACGAAGTGACGGCAAACGTTTATCAAACTGCCCGATCCCGACACCAAGGGAAAAGCCAAACAAAGCCATTTTTGGGTGATCCGCCGTCCGCCGCAAGCCAACGGTGAAGGTGGCGGCGTGCTCTTTCACTTCGATCCGGGACGCAACCATGAAGTGGCGCTGGACCTGCTCGGGGACTATCGCGGAGCGCTGCAATGCGACGGCTACAACGTCTACCCTGTCATCGACCGCAAGACCGGGCGGGTGACCTTGTTCTTCTGCTGGGCGCACGTGAGACGCAAGTTCTTCGAAGCGCTGGAGTCCGGAGGACCCGTGGCGGCATGGTATGTGGCGGAGATCCAGCGGCTTTACCTCATTGAAAAGCAGGCGAGGGAGAGCGGGCTGGATGAGTCGGACCGTGAACGACTACGGGAAGAACTGAGCCGACCTGTCCTTGCGCGGATCAAGGAGCGTCTCGACCGGGACTGCGAAGACGAGAGGCTCCTGCCGGCGAGTCCGTTGGGAAAAGCAATCCACTACACTTTGGAACGCTGGTCGGGCCTGGAGCGTTACGCTAAGAGCGGATCGGGTCATATCGAGATCGACAACAACGGGGTTGAAAACGCGATCCGGCCGACGGCGGTGGGGAAAAAGAACTGGCTGTTCATCGGTCACCCCAAAGCGGGGCAGCGCTCGGCGATCCTCTACACGATTATCGAAAACTGCCGTCTCCACGGGATCAACCCGCTGGAGTATCTCTGTGATGTGATGCCCAAGATAATGGATCACCCCGCCAAACGCATCACCGAGTTGCTACCCCGTCAATGGAAGGCCGCCCGCGAAGCCACCGCCGCCGAACCCAAGGACTCCGCCTGAGCACACAGTGGTCCAGGTGAGACGCTTACGTTTTTGTGGCAAGCGGGTTTCTTCCTGCGCCAGCGCAAGGAGCGGGGCTTTTCTAGCCCCGACGAAGCCTATCCGGCGGGGCTTGCGGGGCGCTAAAAAAGCGCCCTTCCTTGGGACCAAAGGTGGTTCCAGCTGATGGCTCCGCTTTCGCGCTTTTTGCGCCTTTTTGTGGCCAACCCGGAGCGCGTCGCTCTATCACCGTCGAGCTGTCCGCTATTTTTGCTCGGAAAATTCGTCCAGAAAATGAGTTGCCTTTTTCCTGCCGAATCCTCAATCTGGGACAAAGGCCGGGATCGGCTGGTTCCACACTCTCATCATGAAAAACAAATTCATCGCGGAATTCTTCGGGACGTTCTGGTTGGTCTTCGGCGGCTGCGGCAGCGCGGTCCTCGCGGCCCTTTTCCTCACGGATGGCGCTTCGCCGACCCAGTTGGGGATCGGCTTTGTCGGGGTCGCCTTGGCTTTCGGGCTGACGGTGTTGACGATGGCCTACGCCATAGGCCATATCTCGGGCTGTCACCTCAATCCGGCGGTCACCGTCGGCTTGGTGGTCGGCGGGCGACATCCCAAATCCGAACTGCTGCCGTACATCGTCGCCCAGGTCCTCGGCGGTCTTGCCGGTGCCGCCGTGCTGTATCTGATCGCGAGCGGGAAGGAGGGCTTCAGCACCGAAGGAGGGTTCGCCGCAAACGGGTACGGGGTGCATTCTCCGGGCGGTTATTCGATGCTCTCCGCCCTCGTCGCCGAGGTCGTGCTCACCTTCTTTTTCCTGCTCATCATCCTCGGGGCGACCGATCCGCGCGCTCCGAAAGGATTCGCGCCTCTCGCCATCGGTCTGGGTCTCACCCTCATCCATCTCATCGGCATTCCAGTGACCAATCTGTCGGTCAATCCCGCCCGCAGCACCGGCCCGGCCGTTTTCGTCGGGGGATGGGCGGTGCAACAACTCTGGCTTTTCTGGGTGGCCCCCTTCGTCGGGGCGGCGCTCGCCGGGGTGGTCTATCCTGTGTTTGTCGGCAAACCGGACGAGTAATCGGGGCGGGCTTCGTGCGTTCGAATGGTCCGAGTCAGGCAGGTTCCCGGTCGGGTCCGCGGCAGAGCGGATCCGCTCCCGATGTCGCCAATTCCCCTCCCGTGACAAGACAGGGAGGACTCTTCTCTTCTGCAAAATTCCCATGACCGGTCCCCGCCTGCTTTTGATTGCCTTCGCGTTCGTGCTTCTTCCCGCCTCCGCTGCTACGGGGGCCGATGATCCCGCCGTCTGGCTGGGGGACTACCCCAGTGCCGCGGAGGCGGCCCGGGCGGAGGACAAAAAACTCCTCATCGTCTTTACGGGGACGGACTGGATCGACATTTGCCAGAAGTTCCACGACGAAATCCTCGTGCATCCCACTTTCCTTGCGGCGCTCTCGGGACGGTTCATCCTGCTGAAGCTGGAGTTTCCGAAGGACGGCGTGATGCCCCGCGAGGAGGCCGCCCGGAAAAAATTCCTCCGCGAGGCCTATCAGGTGAGGGGATTCCCCAGCGTCGTGCTGACCGAGGCGGGAGGGCGTCCGTTCGGCTTGAACGGGTACCAGGAGATCGGTCCGGCCGAATACGCTTCGCAAATTCATGAGATCGATGCGGCGCACGAGGCCTGTCTCGCCGCTTTCGAAGAGGCCGCTTCCCACGAGGGCGTGGCCAGGGCGGAACGCTTGCGCCGCGCCGTCCCCAATCTCCCGGGAACGCTCATGGCCCGCTACTACCGCCCCGAGATGGAGGGTGTTCTCCGAAACGATCCCGAGGACAGTCTCCAACTGAGGGATGCGTTTGGGAGTCTCCTCGCCGAAGAGGACTACGGGAAGACCATGCACCAACTGGGGAGGGAAGCCAAGTGGGCCGAAATGGTGGAGGTGACGGAGCGCTATATCTCGGATAACGAGCTCAAGGGAGAGGCGCTGCAACGGGCGCTTTTCAACCAGGCCGTGCTGCAACGGCGCATGGGGGATGCGAAAGGGGAACGCGCGGTCTTGGAAAAAATCGTCTCGATAGACCCCGCCTCCGAAGTCGCTCTC
>JAAYAT010000259.1 GCA_012719225.1 Verrucomicrobiaceae bacterium
GGCGTCGAGAGTATGCTGGTGGCCTGGGGGCCGCCTTTTGTTCCCGACGACGCGCTCGAGCTCACCCGGAAACTGGCCGAGGGCCGCGAGGGGATGGAAACGTTTTCGCTCTGTCTGACCCGCGAGGGACACGAGACTCCCGCGCTTCGTTCCCGTCCCGTCCCGGAGCAGAACGAGGTCCTGCCGCTGGTGTGGGTGAACGCGCGTCAGCACGCCTGGGAAAGCGGTGCCAGTTGGGTGGCGCGGGGGTTTGGCGAATGGTTTGTCTCCGATGACCCTGACGCGGTGCGCCTGCGCGGGAGTGCCGAAGTGGTCCTGGTGCCCATCATGGACATCGACAATGTCCAGCGCGGTGCCGGAGGGAAGAATCAGCAGCCCCAGGATCACAATCGCGACTGGACGGATAGCCCCCATTGGCACGCCGTCGCCGCCGCCCAGGCCGAATTGCGCACCGCTGCCGAAGCGGGACGCCTCGCGATGTTCCTGGATTTGCACAATCCCGGGGCCGGTGATCGCTTTCCCTACTTCTACATTCCGCCCCGGTCCGAACTCAGCGAACCCGCCCTGCGGAATCTTGATCATTTTCTCGGCCTCGCCAAAGAGCACATGACCGGACCGCTTCGGTTTACCGGAAAAACGATAGAGTCGGGCAAGCAATACGATCCCAAAGCCTGGAGTTCGATCAGCAAAAACTGGGTCGCCCGGCTCGGCACTCCGGCGGTCTGTGTGACTTTGGAAACCTCGTGGAACACCCCGTCGAGCACCACCGCGGGCTATCTCACCATCGGCGCGGAATTGGGGAAGGCGATGAGCGCTTATCTCGCGACCGCCCCCTGAGAGGCGGACGAGACGGGCGGTCCGCCGGGTGGATCCCGCCCGGCGGCGAAAATCGGGGAAGCGAGCGGTCTTTGGGAATGTCTTGCGGGAGAGGGCAAAACGCCGTATCGTCGCCCCTGCGATGAAAAGGCGATGAAACGGGCCATGTGGAAATATCTTGTTTGGAGTGTGCTCTTGGGATGGACGATGGCAGGCGGGCTGCACGCGCAGTTTCACTCGAAATCCCAGACCGGGCAGACGGCGGTGAACCAACAGGCGGTGCAGTCGGCCCAACAACAGGCGGCGTCGATGTCGGGACGGGCGGTGGCCGGTCTCGGAGGCGGGATCGGCGGGGGCGATATGATTTTGCCGGAAGCGCAGCGCCAGGCCCTCAGCCAGTATGGCGTGCGGCTTGGCGAGATGACGGGCAAGCAGGTTGATATCTGGGGGCGCGCCATTCACCATTCCGACGAGACCTACACCGAGTCGAAACAGGACATGCTCACCAACACCCTGAAGCAGGTCACCAAAAGCAAAAATGGGACCCGTTTGCAGACCCGCATGATCTCGCTCGACCAGATGGGCCGTCCCTCCGAGGTGATGATTTACGACGGACGCGGTCAGTTCAAGTATCGGGGAGTGCAGTTGTATGACACGCTCGGCCGATTTTCCGAAGAGCAGATCTATGATGCGAAAGGCACCCTGATTCGCCGCAAGGTCCAGGAGTATACCGCGAGGGGGGAGAAACTTCCCGTGCGCAGTTGGAACTACGTGGCCAACGTGCCGGAGGATCTGAAACTCGTCATCACCCGCGAGAGCGAAGAGCCGGAGAGCGCTGCTCCGGTCGCGAAGACGAGGTCAGGCTTGTTCGGCGGTGCGGCGAAGCAGGCTCCTTCTCCACAGGCGACGAGTCCCCGGGAGACCGCTGATGCCGCTCCCGCTCCGGGGAGGCGGGGACTCAATCTCGGCCGGTTTTTCAGCGGCAAGAAATCGGAGTAACCGTGTCCTACACCCGTGAAAGCGCTCACCCCGGCCCAGTCTCTCGTGTTGCTTGTTCTCGTGGGGTTGGCAATCTCGGGCTGGTTGTATGGGATCCACTGGAAGCGTGTCGCCGCGGGCGATTTGTTTTCCAAGGACGAGAGGCTGATGATACGCTTGCAGGACCAGATCCGCACCCTCACCGAGACCAACGCGAATCTCAACGAGCAGCTCAAGGCGCAGACCGACACGGCTGAGGGAACCGACGTGACCGAGACTCCGGAACCGGCGCCGCTCCCGGCAGAGCGGGGTCCGGTCCTGCCGCAGCGGGCACAAAAGATCGAAACGCACTGATCAGAACTTTTCTTGATCCCCGTGCGCGGCGGGTGGACCGTGTCGTTTGTCATGATGCGTCCCTCTTTTTCCTCCGCCCCGATTGTGCTGTTGGCCCTTTGCCTCTTCACCTGGGGAACTCATCAGTGCAGCGCCGAGGAAGCGCCCGTGCGGGGATGGACGAAAGCGGAGTTTACCGGCAAGCCGCTCGACGGTCTCCGCGTCGCCCTCGATGTCGGGCACAGCCGCCTCACCCTCGGGGCGATCAGTGCGCGGGGGAGGGGGGAGTTTTTCTTCAACCGGGACTCGGTCGGGGTCTTCGCCGAAGTCCTCGAACGAGCCGGGGCCCGGGTGATCCTGATCAACGGGGACGGCACCGTCACCGGTCTCGCGGAGCGCGCCATCCTCGCGGGAAAGGAAAAGGCGGACTGTTTTATTTCGGTCCATCACGATTCGGTCAATGACAAGTATCTGCGGACCTGGACGCACGAGGGGGTCTCGCGTGACTACGCCGACAATTTCCGCGGCTACAGCGTTTTTGCGTCGAGTAAAAATGCCAAGGCCGGGCGCAGCCGCGACCTCGCCCTCGCGGTGGGGGCGGCGCTGTTCGATTCGGGATTGAAGCCGACTCTCCACCACAACGAGCCGATCCAAGGGGAGAACCGGCCGCTTCTCGACGAGCGGTCGGGCGTCTACGAGTTCGCCGATCTGGTTGTCTTGAAGACGGCGACGATGCCCGCCATCCTCCTCGAGTGCGGGGTCATCATCCACCGCGAGGACGAGTTGCTGGCGCGGGATCCGGCCTATCAGGACCTCGTGGGCCACGCCCTCGTCAAGGCGCTCTCGACCGTCTTTCCCCGGGAGCAGAAAAAGAAAGGGCTCCTTCGGCTCTTCGGTCGCGATTGATTTTGCATTGACCTGGGCCCGCCCTTTGGGGGATAGTGTTTCCCATGATGAAACCCTTCCCGATTTTCCTCGTGGCCCTCTTCGGGCTGATTCTCTCCCCCGGCGAAGCGGGCGAGGTGCGAACCCTGACGAATGCCGAAGGGAAAAAGATCGAGGCGGAGTTGCTTTCTCAGAAAGACGGCAAGGTCCGGATCATGTCGAACCGCCGGGTCTTCGAGGTGCCGATCGCGAGTCTCTCGAAGGAGGACCAGGAATTCCTCGCGACCTGGAAGCCCGACGGAATCGGGGACGAGGAGGAGGAACCGGAGAACTACTATTCCGAACTCATTTTCGAAGACGATTTTTCGGAGGATGAGTTCGACGAGCGCTGGTCCCACTACAAGAGCGAGAGCATCGTGGACGACGGCGTCCTCGTGGGCAAAACGATAGACATCAACGACCACGCCGGGGTCGACGCGATCCGTTTCGAGGGCCGACGGGATCTCGAGGTTTCGGTGAAGTTCAATTTCGCGGGGGAATCGGCCGAGCGTTTCAATATCTGGCTCGACGACAAGGATTACAAAGGATCGCACGCGGGTCACATCAGCAGCATCGTGATCAGCCCGACCGGGGGATCGATCTCGGACGCCAAGACGGGGAATTTTGAAAACGCGATCTACGAGAAACGCAAGGGAGGCGGGACGCTCAACGAAGAGACCCAGGAGATGCTCAAGAAGAAGACTGCCCATTTCCGTCTCGATATCGACCGCGAGGAATGGCACACCCTTCTCATCCGGACCAAGGGGGATCTGGTGACGGTGTCGATCAATGGATACGAGATCGGCAAGCTCAAGTCGGAGGGGCTCGCGCATCCGACCAAATCCCTCGTCAGTCTCACGACCAATGTCAATGACGTCCACTACGACGACTTCGTGGTGCGCGCGGCGAAGGGCGGAGCCCCGGTCGAGTGAGCGCCAGAGCTAGTCCGAGGGGGCGAAATGATGCGGATTTTGGCGGATTTGCCCCCGTTTTGGCTGCAAAAATGGGGGAGAACTGCTTTTTTACGCGAATTCGGAATAATTTTTTGACAGACGCGGCGGGTCGAGTAGCTTTCGCCCCTAAATCTGCCTGTCCGGCGATCCGCCTCGGTGCTCCCTCCCGCAAGGGTACGGTTGCCGGGGCTTATTGCCTTTCGGGGAGAATTGGGAACCTGAGTTACCGTGGGTCGATGATTCACGCGGCTCCAGGTGCTGAAAGGCTCTTGTAGCTCAGGGGTAGAGCACTTCCTTGGTAAGGAAGAGGTCATGGGTTCAATTCCCATCAAGAGCTCCATTTGAGTAAACAAGTCGAGTAGATTAAGAGAACGATAACGCAGAGCGATTCCGCAGCGGCAGCTTTCTAGAGTCCGTGCAGGGCGGTCATCTTTAAGAAAAACCAACAAACAAACCAAACGACAATGGCTAAAGCAGCATTCGAACGCACCAAGCCTCACGTGAACGTGGGCACCATCGGTCACGTTGACCACGGCAAAACCACGCTCACCGCGGCGATCACCTCCACTCTTTCGGACCTCGGTTTCGCCGAAAGGCGTGCCTACGACGAGATCGACGGCGCCCCCGAGGAACGCGAGCGCGGGATCACCATCTCCACCGCTCACGTCGAGTACCAGACCGACAACCGTCACTACGCCCACGTGGACTGTCCCGGACACGCCGACTATGTGAAAAACATGATCACCGGTGCGGCGCAGATGGACGGGGGTATCCTCGTGGTTTCCGCTGCGGACGGCCCCATGCCGCAGACCCGTGAGCACATCCTGCTGGCCCGCCAGGTCGGTGTCCCGGCTCTCGTTGTTTTCCTCAACAAGGTCGATCAGGTGGATGACGAAGAACTCCTCGATCTCGTGGAAATGGAAGTGCGCGAGCTGCTTTCCCAGTATGAATTCCCCGGCGACGACATTCCGATCGTGCGCGGTTCCGCTCTCAAGGCCCTCGAAGGCGACGAGACCCATCGTGCCAACATCATGAAGCTGATGGAAGCGGTGGACGAGTACATTCCGCTGCCGGAGCGTCCCGTGGACGGTGACTTCCTCATGCCCGTGGAAGATGTTTTCTCGATCGAAGGTCGTGGAACGGTGGCCACCGGTCGTGTCGAGCGCGGGATCATCAAGAAGATGTCCGAAGTCGAGATCGTCGGGATCCGCGACACCCAGAAGACGACCGTGACCGACATCGAAATGTTCCGCAAGCTCCTCGACGAGGGTCGTGCCGGTGACAACGTCGGTCTGCTCCTTCGCGGTCTCAAGAAAGACGACGTCGAGCGCGGCCAGGTCATCGCCAAGATCGGTTCGATCAAACCCCACAAGAAGTTCAAGGCCGAGGTCTACGTCCTCAGCAAGGATGAAGGAGGCCGTCACACGCCGTTCTTCGACAACTACCGGCCCCAGTTCTACTTCCGCACGACGGATGTGACGGGTTCGGTGAAACTTCCCGACGGTGTGGAAATGGTGATGCCCGGTGACAACGTCGCCATCGAGGTCGAGCTCCTCACTCCCATCGCCATGGAAAAAACGATCCGTTTCGCTATCCGCGAAGGGGGTCGCACGGTGGGTGCGGGGCGTGTCTCCGACATCATCGAGTTATGCTTGAAATTTTTCGGAGGGCGGCGGGTGGACTCCACCCGCCGCTCACTTCCGAAAAGCTTGGAGGGGACCCGAGTTGTCGGCTCCCCTCTTTCCGCCACTAAGTGAAAAAATTAGAAAGAGGGTAGTAGCTCAATTGGTAGAGTAGCGGTCTCCAAAACC
>JAAYAT010000260.1 GCA_012719225.1 Verrucomicrobiaceae bacterium
CCCATCTCGACCCGCTCGCCTTCGAGCGATTTGCGCAGCGCCTCCATGCCGTAGCGGTAGCGCGAGGCGGCGGTATTGGGGGAGATTTCGAGCGTTTTCCCGATCTCGTCGAAGGTGAGATCGCCCCAGATTTTCAGGGTGATGACCTCGCGGAATTTTTCGGGAATCCTCGACATCGCCACCTGCAGGGCCCGGCTGGTGTCGTCTTCGGGCAATTCGAACCACGCGACGAGCTCACCTCGCTCGCGCACGGCCTGTTCCTCGCGGCGCTTCCGCTTTTCCGTGCTGCGCCCGAGATCGATGGCGCAGCGACGGATGTTGGTGTAGGCGAGGCTGACCACCTTCGGATCGGGAGCGCCCCGGTGCGTTTTCCAAGTACGCACCAAGGCGGCTTGGAGAACATCTTCGGCGTCCGCTTCGCATCGGGTCTGCTGACGTGCGAAGAGCATGAGACGGCCCCCGTATTCCTGTAACCAGTCCCGCCACTCGTAGGAGAATCGCTGCATCGGGTATGAGACCTCCGGTCTTTCCGTATTGTTCAGAAAAAATCCGGGAAATTTCACCTGGCGAAACGAAAAGGCGCGGGAGGGAGCCGTCATGCCGGGTCCGTCTTCTCCGGATCCGAATCCGGAGCGGATGATTCTACCCCTGGATGCGGATGGCCGCGATCTCGCAACCGAGCGGATGCGTCCTCAGGTAGCTCGCGATGCGGGCGAGGATACCGGGAGAGGTGTGGTGCGTCGAGGCGTGGTCCACCTCGGTCGAATGAGTGGCCTTCCAGTGGGCGATCAGATGTCGGGGATAGAGTTTGCTATTCATAACCCCTCAATATCGCCCGAAACGCCACATAAAACAGATACAGAATATAATATTGTGATGCAGTACAGTTTATAAATGCTAAACTGTACCGGGATGAATCCACCCAAACTGTACCTGTCCCCGAGCGGACCTGTCCCCTACTGTGTGTATCGCCCCGTTTTGCCATGAAATCCGAACTCACTTCGCAAGATCCCTACTACCAGCAGATCGCCGGCAGGCTGGAGGGGCTGATCGCGGCGGGCACCTTTCGTCCGGGGGACCGCCTGCCCTCGGTGCGGTCCTTGAGCCGGGACTGGCGGGTCAGTGTCACCACGGCGATCGGGGCCTACGGCTTGCTCGAAGACCGCGGACTGGTGGAACCGCGACCGCGGTCGGGCTATTACGTCCGCGCCCGCCGCATCGCCCCCGAGTCGCTCCCGCGCCGGGTCGAGGTGGAGAGCGATCCGGTGGAGGTCAGTTTCGATGCGATCACCGAAAAAATCATGGACGCCGCCGCCCAACCGGGGGTGATTCCCTTCGGGGCCGCGGTGCCCCGCAACGAATTGCTCCCCAGCGCCAAACTGGCCTCGCTCTTCGGTTCCGTGGTCCGCTCGGCGGGGGCTTCCGCCTTCCAGTATTCGATGCCTCCGGGACTGCCCGAACTGCGGATCGAACTGGCGAAGCGTCTCGTCGGGGCGGGCATCGCGGTTTCGCCGGATGAAATCATCACCACCTCGGGAGCGCTCGACGCGGTGCTCCTCGCCGTCACCGCCACCTGCAAGGCCGGCGATGTCATCGCGGTGGAGTCACCGACCTATTTTGGTATCCTCAGCATGGTGATGGAGCTGGGCCTGAAGGCAGTGGAAATTCCCGTCGTTCCCGGGGAGGGAGTCTGCGCCGAAGCGCTCGCGGAGGCCTTCGCGGCCCACCCGGTGAAAGCCTGTATCCTGCAGCCGAATTTCCAGAACCCGGTCGGATCGGTCATCTCCGACGACGAAAAGCGGCGCATCGTGGCGCTCGCGAAACGCCACGGGGTCACCCTGATCGAGGACGACCTCTACGGCGATCTCCATTTTTCCGGAAAACGGCCCACCTCGCTGATGGCCTTCGACAACGGCTCCACCGTGATTCATTGCGGGTCCTATTCGAAATCCATCGCTCCCGGGCTCCGCGTCGGCTGGATCGTGCCGGGCGCTTCCCGCTACCACCGGATCAAAAGTCTCAAATACGCCACCTCTCTCGCCAACCCCACCGCGTCCGAACTGGTCGTGGCCGAGTTCCTCAAATCGGGCGGAGTGGACCGCCACCTCCGCAAGGTGCGGCGCATCTACGCCCGCCAGACCCACGAGATCCGCGAGGCCATCCTGGAGTGTTTCCCCGCCGACATTCGCGTGACCCTCCCCGCCGGAGGATTTCTCCTGTGGTGCCAGCTCCCCGAAGGTTTCGACTCCGAAGCCTTCGCCTTGGCGGCGCTCAAGCGAAAAATCAGCGTGGTCCCCGGGACCCTTTTCTCGGCTTCGGGAGGCCTGCGGAACTGCTTCCGGATCAGTTGCGGCTCGCCCCTCGACGACACCTCGCGGCGAGCCCTCGGCATCCTCGCCCAGCTCGCCCGGGCTTGAAAAAGCGGGTCTCACCCGGCCGCCGCCGTCTCCACCATGTTGGCCCGCGCCACCCGCATGACGTTGCCGCCGAGGATCTTGCGGATGTCGTCGTCGGAGTAGCCCCGCTGCACCAGCCCGACGGTGTAGAGCGGCCAGTTGGTCCACGAGAGACTGCGCGCGGCCCCTTTGGCGGGAATGAAATCGTCCTTCGGCCAGAGCGAGCGGAAGGGCAGGCGTTTGCGGCGACCCAAACCGCCGATGGCGGCCTTTTTGTTCTCGGCGGCGCTGTTGCTGGAAGAGTGGGAAATATCCGTCCCGATGGCGACGTGATCGACCCCGAATTTTTTGGCGACGTGATCGACGTGATCGAGCAGGGCGACGAGATCGCCGTTCCCTCGGAGGAAGCGCGGGATGCAGCAGATCCCGATGAGCCCGTCGGTGTCGGCGATGGCCTTGATGACTTCGTCGGGTTTGCTGCGGATGTGGGCGTAGAGGGCACCCGCGACGGAGTGGCTCGCGACCATGGGTTTGGCCGAGACCTGCGCCGCCTCCAGACTCGTCTGCCAGCCGGAGTGGGCGCAATCGACGATGACCCCGACGCGATTCATCTCGGCGACGACCGCTTTTCCGAAATCGCTCAGGCCGGCGTTGGTGGTTTCCCCGCAGCCGTCGCCGATCATGTTGCGCCGCTGGTAGGTGAGATGCATCATGCGGATGCCGAGCTGATAGAAAATTTTCAGATAGCGCAGCTCGTCGGGGATGGAGACCCAATCCTGCGTCAGGGGAACCCCGTTTCCGGTCATGTAGAGACAGTGTTTGCCCGCCGCCTTGACCCTCTCGATATCGTCGGGAACGACCGCTTTGGAAACGTGTTCGCGCAGCATGTCGGTCGTGTAGGTGAAGCGGGCCAGCCTTTTGATGAGCCGCATGGGATCCTGTCCCTCCTGCCCGGCGTTTTGAAAAACGCAGGTCACACCCGAGGCGCGCCAGGCTTCCAGGTATTCGCGCTGTTCCTCCGCGCTGGTGACACAGCGGGTCATGCCCATGTCCTCGCGGAGATCCTCGAGCTCGGCATCGGAGGCACCGGCGAGGATCGCAGCCTTGAACACTTCTCCGTCGATCGCGGCGCGCGGGGAGAAGCCGTAGGAGTCGAAAACGAGCGAGTCCGCGTGCAGAGCGAGTCCGCGCTCCAGGTCCTTCGGAGTGGGCTTCAGCAGCGCCAGAGCCGCTTCGCGGGCCTGCTGGATGGCCGGAAGGAGATTGCTGGTGAGGTCGCCCACCGCATCACCCGTTTTCCCGGGGGCCTCGGCGGCGGCAGCGGTGAGAGGAGTGGCGGCGGCGGCAGCGGCGAGCGGGGCGGCCCCTTTGAGAAAATTGCGACGTTCCATGACAGCATGGAATAGCACGGGTCACCCACCCCCGGCAACCGCCGCGATGACCCGCATCGCGCCAATCGACGGGGTGCTGCCTCCAACGAGGCTGCAAGCGCCTGCTTTCATCCGTTCTCTGCCGCTTGATCGGTGTTCCTCTTTATGAACAACACAGCTTATGCCTCCATCGTTGCGCGGATGTCTTTTAAAATCATGAAAAGTCGATACGGCGTCTCGGGGAAACGCTCGAAACCGAATTTTTCGTAGAATCGCTTGGCCCGGTCATCTTTGGCGTCGACGACCACGGCCCTGAGTCCCGCAATGTCGGCAGCCGACAGAACTCGGAGCAGAGCATCACGAAGCAACTCGGTTCCGAGTCCATGGCGGGCAAAACTCCGGTCCACGGCGAGACGAGCGAGAACGATCACCGGCACCGGATGTTTTGCCAGTCCTTTGCTCATGCGGTCCGGGGCCGCACCGTACTCCACGGATCCGTAGGCAAGAGTGTAATAGCCG
>JAAYAT010000261.1 GCA_012719225.1 Verrucomicrobiaceae bacterium
CAACGGAGTCGCTCACCGAACTCGATGACCTTCGCCACCCGGGCTCCGGGGATCGGCTCCTGCGAGGAGGGGACGAGAATCGCGGGCGGTCGAGTGGTGTGAATCGTGGCTCGCTCGGGGAAGTGAATCGTCGAGGACGGTTCGGGAGGGGGTGCCGCTTCTCCGGGGAGCCATTGCGAACAGCGAACCCGCAGCGAGGTGTCGGGATCCAGTGGGAGAACTCCATCGGCTTCGACTCCGAGCACTTGTTGAGCGGGCAATCCGGCCAGTTCCAACCAGGGATGGGCTTTCCCAATCTCCAGTGGCAAAATGAGGCGGTCGCGCGCCCGGGTCAGTCCGACATAGAGGAGGCGGAGTTCTTCGTCCTCGGCGCCGCGCTGGGACGCCAACCCGGCGGGAGAGGTCTCCATGGCCTCGACGAAGGAATTTTTGCTGCGGCCGAAGGGGCAAAGCCAGAGACGCAGTTCGCGTCCGGCCAGCGGGTCGTCGAGGAAGGATCCGGTGACCTCCGCAGTGGTGAGGGAGCGAAGAGAGAAAAGTCGGGATCGCAGACCACTGTCGAGATCGGCGGCGATGACGACGGGCCATTCGAGGCCCTTCGCGCCGTGGTAGGTGGAGAGGTGGACGGCGTCGGTTTCCGGATCGACCGCTTTCTTGTCTTCCCCCTTTTCGGCGAGGTCGTCGAGGTGGGCGAGCAATCCGGTCGGCGTCGCGGGATGCCCGAAGTCGGCGCTGCGGGTTTCGTATTCGGCGATGAGCTGGCGCAGGTTCTCCAGATTCGCCTCGCGCTGACGGAAGTGCGCCTCGCTCGGTCCCCAGGAGGCGACGATGCGCGAGAGGTCCGCGGTGGAGGCAGCGAGATCGTAGGCCTGCAATGGCGAAAGCAAGTCGAGTGACCGGCTTTCTCTGGCGTGCTGGAGGGCGCAGATCGCCGGAGAGACCAGATCTCCGTCGATTCCCCAGGTTTCGTGGATGGCTCCCTCCGGTCCGCGATCCCGAACAAAACGCAGGCGTTGCTCCAGCCACTCTTCGGTCGCGTGGCGATTCTCGAAGGTGATGATCTCGGCGGAGGCGAGCGAATCTCTGGGATCGAGAAGTCGGCGGTAGGCGGTCAGGGCGAGGCGGCATTCCGGGGTCTGAAGAAGGCCGACGCCGCCAATGACGACGTCGATGCCCCGGTAACGAAGGCTCTCCGCCAAGTCCAGAGCACGGGCGTTGGAGCGGACGAGCACCGCAATGTCTCCGGCACGGAGGGGGCGTGATCGACCCACCGGGTCCTCCGGTTTCACCGAGGCCTTGTCGACGACGGGATCGCCACGACGGAGACTGTCTTCCACCAGATCGGCGAGGAGATCGGGGATCTGGGCATTGGTCAGGGATTTGGGATTGCCGTTTTTGTGGGTCACGCCAGAGGAGAGGCGGGCCACCTCCAGACAAGGTGGCGCATCGGCCGGGGATTGTCGGTGCGGGCTGACGCGGGTCTCCGCCTCGGGTAGGCCGATGCGATCCAGGAAGGGTCGGGAGAAAAGGGAATTGGCAAGGCTCACCAGATCGGGAAGGGAGCGCCAGGAGGTCGAGAGCGGGGCCAGTTTCGTCGCTCCTCTCACGGCACCGTGGATCAGTTCGGGGTCGGCTCCGCGGAACTGGTAGATCGACTGTTTGACATCCCCGACCCAGACGGTCCGTTTCGCGCAGGCGGCCAAAGACGAAAAGAGCGCCAATTGGATGGGGCTGGTGTCCTGGAATTCGTCGACCACGAGGAGATCGAGCTCCTCGCGCAGGGACTCGCGGCAGGCCTCGGAAGTCCGCAAGAGGTCGAGGGTCTCTTTTTCCAAATCTTGAAAATCGAGAACCCCGCGCTCCCGTTTCAGGGCCTGGAAGCGGTCCCCGACCCGGGAGGCGATTTCGAATAGTTGGCTGAGGTAGGATTGCAGATCGTCCCGGAAAGCGGGATGCTCTTGCAAGCGGCTCGCTGCCAGCCTCACGCACTCGGTGCAGTCCAGTTCGGCCTTGGTAGGCGTCGCTGTGGAGAGCTTTAGCCATTCGCTCCATTTCAATCCATGGGTGCCGCCGAGGTTGCGCCGGGCATGGACGAGGAGCCCGCGATAGGTCTGCGACCCCTTGGTGGCCGGGTTCTCCGGCATGAGCTGCAGGGCGAGGTCGAGAGCGGCGGAGAGCAGGGCGGTGAGGTCGTCGTCGCTGGCGGGGGGAAGGAAGGATACCATCTCGGCGGCGCTGGCCGCGCCCATGGACGGAAGCCGGTCGAAATCGATGTCGTTGGAACGGGCTTCCCCGACGAGGGAACGAATCGCCTTCGAGTACGCGTATTGACGGGTCTGCGGATCGTATTGCTCAAGGCGGACGGCGAGGGACATCAAGGCCAGGGTGGTCGGTTCGTCGATCACCTCGTCGAGAGCCCGATCCATCAGCAGAGAGGCTTCGGCCTCTTCCAGCACCCGCAGTTCCGGCGGGAGGCCCGCCTCGAAAGCAAAACGAGTCAGCAGGCCGGAGCAGACGCTGTGGACCGTGCCGATGCGGCCTTCCGCGAGGAGCAGCGCTTCCCGGTGCCGCCCCTGTTCGTGGAAGCGGAGGGCGAGACGCTCGCGCAGTTCCGCCGCGGCCGCCGCCGTGAAGGTGGTCGCCATGATGCCCTCGGGGCGGGCTTTTCCCTTGGCGACGGCGTCGTGTACGATGGTGACCAGTTGATAGGTCTTCCCGGTGCCGGCGCTGGCGGTGATGAATTCGATGGGTGTTTTCAAGAGTTTCGTGGCCATCCGGTGAGAGCGTCAAAATCGTTGTAGTAGTCGGCACCTTCCCGTGCCGACCAGTGTTCGAGGGGAGCCGGGGAATCGGATTCCGTTCCGGCGACGGTGACTTCGATGAGCCCGCTATCCAGTTGCGCGCGACGCCAATGCCAAATCTGTTCGAACTCGCGCCAGCAGCCCTGCCACTCGCTCGCGTCATCGGGATTTTTGAGGGATACGGTCGTGGCACCCGGGAAAAAGGTCTTGGAGCGGGCGAAGAGCGCTCCCTTCGCCAGAATGAAATAGGCGACGGAAGGATCCATCTCTTCGGTGGATCCGAGGAGGTGGCCGTAGATCGCCAGTTGCAGGTGCCGGTTTTCGGCGAGCTCTAGCTGACGGGGGTTGTGGCCTCCGAGTTTCATATCGACGACGGCGACCGCATCGGGAGACCGGACGATCAAGTCGATCCGGCCACTGATCTCTCCGCCGGCAAAGGGAACCGCACTGAGGAATTTCTCGACCTCCACTTCGGTCACGCCGGCCTCCTGGAGGTTTTGAACCAATCGCCAGAGGCCCGATCTGGCGGTGTGGAGCAGACTTTTGCGCGCCGATTCAAATCCCGGCGCGAGGTAGTGGGCTGCCCTGTCCTCCAGCAGAAGGGGCCAGGCTCGCTCGATCCAACCATGCAGTCGGGACTCGTCGAGCCGGGTCCAGTCGACTGCGGGGATGGGGGATTCGGCTTCTGGAGCGAAGAGAGCCCCGGCCAAATCGTGGAGAACGGTGCCCCGCCGGGCGGCATCGTCCAGCACCCGGAAACCCGTCAGGGAGCCGCCCGCCAGCCGGGCCCGGTAGCTGAACACCCATTGGTAGGGGCTGAAAATGACCTTGGAAAGGGAAGAATAGGACTCCCGTTCGCGGGGGCCGAGGAGCCCTCCCTCCGAAAGGCGCCACCAGCGTCGTGGCTCGGGTAGGGGAACGACCGGGACGGGTTCCTTTCGGACGAGAGTGGAGGCCTCGCGGATTGTCCCGCTTGCGAGTTCGGCTTCGATGCGGGTGACGACGGGGCTGCCTGGCTCGTTGGTCTCTCCGGTGGAGACAAAGAGCGTGACCGATTCGGTGGCGTAGAGCAAGGCTCGGTGGGCGGCCCCTTCCGATGCTTCGAGCTCGGATTGAGAGGAGACTAAATCGGCGCCTTGAGCGGCGAGCCAGTCGCGCTCTCTCTGCGTCCAAGCGCTGCGACGGGCGGTGCTGCCGGTCGGTTGCCACCACAAGAGTCGAGGGACCGGCTCGAGCACCTGATCCGGACAGGAGACCGCGAGCGGGCCGCCCATTTCTCCCGGGGTGCGTCCCGCCACGCCAGCGGTCGGAAGCCAGGCCGCAACAAGTCGCTCCAATTCGATAGGCGAGACGGTGGCCAGACTTGCGCAAGCCTCACCGAAGGCCTCCGTGGCCCCGGCCAGCGAAAACCAATCGGCTGCTTCCTCGTCGCCGGAAATTTTCTTGGCCGTGAAAACGGATCGCATCCATTCGGAGAGTTTTCGGCAAGTGGCCGCGATGCTCGTGCCGGGCAGCCCTTCCTCCCGCCGATGGCCCGGCAGATTCACCCAGTCCGCGACAGCCCTCTCGATCCGGGCGGCGAGCGTGGCGTCGGATGAAGCGCCCTCCCGCGCCCTGGCGATGGCCTCTCGCCAAGGTGCGTTCTCCCTTCCCGGACGGTCGTGGATCGCATTTGCCAGGCGGAATCGCACTTTGCCCGGGACGGGGCAAACGGGATGGAGGAGGAATTCAAGCCAAGCCTGCGGATCGAAGGGGAGCCAGTGAAGCCTCAGGGCGAGCGGGAGCAGCTGCGAAAGGGAACCCGCCGTTGTTCCCTCCCTGGCGGCAAACCTTGGCAGATCGAGGTGGACGAGGGCGTCATTCAGGCGTGGCAAGGAGTCGGCGGAGGCAATGAGGACTCCATCCGCCGGATCCGGCAAATCGCCGATGACCCGAGCGGTGGCACGGCTCAATCCGACCTCGGAAAAGTCACGCAGGAGCACCACCGAATCGTCGCCTGCGATCTTGGAGCCGGGGGAAAGGCCCTCCGTTTCGAGCAGGCGCTTCTGAAGTTCGTGCAAGGCCGTTCCCTCCGGAGCCAAGGCGCGATCCGGCAACTGCGAGTCGTAGGTGGCACCGAGTCGATCGAGGAGTCGTCTCCACAAGGTCGGAAGGGCTTCGGGGAAATCGAGCACGGTGATCGATTCGAGGCCCGGGTTTTCTCCCAAAGCCAAGGCAGCCAGGATTCGCTCTATCCTCTCCGCCATCCCGAAACGAAAGACCGCCTCCGGAGACGCTATCGCTTCGATCCCCGCAAGATCTCGAAGGCGAGGGGGGGCATCGTCCTCCACTTCCAGAACCAAGGACCACCCGGCGAGACGAAGTTCATCGCGCCAATGCAACAGTACCCTGCTGGTGGAAAGATTTTCCGCCTCGAAGGAGGCCCGGAAAAAGGCATCGCCACTCCGGGCGATCCAGGCTTGCGCGGCCTCGCGATAGGAGATCAGTCGGGCCAGATCGGATGCTCCCTCCAGCGGAGGAATGCCCAGGGAAACTTCCAGGGCTCCAAGCAAGCCGGAGGGTCCACAGACCAAGTGCCCGATCCCCATCCAATGGGAGGGAGCGGGACAGCCGTCGAGGGATTGGCCAAAGAGAACTTTCATGAGATCAGCAATAGTTTCGCACAGGGGTGGGACTGCCGTGGTCCCAGTGAACGCGTTTTTTGGAAAAACTCCAGGAAGCGAGACCGCACCTCATTTCGTCCGGTAGAGCGCGGCGAGTCCCTCGGCCTCTTCCTTGAGTTCCGCCCGCAACTCCGGCGGCGATAACACCTCCACCTGCGTGCCCCAGCTCAGGATCCAGCGGCGGATCTCTTCGAAGCTGCTGAGTTCGAGGGTCATGACGAGTTCGTCGGCCTGCTTTCCCTGCCACTCGATCTGCTGGCTGGGATGCCAGCGCCGCTCCGAGACGAGACGGGCGGCCCAACCGGTGAAACGGAGGCGGATGCGTTGGTGCATTCCCTCGGCGGCGGGACTGTGCCAGACGCCGAAGCTGCCGCCGAGGTGGTCTTTCAGGGAAAAGTCGGTGGGACGAAGGAAGCGACTCTTCAGGGGCCGAACCCGGCGGATGCGCTGGAGGGCGAAGGTGCGCCTGGCCTTGCGGTCGGGATCGTACCCGATGAGATACCAGCCGCCGTCGAATTCGGTGAGGTGGTAGGGCTGGAGCCGCCGTGGCTCCCATTCCTCGCCGTCGATCTTGCGGTAGTCGAATTTCAGCTCGCGGGACTCGAGGATGGCCCGGGCCACTTTTTCAAAGAGGGTGACGTCGGCCGGCACGATCCCGGAATCCCTCGCCGAGAAGACTTCGTCGAGATCGGACCAGCGGAAGGAAACCTCCCCGGCAAGGGAAGCGGAGAGGCGTCGGAAGCTGTCCCGCAAGGCTGCCTCGAGCGGAGATCCCTGGAGCGGTTCGATCGCCCTTCGTGCGAGGAAGAGGGCGACGATGTCCTCCACGGACACCTTGAGCAGGGGAAAGTCATGCACGGGCCGAACGTAGTGGTACCCGTGACGGAGGCTGTCATAGGTGAGAGGAAGGTCGAGATCCTTCTGCATGAAGGTGATATCCCGCTGGATCGTCTTCGGGGTCACTCCGATCTCCTCGGCGAGGATGCGGCAATTCGGAAAACGCCCCCGCCGGATGGCCTGATGGATGGCGAAGATCCGCTCGATCGGTCTGCGGGTTTCTCCCTGACGGTTTTCGGAGTGGGGTGTTTTCCGGGCGGCGGCACGCTTTTTCATCGCCCGGAGCATACACCGCTCCCGGTCCGTCCTGGAAATTTTTTCTTTCCGTCGGGTGTGGGTCCACGGCAGTCCCACCCCCTCTGGTAGATTGTCTCCATGAGCAAAAAACCGAACCCCGCCAACCCGTCCCAGCAGCCCACCACCGAGATCGCCTTCATCCTCGACCGTTCCGGGTCGATGCAGAGGCATGCCGAAGCCGCCATTGCTGGCTTCAACGATTTCCTCGCCGACCAGCAGCAGGTCGAGGGCCTCGCCCGCCTCACCCTCGTGCTCTTCGATGATGTCCTCGAGACGCTCTGCGACAACATCCCTCTCTGCGAGGTCGTCCCCTTGGACCGCCGCACCTACACGACGCGGAACACCACCGCCCTCCTCGACGCCATCGGTCTGACGATTGAGTCGTTTGAAAGCCGTATCCAGGCCCTGCCGAAGACAGAACGACCCTCGCAGGTGATCTTCGCCATTTTCACCGACGGTCTTGAGAACGCCTCGAGCCGCTACACCTGGAAAGACCTCGCCGCGAAAATCAAGGAGCGGCAGGAGAAGGACGGCTGGCAGTTTCTCTTCCTCGGTGCCAATCAGGACGCCATCGCCACGGCCGCCCAGATGAACATCCACGCCCGCAACTCGGCCACGGCGAGCTACTCGGACAAGGGAGTGAAGGGTTCCGCCCGGGCCTTCAGCCGGAAGACCAAGGCGCTGCGGGAGTCGCTCATGGCCGATGGGTCCTCGCCACTCAGTCAGGACATCGCTCGTTCGATGGACCAGATCCTGCGGGAGGAAGAGGAGAAGGAATGAGCGGGGCGCATCGCCAGATCCCGCAAGGTGGAGAGGGATCCGTTTGGCCTATCTCGACGACAAAACCGGGCTCAACACGGGCTCCAGCGGCGGTCTGAAGCTTCCCTGCACGTTCTGGGCTGTGCTCGATGGCGATGATCCTTTTTCCGTGCAAGTTTCGGGCGCAATTGTGCGAAATGCATAGCTCACGGGCGCGCGGAGGAACCGGGGCTGCGCGAGGATCCGGATGCGATCCCGCGGCTCCTGAATTGTCGCGTCTTGAAACCGCTTCAGAAACACCCGCGTCATACAGAAGGACTCCCGGTGTCGTCGGGCGCGGCGATGGTCTCGCGTTCCGCAGGGAGAAACGAAGGAGAGGCGCTGGCACAACCTCTGCGCTGGGGAGCCGGAGGGAATGAATCCACCAACTCACAGAAAACCATGGGATGCCGTCGTCGTCGGGGGTGGTACCGCTGGACTTACCGCCGCGCTCCGCGAGAAAGATGGCAGCGTATGAAAAGCAGGGCATCGAAAGCGGCATTGTTGATGATCGATGTTCTGAACGACTTTCTGTTTCCCGAAAGCGAAAAACTCTTACACCATGCCCTCCCCGCCGCGAAGCGTCTCGCCATCCTGCGCCGCCGTCTCAAGGGGAGGGGGCTCCCCGTGATCTACGTGAATGACAATTTTGGGCACTGGCGGTCGGACTTCAAAGAACAGATCGCCCGCTGCACAAGCTCGGATTGTCCCGGGCACGAAGTGGCAATGCTCCTCCTTCCCGAGGCGGACGATTACTTTGTGCTCAAACCGAAGCATTCGGGATTTTACGCCACCCCGCTCGAGGTATTGCTCGGTCATCTCGGGGTGCGGGAACTTGTTCTTACCGGCTTCGCGGGGGATATTTGCGTGCTCTGCACCGCCTATGACGCCCATATGCGGGACTACGGCCTCACGATCGTCTCCGATTGCGTCGCCTCGGAAACCGAGCGGGCGAATCGCGTCGCCCTCGAGCAGATGAAAGCGAATCTGAACGCCCGCGTCGTACGGTCGAGTTCTCTGATCCGGTCGGGAACAAGGCCTTGACCCTGCCAATCCAGTCGGATGAATTTTCCGCGATACGGCTGCGAGCGACCGCTGTCCTCGATGGTCTCCATCCCCTTTGGCGTCAATGCGCCATCCCGGGACTGTCCAAATTTCGGCATACTCGCCCTTGTTCCCTTGAAATGGCACGCTTTTCCTCCATCGCCGCCTGCATGGCCCTCATCGGGCTGGCGGTACCCGCGCCGGTTGTGTTCGCGGGAGAATGGACGGACGAGGAACTGACTTTTTTTGAGAGCGAGGTGCGTCCGCTCCTCGTGAAACACTGTTACGAATGTCACTCGGAAGAGGCCGGAAAACGCAAGGGCGGTCTCTGGCTGGATCGGCGCGGCGGCTGGAGCGAGGGCGGCGACGCGGGTCCGGCCCTCGTTCCGGGGGAGCCTGACAAGAGCCTCTTGATTCACTCGATCCGCTACGGCGATCCCGACTTGCAGATGCCGCCGAAGTCGCGATTGAGCGGCGCGGAGATTTCCACCCTTGAGAAATGGGTGGCGCTCGGGGCTCCCGATCCGCGCGACGCGGCCATGGGCGGCGGCGGGGAAAGGGAGATCGACTACGAGGCAGCGCGGAAAGAATGGGCCTTTCGCCCCGTCGTGAAGCCGGACCTCCCGGTGCCCGCCGACAGCGAGTGGGGCCGCCGCCCGGTGGATGACTTCATCCTCGCCGCGTTGGAGGCGGAGGGTCTCGCGCCGGCTCGGGATGCGGACGCCGCGGTGCTGCTGCGGCGCGTTCACTACGATCTCACCGGTCTGCCGCCGACGGTGGAGGAACTGCGGAGCTTTGTCGCCGACCCCTCGGCGAAGGTCTTCGCCAAGGTCGTCGACGAGCTCCTCGCCCGGCCCGCCTTCGGCGAAAAATGGGGTCGCCACTGGCTCGACGTGGCCCGCTACGCCGACTCCAACGGCGGGGACCGCAACTACACCTTTTACCAGGCGTGGCGCTATCGGAACTATGTCATCGCGTCTTTCCACCGCGACAAGCCCTACTACGAATTCCTCCGCGAACAGGTCGCGGGCGATCTCATGAGCGCGCCCGATCCCGCGACCCGGCGCGGCCAGATCATCGCGTCCACTTTTCTCGCCCTCGGGCCGAAGATGCTGACCGAACGGGACAAGGAAAAACTCTGGCTCGACACTGTCGATGAACAAATCGACACGATAGGGCGCGCTTTTCTCGGGCTCACGCTGGGCTGCGCCCGCTGTCACGACCACAAATTCGATCCTATTTCGCAGGAGGAATACTACGCCCTCGCCGGCATCTTCCGTTCCACCGAGGTCGTCACCGGAACCCGCAACGGCTGCGTCAATGTGGCGAGCTGGATCGAGCGGCCGTTGCCGGGGTCCGACGGGATCAATCCCGAGCTGCAAAAGCGCGTCGAGCGCCTCGAACTGGCGATGCGACTGACCGTGGAAAAGCGCGGCAACAAGAATGCGACGGTGGCGGACGAGGGCGCCGATCCGCTCTTCCAGATGAGCGCCGGAGAGCTGAGGAAGGAACTCGGCAAAATGATCGCGGATCTCAAGGACGAGGATCTCGCGATGGCACCGCGCGATGCCGCGGATCCGGGCGACATCCACCTGCGGGTGAGGGGAGAACCCGCCCAGCTCGGTCCGCTCGTGCCCCGGGGATTCCCGCGTCTCCTCGGCGAGGAAGCGCCCTCCATTCCGGCGGGATCGAGCGGTCGCCTCGAACTGGCCGATTGGCTCGTCTCGCCGGACAACGGACTCCTCGACCGGGTCGTGGTCAATCGCGTCTGGGGCTATCTCTTCGGGCGCGGCATCGTGGAGACAGTCGACAATTTCGGTCGCCTCGGTTCGGGCGCGACCCATCCGGAGCTGCTCGATTATCTCGCGGCGAGGTTTCGCGAAGACGGGGGCTCTTTCAAAACACTGATCCGGGATCTGGTGCTCTCCCGCACCTACCGACTCGGTGCCACGGCGTCGGGAAAGCTCCGCGAAGCCGATCCGGCGAACCGCTTTTTCGGGCGGCACGAGCGGCGGCGGCTCACCGCGGAAGAGTTCCGCGACAGCGTCCTTTTCCTCTCCGGGCAACTCGACCCCGCTCCCGGCGGAGCCACCGCGACGGCGGTGGGCATCGATCTCGACAAACCGCTCTCCTACGCGGAGAAGAAAAAGCGGACCCTCTATCTGCCGATCGCGCGCAACAATCCCTCGACCCTGCTCTCCCTCTTCGACGGTGCCAATCCCGATCTCGTCTCGGGCCGACGGAACGAAACGACGGTGCCGACCCAAGCGCTGTATCTGCTGAACAGTTCGTTCCTCCAGGAGCAGGCCGCCGCCATCGGGAAACGGGCCATGGAACCGGGCGGGCTCGCCGGAAGCGAGGTGGACCGACTCTACGAGGCCCTGCTCGGTCGCCTCCCGCGCCCTCAAGAGCGCACGTGCGCCCTCGGATTGATCGCCGATCTCAGCGGCGGAGCGGAGGATCCGGAGCACCTCGCCGATGCGGTCTCCCACCTCGCGCACATTCTTCTGGCGTCCACGGAATTTCTTTACCTGGAATAAGATGAACGAGTTTTTTACGCAAAATGAAATTTTTACGCAAAATGAAAATTGCACGCGACGCGGCATGTTGAAGTCCGCCGCCTGCGGATTCGGCTCGCTCGCCTTTTCCGGGTTGGCCCAGGCCGCCTCGGGTTCCGCCTTCCACCACGCGCCGCGAGCGAAGCGGGTCGTTTTTCTCTTAATGCACGGAGGTCCGTCCCAAGTGGATACCTTCGACTACAAACCGGAGCTGCAGCGCCGCGACGGACAGAGGCTGCCCTTCGCTCCGGCCAAAAACCTCGACCCCTCGTCCACGAGCCGGGCGAAATTGATGGCCTCGCCCTGGGGATTCCGCCAACACGGGCAATCGGGGCTCTGGATCAGCGATCTTTTCCCCGAAGTCGCCCGACACGCCGACGATCTCTGCGTGATCCGCTCGATGCAGAGCACGGGACAGTCGCACGGGCAGGCGGTCTGCATGCTCCACACGGGGACGGACAATTTCGTGCGGCCCTCGGTCGGTTCGTGGGTGAGCTACGGTCTCGGTTCGGAGAACGCCGATCTGCCCGGTTTCGTCAGCATCAGTCCCTCGGCCTCGCACGGCGGACCGCGCAACTACGGTCCCGCTTTTCTCCCGGCGGCACACCAGGCCACCACCATCGGGGCCAACGGCAAACTCGGGGCCGACGCCACCTTCCGCTATCTCGAATCGACCACGTCGGCCGCGATCCAGCGGCGCAAGCTGGAATTTCTCCAGACGATGAACCGGGAGCATCTCGGTCGGACCCGCCATTCTCCGGTCGAGGGGATGATCGAGTCGATGGAACTGGCCTTCCGGATGCAGGCCGCCGCGCCGCCGGTGATCGGGACGGACGAGGAACCCGAACACATCCGGGAACTCTACGGGATCGGGACGGAGGAGACCGACAACTTCGGCCGCCAGTGTCTCCTCGCGCGGCGTTTCCTCGAGGCCGGGGTGCGCTATCTCCAGGTCTCGACGCCCAATGTCTGGGATCAACACGGCGGTTTGGAAAAAGGACACCGGAGAAATTCGCTGGCGGTGGACAAACCCATCGCGGGCCTGCTGACCGACCTGAAGCAGCGCGGCTTGCTCGAAGACACCCTCGTGGTCTGGGGCGGGGAGTTCGGACGGACTCCCATCGCCCAAGGCGCCGACGGGCGCGACCACAATCCGCAGGGCTTCACGATGTGGCTGGCCGGCGGAGGCGTCAAAGGCGGGCTCGCCTACGGGGAGACCGATGAGTTCGGCTATTTCGCGATCAAGGACAAGGTCCATATGCACGATCTCCACGCGACCCTGCTGCATCTGCTGGGGCTGGACCACGAACGGCTCACCTACCGCTACGCCGGTCGCGATTTCCGCCTGACCGATGTCTACGGCGAGGTGGTGAAGGGGATTTTGGCGTGACGCGCGCCGTTGTTATTTCAACTTCGGAGGCAGAACTTGCAATCCGGAGAGTTCGGCCGCTTTCCGTTGACGGACGTCATAGGAAACAAAGCTGGTGAATTCAGCAACAGTAGCGGCGGCGACATGCCAGAGATCGAGGCTGCGGCATCCGATTTCGGCAGAATATTTTGCGGAAAGTTGTTCTGCACGAGCGAAAACGGTGTCGAGATCGTAGTGAATCCTCTCGAAACGGCCGGTTTCCACATCGTCACAAAATGCCCGGATGGCGGCGGTCTCCTGTGCCAATGTGATTTCGCCGCGAAACCGCTTCAGGCGGATGGCATTCGGGATTTCAAGTTCGTGGAGATGGGAGTAAGCGAAAGGCTCACCAATTTCTTCAAGGAGCCGCACGGTTCGCGTGGAATCGTTCTCACGGACGAAGCTCTTCACGAACAGGGCGGTGTCGATATAGGCGGTCATCGCTCCCCTCGGTCGTAGTCCACCGTGTCGAGCGAGTCGCCATCGACGGGGCCGGCGGGGAAAAGCCTTTTGAGGCGAGCGATGCGGTCAAGCGGGGGCGGTTGGGGGTGTTGCCGCGCAGGAGTGAGGGTGGCGAAGGCACGGCCTCGTTTGGTAATGACCACTTCTTCCCCGGCGTGAATCCATTCTGAGACAGCCGCAAAGTTATTCCTCAAATCGGCGACCGTTGCTGTCTTCATGATGATAAAAAATATATCATGGAACGTCCTCCGTCAAGCGGTGCCAAAAGAGGGGCGAAGGGTCGGCCGCTCCGCCCTGGGGCGGAGTCACTTCTCTTTCGCATCCGTCTCTTTCACGAGCGCGAGGAACTGGTTCGTCTCGCGTTTGATGACGGGCAGGAGGAGATAGATCCCGATCAGGTTGGGGATGAGCATGGCGAAGACCATCGCGTCCGAGAGCATCAGGATATTGTTGAGGGAGGCCGAGGCCCCGACAATGATGAGGAGGCAGAAGACCAGCTTGTAGACAGTGACCGGAATGTGAATCTTGTCGTCGTCGAGGAAGCGGAAGAGATAGATCACGCCCTGCTGTCCGTAGTAGGACCAGGAGATCATCGTGGAGAAGGCGAAGAGAAACACCGCGATACTGAGGACCGCGGGGAACCACGAGATCACCGACCCGAAAGCCAGCGAGGTCACCGGGACGCCCTGTCGACTGGTCACGGCGTCACTGGCGACCCATCCGGTGACTTTTTCGGTTTCCTGAAAGGCCCCGTTGATCAGCCCGATCACTTCGAGATGGTCTCCCTTGCTATGGCGGGTATGGACATACTGGCCGGGTTCCAGTTCCCGGACCACTTCACTGGAGCCGGGGGCCTCCACGAGGGTGGCACCGCCCGGATTGACCTCGGCGCTGATCTGCCAGGTGCCGGTGATGACGAGGACCAGAGCGCTCATCGTGCAAACGACGACCGTGTCCACGAAGGGTTCGAGCAGGGCGACAAACCCTTCGCTGGCGGGCTCGCGGGTTCTCACCGCGGAGTGGGCGATGGGGGCGGAGCCGAGACCGGCTTCGTTGGAGAAGGCGGCGCGTCGCACCCCTTGGATGAGGACGCCGATGATGCCTCCGGTGACCGCCTCATTGCTGAAGGCCGAGGTGATGATGGTGCTGATCGCCGACGGCAAGGCATCGAGATTTCCGAAAATGATGACGAGAGCGGCGATCACATACATGCCACACATGAAGGGGACGAGGAAGGAGGTGACCCGGGCGATGGAGACGATCCCGCCGATGATGACCATGCCGGTGAGAACGGCCATGCCGATCCCGAAGTAGACCGCTCCGTTGCCATCGGCGCCGACGAGGGCGGGAAAGGTGCCGGCGACCTGGCTGAAGGCCTGGTTGGCTTGGAACATGTTGCCGGCGCCGAAGGCCCCGCCGATCACGAAGATGGCGAAAAGGAGAGCGAGGACTTTTCCCAATCCGCCGAGTCCGATCTCGCGGAGTCCGTCGCTGAGGTAGTACATGCCGCCGCCTTTGACGGCCCCGTTTTTCATGAATTTGCGGTATTTCACCCCCAGGGTACACTCGGCGAATTTGGTGGTCATGCCGAAGAGGCCCATGAGGATCATCCAGAAGGTCGCCCCGGGGCCTCCGACGCCGACAGCGACGGCGACACCGGCGATGTTGCCGAGACCCACGGTGGCGGAGATGGCTGCGCTGAGAGCCTGGAAGTGGGTGATCTCGCCGGGGGCGTCCTTGGGAGTGTATTTTCCCTTGGCGGTGCGCAGGGCAACGCCGAAACCGCGCAGGTTGATGAAGCGGAAGTAGATCGTCAGGAAAACCGCGGTGAAGGCGAGGAGGACGAGGACCACCGGGAGAACCACCCCCTCGGATACCTCGAACCCGAAGAAGATGATCTTGTCCGCCATCACCGCGATGGGGGCGACCGTTTCGTCGATGCGCTCGACCAGGGATTTCGCCGCCTCCTCCGCGCTGGCGGTGGCGGCGGAGAAGAGCAGGGGGAGGAGGGCGAAAAAGCGGATGAGACGGGACATGGCACAAGTGGTTCGAATCCTATTTGCTATGGAGAACATGTCGCGCAATTGCAACCACTAAATGCGCGTGGTCCCGTCTCCTCGCGCGGTTTTTTCCGGTCGATTCCCGCTTGCTTGCGGAGGTTCGCGGGAGCGAGGGGGGAGAGAGGGGGGGAGCGAAACCGGGGCGAAAGCGCCGTTCCCTCTGCCCAAACCGGTCAAAATTTCCAAAATTAATTAGCGACTCCTTGCAAAGATCCGTCGTATTGCGTAAGAAACCGCAAATGAACTCGCTTGGCAAAACTCTCCTCCGATTCTGGAATTCCTCGATCGGGAAAAAGCTGATCGTCGCCCTGACCGGTCTCCTCTTGGTCGGATTTCTCCTAGGACACATGGCGGGGAACCTGCTCATCTTCCAGGGCCGGGAAGATCTCAACAGCTACGCGGAGTTCCTCCGCCACATGCTGCACGGCTGGGGCATCTGGATCGCCCGGATCGGACTCCTCGGGGCCTTTTTCCTCCACATCTTCGCTACGGTGTCTCTGGTGCAACAGAACCGTGCCGCCCGCGATTCGCGCTACGCCTGCGACGCGACGGTGCAGGCTTCGCGCAGCTCGCGCATCATGATCTGGAGCGGACTCACCGTGGTCGCCTTCGTCGTCTGGCACATCCTCCATTTCACGGTGCGGGTCGATCCCGCGCTCGCCGGGATGACGGATCCGACCGATCCCTCCCGCCACGACGTCTACGGCATGGTCATCGCCGGATTCCAAGATCCGCTCATGGTTCTCTTTTACATCGTCTCCATCTCGCTGCTCTGTTCGCACCTCAGCCACGGCATCGCCTCGGCTTTCCAGACTTTCGGACTGCGCTCCGCCAAAACCCGTTTCGCCATCAAGAATCTCGGTCTCGCCATCGCGGTTCTGTTGTGGTTCGGTTTTCTCTCGGTTCCCATCCTCGTCGCGACGGGAGGTCTCAAGGAAAAAGCCGCCCCGGCGGCGGCGAATCCTCCGCTCTCCTCCGAGTCCGCGAAGTCCTGACGGAATCCTACTTTCTCCTTTTTCCCGCTTCTCATCATGGCCAGCAACGCGCCCCGCACTCCCTCTTCGAACGGCAGCCTCGATTCCGCCGTGCCCCCCGGTCCGCTTCCTGACAAGTGGACCGATTACAAGGCCAAGGCCAAACTGATCAACCCGGCGAACAAGCGGAAATACTCGGTCATCGTGGTCGGTTCCGGCCTCGCCGGGGGAGCCGCCGCCGCCACTCTCTCCGAGCTGGGCTATCAGGTGAAATGTTTCTGCTACCAGGACAGTCCCCGCCGCGCCCACTCCATCGCCGCCCAGGGCGGGATCAACGGGGCGAAAAACTACCAGAACGACGGAGATTCGGTCTGGCGTCTTTTTTACGATACGATCAAGGGCGGTGACTTCCGCTCCCGCGAGGCCAACGTCCATCTCCTCGCCGAGATCAGTCTCCAGATCATCGACCAATGCGCCGCCCAGGGGGTTCCCTTCGCCCGCGAGTACGGCGGCGCTCTCGCGAACCGATCCTTCGGCGGCGCCCAGGTCAGCCGCACCTTCTACGCCCGCGGCCAGACCGGACAGCAGCTCCTCCTCGGTTGCTACCAGGCCCTCGAAAAAGAGATCGCCAAGGGCGGGGTGAAAATGCACCCCCGCACCTAGATGCTCGATCTCGTGGTGGTGGACGGCCACGCCAAGGGCGTCGTCGTGCGCGACCTCGTCACCGGCGAGATTTCGAGTCACGCCGCCGACACCGTCATCCTCGCCACCGGCGGGTATGGCAACGTCTTTTTCCTCTCTACCAACGCGATGGGCTGCAACGTCACCGCCGCCCTGAGAGCCAACAAACGCGGTGCCTACTTCGCCAATCCGTGCTACACCCAGATCCACCCGACCTGCATTCCGGTGAGCGGCGACTACCAGAGCAAGCTCACCCTGATGTCCGAATCGCTCCGCAACGACGGGCGCATCTGGGTGCCGAAATCGCGCGAGACCGCCGCGAAGATTCGCGCCGGGGAACTCAAGGCCACCGACATTCCCGAAGAGGATCGCGACTACTACCTCGAGCGCAAATACCCCTCTTTTGGCAACCTCGCCCCGCGCGACATTTCCTCGCGTTCCGCCAAAGAAGCCTGCGACGACGGGCGCGGCGTGGCCAAAACCGGCCTCGGGGTGTTCCTCGACTTCAGCGACGCG
>JAAYAT010000262.1 GCA_012719225.1 Verrucomicrobiaceae bacterium
AGGGTGGTCTCGATCGTCTTGGCTTCCTCGACCGTGATCGTGCCATCCTTGCCGACCTTGTCCATCGCGTCGGCGATGATGTTGCCGATCTCGGTGTCCCAGTTGGCGGACACGGTGGCGACCTGGGCGATCTCCTTGGTGTCAGTCACCTCGGTCGAGATGTTTTTGAGCTGCTCGACGAGAGCGGCGGTCGCCTTGGTGATGCCGCGCTGCAGGCTGATCGGGTTGGCTCCGGCGGTCACGTTGCGGAGGCCTTCGCTGAAGATGGACTCGGCGAGGACCGTCGCGGTGGTGGTGCCGTCACCGGCGATGTCGGAGGTCTTCGAGGAAACCTCCTTGATGAGCTGGGCACCCATGTTCTCGTAAGGACAGGGGAGCTCGATCTCCTTGGCCACCGTGACACCGTCTTTGGTGATGGTGGGGCTGCCGAATTTTTTGTCGAGAATGACGTTGCGGCCGGCCGGCCCGAGGGTTGCCTTGACGGCGCGGGCGAGCTTGCGCACACCGGCGAGGAGGGCGTGACGTGCTTCTTCTTCGAATGACAGTTGTTTAGCCATAGTATCGTATTGGTATCTGTGTTAGTTAAATAAATCGGGGCCGGGTGAGTGACCCGCCCCTTCTGGTCTTCAGGAGAGAATCCCGAGGATGTCGCTCTCGTTGACGAGAACACATTCGTCACCGCCGACCTTGACTTCGGTACCGCCGTACTTGGAGATGAGCACCTTGTCGCCGACTTTGACGGAGAACTCGATGATCTCGCCTTCGTCGTTTTTGCCCGTGCCAAGCGCGATGACTTCCGCTTCCTGGGGTTTTTCCTTCGCGGTGTCGGGAAGGAAGATCCCTCCGTCGGTTTTCTGCTCGTCGAGCTCGATTCGCTTCACCAGGACGCGAGTTCCCAGGGGTGTGATGTTAGTAGCCATGTGGTTTGGATTCTTGGTTTACTTTGGTTTTATGGTTGAAATTCCGCAGCCCGCTGAACGCGCCGCCGATACATGTTAGCGGACTCAGGAGCGGCCCGACGAACTGCGGAAAGAGAATCCCGACCCCCTGCCGTGAGGGAATCGGGAAAAAGGGTTTCAGGATTTGTCTTCGGTTACTTCCTCGAATTCGGCATCGACGACATCGCCTTTGGTGCGTTTGGGTTCGTTGGTATCGCCATCGTCCGCGTCGGGTTCGACTCCGGCTCCGGCGGGACCGCCGGGAGCGGCCTGCTGGGCGGCTGCGGCGATCTCGGCGAATTTGGCCTGGAGGGCGTCGCTGGCGGAGCGAATCGCCTCGGTGTCCTCTCCCTTGAGCGCCTCTTCGACAGCGCCCACGGCGGTCTCGATCTCGGACTTGGCCGCGGCGGGGATTTGCTCGCCGAGCTCATCGAGCTGTTTCTTCACGGTGTAAACGGCGTTGTCGGCGACGTTGCTGACTTCGATGCTCTCAAGGCGTTTTTTGTCCGCCTCGGCATACTCCTCCGCTTCGCGTTTGGCCTTCTCGATTTCCTCATCGCTGAGGCCGCTGGATCCCTCGATGGAGATGTGATGCTCCTTGCCGGTGCCTTTGTCTTTCGCCGAAACCTTGAGGATTCCGTTGCGGTCGATGTCAAAGGTCACTTCGATCTGGGGAAGACCGCGGGGCTGCGGACTGATCCCGTCGAGCCGGAAATTGCCGAGGACCTTGTTGTCGGCGACGAGCTTGCGCTCGCCCTGACAGACCACGATATCGACGGAAGGCTGGTTGTCGGCGGCGGTCGAGAAAGTTTGCGATTTCTTCGCCGGGATCGTCGTATTGCGCTCGATCATGGGAGTCGCGATCCCGCCCATGGTTTCGATGGAGAGGGACAGCGGCGTCACGTCGAGAAGGACGACATCTCCGAGGGACGGGTCTTTGGAGAGCACTCCGCCCTGGATCGCGGCCCCGACGGCGACGACTTCATCGGGGTTGACGCCCTGGTGGGGATCCTTGCCGGCGAGGGAGCGGGCCGTCTCCACGACCTTGGGCATGCGGGTCATGCCGCCGACGAGGACGAGTTCGTCGATGTCGCCGACGCTGACTCCGGCTTCTTTGAGACACGCTTTGGCCGGGCCTTTGGTGCGCTCGAAGAGAGGATCGGTCATCTGCTCGAGAGCGGCGCGGGTGAGGGTCTTCTGAATGTGCTTCGGGCCGGTCTGGTCGGCGGTGATGAAGGGCAGGTTGATCTCGTAGGACTGCGAGGAGGAAAGAGCGATCTTGGCTTTTTCGGCTTCTTCCTTGATGCGCTGGAGTGCGTCGGGCTGGCCGTTCAGGTCGATGCCGGTGTCGGTTTTGAAGCCGTCCACCATCCACTTGATCACGGTGCTGTCCCAGTCGTCGCCACCGAGCTGGGTGTCGCCATCGGTCGCGAGCACTTCGAAGAATCCCTCGTCGATCTCCAGCACGGAGATGTCGAAGGTCCCTCCACCGAGGTCGTAGACGGCGATTTTTTCCTCGCCCTTTTTGTCGAGCCCGTAGGCCAGCGCGGCGGCGGTGGGCTCGTTGACGATGCGCTTCACTTCGAGACCGGCGATCTCACCGGCGGCCTTGGTGGCGTTGCGCTGGGAGTCGTTGAAATAGGCGGGCACGGTGATGACGGCCGCGGTGATGCTCTCGCCGAGTTTCGCTTCGGCATCCGCCTTGAGCTTGGAGAGAACCATCGCGGAAATCTCCTGCGGGCTGTAGGTTTTGCTGACTCCGCCCACTTCGACCTGGATGTGGGCGTCTCCGTTGGAGGCCTTCACGATCGTGTAGGGGGTCTTTTTCTCTTCTTCGGAAAGCTCGTCGAACTTGCGTCCGATGAGTCGTTTCGCGGAAAAGATCGTATTTCTCGGATTGGTGATGGCCTGGCGCTTGGCCGCCTGACCGACGACACGCTCGCCATCCTTGGTGAAGGCGACGACCGACGGGGTGGTGCGCGCACCTTCCGCATTTTCCAGTACGACCGGCTGCCCGCCTTCCATGACGGCCATGCAGGAGTTCGTGGTTCCAAGGTCAATTCCCAAAATTTTGCTCATAGTTCAATCAGTTCTGCTCGCGGGGCGTTCGTTGTTGTTGCGAGAACGGAAGTTCTCCGGTTTCCTCTCCACGCTCTATGCATTCGACGTGCCAAACGGCTTCGATAATACTCAAGTCGTTTTATGTAAAAGAGTTACGACATCACCTGTTCCACCCTCAATTTGCCTGTCCCTCCGAGACAGCGCCAAACTGGCTCGATTTGTCGCTACGGGCGCGTCATAATGTCGCACCTGTGCCATTCCGTCCGGTGAAGAACCGGGCCGGACGCGATTCTCTGGGCGTCCGCTTCAATGGAACAGAAAAGGCACCCCCATGTCCTCGAAAGCGGCCTTCGGCTCGGCCATGTAGCGCTCGGCGAGTTCGTCGAATTTCCCGGCGGCACGGTAGGCGGCGAGAAAGGAGTTCACCTGCCCGAGCAGTTCGGTATCGTCCTGGCGAAGACCGATCGCCCAGGTCTCTTCGCGGATGGGTTGGAGGATGGGCCGGGTCTCGCTCTCGAAGTTCCGCCAGTAGCGGTAAATGGAAATCTGGTCGTAGATGAAAGCGTCGGCCTTGCCCTGGACGACTTCGAGGGCGCAGGCGGCGGCATCGTCGAGAGTGATGAGCTCGAGTTCCGGCATCTCGGTCCGCGCCCACTGGTGCCCGGTGGTGGCCAGTTTCACCGCGACCTTGTGCTTCCCCGGCTGGAGGTCCGCGACCGTTTCCAGGGGGGAGTCGGCGGCCACGAGCATGCACAGTCCGTTGGTGACGTAGCCGTCCGAAAAGGCGATGGCCCGCTCGCGTTCGGGAGTGCGTGTCATCGAGGAAATGATCACGTCGATTTTGCCCGAC
Source organism: Verrucomicrobiaceae bacterium (assembly GCA_012719225.1). Classification (GTDB taxonomy): domain Bacteria; phylum Verrucomicrobiota; class Verrucomicrobiia; order Verrucomicrobiales; family DEV007; genus Arctic95D-9. Next base: position 3,850 of record JAAYAT010000262.1, read on the forward strand.
TGGAGCGCGGGGATGATCCCGTTCCACTCGACATCGCGCAACTCGAGGGGGCGACCGAGACTCTCGGCGAGTCCCTCGGCCATCCTCACACTGATCCCATCGGGCTGATTGTCAGGGCCGCGCATCTCGAAGGGCGGATATGCCATCTCCATCCCGACGACGAGGGGGCGCACCGCGTCCGCGCCCGGATTCTGTTCGCCGCACCCGCTGAAAACACAGAGTCCCAGGCCAACGAGGACGACAAAGGCGGCCCGTTCCGCGAGGACGGTGGAGGCGGCGAAAAATCGGATCATGGGACACTTTCACGCCCTCGAAGCGAAACTCAAGACGTTTGACTCGGTCGGGATTCCATTCGACCGTGCCTTTCCCATGCGCGATTTGCTCTTCCCCATTCTCGCTGCCACGGCTCCGGCTCCGGCCATGACCTGGCTCGGCGATACGGTCCGTGAACAGGAGTCCGCTTTTCAAAAGCGTCCTTTCTACTACGCCTTCAGCGGTGTTTCGCGCCACTTCGACAAGCGCGGTCTCATCGAGGTGTCGGAGGAGCGCTCCCAGGCGTTGGACGCGAAAGTCGCGGGGTTCTCGCTGGAGGGTTGGGACCAGTTCCGCCTCGCCCGTGTCCTCCTGCTGCTGACGCTGGGGAAGCAGGAAAAAACCGTTTTTCTTGAAACGATCGCCGCGCTGCTCGACACCGCCGACTTGCGCGAGGCGGCGGCGGTCTACTCCGCTTTTCCCCTGCTGCCGCATCAGGAGGAATTCGTCGAGGCTTCGGTCGACGGGCTGCGGTCGAACATCGTCGGCATTTTCGACTCCATCGCCCTGGGGAATCCTTTTCCCGCCGCGCACTTTACCGCGGAAGCGTGGAATCAAATGGTGCTGAAGGCGATCTTCATCAACCGCCCCCTCTATCGGATCGTCGGGATCGAAGAGCGCCGCAATCCCGATCTCTCCGCCGCCGTCTCCTCCCTCGCCCACGAGCGTTGGGCCGCCGGGCGCACGCTCACCCCCGAAGCCTGGCGGAACTGCACCTCCCCCGTCAGCGACAGGATCCTCACCGACCTCGAACACCTCCTCGACGAGGGAACTGCAGCGGATCGCGAAGCCGCCGCCCTGGTCATCGCGCGGGAAGAACCGGACCGGGTTCGCCATCTCCACGAGCAGCTCGAGGCCGAACTCGACGCCATCGCCGGAGGTTCTCTCACTTGGGACCACCTCGGCGAACGCCTCGAGTCCCCCATCACCTGACTCCCCCTTTTCCGAGCATGAGATTTTTCGACTCCCACGTCCACATGGTCTCCCGGACCACCGATGACTACCAGCGCATGGCCGCCGCCGGAGTCACCGCCATCGTCGAGCCGTCGTTCTGGCAGGGGCAACCGCGCACCGAGGCGGGAACGTTCAAGGACTATTTCAATTCGCTGATCGGTTTCGAGCGGTTCCGCGCGAGCCAGTTTGGCATCCAGCACTACTGCACCATAGGACTGAACCCGAAAGAGGCCAACAACGAGAAACTCGCCGAGGCGGTCATGGAACTGATGCCGCTCTACATTTGCAAGGAAGGGGTCGTCGGCATCGGCGAGATCGGCTTCGACGACCAGACCAAGGCCGAGGAAAAATACCTGCGCCGACAGGCCCTGCTCGCCCTCGAGGCGGATCTCCCCATCCAAATTCACACCCCGCACCGCGATAAAAGGGCGGGCACGATACGGACGATGGACGTGCTCGAGGATGTAGGCGTCGATCCCGCCAAGGTCATCATCGACCACAACAATGAGGAAACGGTCCGGGCCGTGCTCGACCGCGGCTACTGGGCGGCGTTCACGATTTATCCCCACACCAAGCTGGGCAATCAGCGCATGGTCGAGGTGATGATGGAGTACGGAGCGGAACGCATCGTCGTCGACAGCGCGGCCGACTGGGGGATCAGTGATCCACTCGCCGTGCCGAAAACCGCGGCCCTGATGAAAGATCGCGGCATCACCCTCGAACAGATCGAACAGGTCACCTATCACAATCCCCTCGCCGCCTACGGCCAGAGCGGCCAGGTCAGCGAGGAGGACTGGGAAGGCAGCGCCGGGATCGATCCGACCGCGCTCTTTGAAGGCAACAGCCTCCTCCGCGGCGGCATGGACGTGGAATCGGCGATGTCGCAGTATCTGATCGAGTGAGGCCGGTTTTTTCCCGCATTCCCGGGGGGACGGTTTCTCAGGAAAACGGCGCTTTCCACGGGAGGTCGTGCGCTTCGCCGACCTCCTGACAGGTCAACTCATGGCGGTGACAGTTGATCCCGCCGAGCAACTCGGGAGCGCGGGAGCAGGCATCCTCCAGTCCGGCGGTGGCGAGGAGCTGCAGGTAGGGCAGGGTCACACTGGTGAGCGCCTGGGTCGAGGTGCGAGCATAGGCTCCGGGCATATTGGCGACGCAGTAGTGGATGACTCCTTCCTCGGTGAAGACGGGATCTTCATGAGTGGTCGGGCGGCTCGTCTCGATGCATCCGCCCTGATCCACCGCGATGTCGACGAGGACGGTGCCCTCGCGCATCAGCCCGACCATCTCGCGAGTGACGAGCCGGGGTGCCTTCGCTCCCGGGACGAGAACCGCCCCGATGAGCAGGTCGGTGCCCGGCAGTATTTCGAGAAGGGCGGCCTCGCTGCTGTAAAGAGTGCGCGCCGCCGGCATCGCGGTGTCGAGCCAGGTCATGCGTTCGCTGCTGACTTCGAGGATGGTGGTCTCGGCCCCGATTCCGGTGGAGACCTTCGCCGCGTTCGTCCCACAGGTGCCTCCGCCAATGATCGCGACCCGACCGGGCAACACTCCCGGCACGCCCCCCAACAGGGTGCCGCGCCCGCCGGCGTGTTTGGCGAGATGATAGGCACCGACCATCACGCTCATGCGGCCGGCCACCTCACTCATGGGTTCGAGAAGCGGGAGGCGGCGTCCGATCTGCACGGTTTCGTAGGCGATCCCGGTGACCCCGGTCGCCACCAATGTCTCGGTGAGACTCCGGTGGGCGGCGAGGTGGAGATAGGTGAAAAGAATCTGCCCTTCCCGGAGCCTCTCGATTTCGATCGCTTGCGGCTCTTTGACCTTCACGATGATGCCGCTGCGGGCGAACAGCTCCTCCGCGGTCGGGACGATCTCCGCTCCGGCGGAAAGGTATTCCACGTCGGAGTAGGCGGCCCCACGCCCTGCTCCGCTTTCCACGAGCACCGCGACGCCCTGTCGCACCAGTTGTCGCGCCCCGCCAGGAGTGAGGGCGACGCGATTTTCCTGGCTTTTGATCTCGCGGGGACAACCCACCACCCTGTTTTGACCTGTCTCGGAATTTTGGCTCATACGGACATCCAGTGTCGCGTCCCCGCACGGGTTCGACAAGGCGCAAAGACGGCTTCTCCCTTCGCATTTTTCCGATTTTCATTTCAGCCGGTTCGCGTAGAATTTCAGCCGTCCCTCCCTCCCTCGGACGCCACCATGCCCACCCTCCTTTGTCGATTGTATCGTCACCCCCGGTTCGGGCGCGTCCTCGCCCCCTGCCTTCCCGCGTTGGCACTGTTTTCCGCGAAGGCCGGCCCGACCACCTCGAACACCGCGGGCGCTCCGCCCGCCCCGCCGCCGGTGAACGTCGTGCGGACCGTGGGCCCCTGGGGCACCCTGGAATACTATCCGGTCCGCCTCGAACCACCGACGACACAACTGTGGAACGCCCTGTTCGATGATGTTTCGGTCTGGAACTTCGGCTTCCTCACCGAGACGGGGGTGATCGCGGAACTCAAGGGGATCGGTTTTTCACCGGAACTCCTCACCCGGCTGCGGACGGAGGGAGTCTGGGAACGAGCCAAAGCGGGCCTGAAAGTGACTCTCCCCGACGCCATCATCGCCGATCTCTCCACCGACAACCGGCGAGCCCTCGCGGAATGGTTCCATAAAAACAACTTCGATTTTTACAACAAGATCACCGTGAATATCGAAGGAGGTGATTTTTCCGCCTTCACCCCGGACAAGGTCGATCCGGAGATCCTCGAACTCGTCAAATCGCTCTCCTTCGTGCGGAACGGCGCGCTCTCCTTCATGGACCTGCCCCACGTGATGAGAAGGATAGGGGATGATGAAGAGGAGAAAGAAACCTTCGTGCGAACCATTTTTTCCACCCGCAGCCTCATCGTCCGCCTCGTCATCGATGAGACGACGGACCGGGCGGCTCTGGCGAACTATTGGGCGCAGGGCGGACGGACCTCCCGGGTCGAATCCATGATCAAAGGGGTGCAGAACACCGTGGGCGTGGACAAACTCGATATCGTCCATCTCCTCCCTCCCCTGCCCCGCCGGTATCTCTACGCCTTTTCCAATCTGAGCGACACCGGGATCAACAACACTCCGGATTGCTTCTGGGCCTCGGTCCACTTCTTCAAGCGGAACCCGTCCCCGCGGGTGCTCGATCTGCTCTCGTTGGACCACTACCTCACGACCGACTTCACCGAGGTCACGGACGAATTGCACTTCGGGGATCTCGTCTGTCTGATGCGTCCCAAAGACGATTCCTTTTTGCACAGCTACGTCCACATCGCGGACGAGATCGTTTTCACCAAAAACGGGGCGAGCTACGTCCACCCCTTCATCCTCACCCTGAAGTCGGATATGATGTCCCGCTATCTGCAGGAAGGGGACTACAACGTCCGCGTGTTTCGCAGGAATCCAGGGAATTGAAATGAAAACACCCTTCGCTCCACGTCTTTTTCTCCCTCTCCTGGGCTTGGCCCTGACATCGTCTCTCTCCGCACAAGTGGCGGCGCCGGAGGGAACCGCCGCGCCCGACCCTAACACCGTGCCCGCGCAAAATCAGGCAGCCCGGGAGTTCCAAACCGTCTCCGAGGGTCCTTGGGGACATCTCGAGTACTACCACGTCCCCCTGGAGTTCCCGCCGGAACACCTCTCCACCCTCACGGTCCCCTCCCAATACGTCGAGTGGATCTTCGAGGCCGCCACCCATGAAGAAATGGACAGCGACCTCGCCGCCGCCGGACTGACCCGGGACGAGATCACCTCCCTCTTTTACGGATGCACCATCATCCAGGACGAGGACGTTCTCCGGGTCTACCCGAGAGATGAAACCATATTGACCATGTCGATCACGACACGCACGAAACTCTACCAACTGCTTTCCCAGTACAAACAGAACCGGTTCCACCGACGGCCGGTCTATATCAACACGCAGAATCTCTCCCAGTGGTTTCGCGGCAGCGGGGTCGGTCGGGATGCCATCACCGATGTCGCCCAACTCGCCTACCCCACTCCCAACGGTCAGGGTTTCTACCTGTCGGATGTCGCCTACACCCTGAGGAGGGCCACCACCGCCTTGGAAGAACGGGAGCTTCTGCAGGGGTTGCTGCGGTCCACCGGACTCATGGTTCGGCTCCGTCTCAACCGGGAATCTCTCACGCCCGGGATCGGAGAATACTGGACCGCGGCCTACAAAAACAAAGCCGTGATGCCCTTGTTGGAATCCATCGTCGCCCAGAACGACGGCAGCACCATTGACATCGCCCATCTCATCCCGCCGATTCCACGTCAATTCCTCAACCAATTCCCCGAGACCCAGGATGCCGCCGACGGCCGCCTCCCGGACTGGTTCTGGACCTGCTTTAATTTTTTCCGCAGCTCCCCTCGCCAGGTCTACGCGGATTCACCGGAGCGAGACCGCCTCATTCTCAAGGAATTTGAGCCCGCTCTGCCTCCGAGCCAGTTTGGCGACATGCTCGTGCTCAATTCAGGCGGACGCATCATCCATGGCTGCATCCACATCGCGGCCGATATCGTCTACACCAAGAACGGAGCCGATATTTTCTCGCCCTGGATGTTGATGAAGATACAGGACGTCGTCGGCTACCACGATGTCCTCGGCGACGTCACCATCAGCACTTTCCGGAAACGCGCCCCCGCGCCCGTCGTGCCCCTGCAATAGGAAAAGGCGGGCTCCCCCTCAAACCAACGGCAGGAATACCGCTCCGAGAAGGAGCACGGCGAGACCGGCCAGCGACATCAGGATCATCATGACGCTGACCGACTTGAACGTCTCCATCGGCGTCATCCCGCTCATGCGTCCGATCAGCCAGAAGCCGCTGTCATTGGCCCATGAGATCGGCTTCGAGCCGCAACCGATGGCGAGGGCGAGGTAGAGCGCCGAATAGGAGAGGTCGGTCCCCATGGCCAAGGGTGCGACCATGCCTCCGGCGGTGATCATCGCGACCGTCGCGGAACCCTGCGCGGTCCGGATGAGCGCGGTGACGAGATAGGCCACCGGAATGAGCAGGAGCGTCTGGCTGCCTTCGATGGACGAACTGATGATCGCGGCGATGTCGGTGTCCTTGAGAATCGCGCCGAAAGCACTGCCCGCGGAGGTGATCAAGATGATCATGCCACCGCTCGCGAGGCCCTCCTCCACCGCCTGCCGGGTGGAGGCTCCCGACGGAATGTGGCGAACGAGGAGCCACACCGCCGTCGCCGCCGAAAGCAGCAGCGCGATATTTTTGTCGCCGAGAAAAGTGATCACCGGATGACTCACCCCGACCACAGACAGGATCGCCTCTCCAGCGATCAGCACCACGGGGAGAACAATGGGGAGCAACGAAAACCAGAGCGAGGGGACCGGATCGGAGGCGTCTCTCTCCTCAGAAACAACGGGGGACGGGGCTTCTTCGCGCAGGGGGATGACCCACCGCCGGTCCGCCCAGTAGGCATAGGAAATGCCCACACTGACCGTAATTACGCCCACGACAAGCCCGCCCATCATCATGGAACCCACCGAAACCTGACCGTCGAAGAGACCCGCCACCGTGAGCGGTCCCGGCGTCGGAGGCACCAGGGAATGCGCCATGGTGGCCCCGGCGACGATGGTCAGAATGTAGAGCAGGTAGTGTTTCCCCGTTTGTTTGCACATCGCCTTCCCCAGCGGCATCAGCAAATAAAAGACCGTATCAAAGAAGACCGGGATGCCGAGGGTGAACGCGCTGGCGGCGAAAGCGAAAGGCGTCCCCTGGATTCCGAAAAGGCGGATCAGGGAATCGACGATGCGCCTCGCCGCGCCCGAGTCGAGGAGACACCGCCCGATCACCGCCGCCATCGCGATGATCAGGGCGATATTGCCACAGCCCTCGCCGAAGGCCCGCGTGAAGCGGGTGACAAACCAGACCCGGGACTCCGCCTCGGCCCGCGCGTCCGCGCCGAGATACGCGGGAGGCACCGGCTCGATCCGTTCACCGCTCGCGGCATACAGGGCGTCCCTCTCCTCCGCCGAAAGGGCCGAGCGATGCAACAATTCGCTCGGAGTCAGGGCGGCCACGGTGAGGGAGGCGACGGTCAGGGCGATGAAGGGATGCCATCGCAACCCGATGATGCCGATCACGACAACCAACACCCCGAGCAGCAACAATGTAACAGGTCCCATCATGAAACGGGTGATACAAAAAGCATCTCCCCTTGGCAATCCGGAACTGACAGAAATCCTCCGCCGATGCGTCCGGCGGATCCCCTTTCCCCACGCCGGGGATCGGGGTGCGCTCCCGCGCGTCCTATTTCATCGTGGCGAAGCGGGAGGCGAGCAGGTCCGCCGCAGACACCTCGCCCTGTTTTTCCCGGGTCGAGTCGATCCACTGTTGTTCGAGCTGGTTTTTGGTCGGGCGGTCGGCTTCGTAAAAGACCCCGAACTTTCCCGGGTACTGGAGCGTGGCGAGCTGGTAGGCGGCGTTCTCGTCGGTGACGTCGTGCCGCTCGAGATCTTCGGGAGTGTTGTCCCACTTTTTCTCCTCGATCACGTCGAACTCACCGCCTTTGCGCGGATTCCCGTCGTCGAAGATGCCCGGATAAAAGACGACACATTCGGAGAGCACTTCCACGACGCTGAAGCCGGGATGGAGGATGGCGCGCTCGAAGACCGCCATCATGTGTTTCACTTGCACAGCATGGGTGCGGGCGACAAAACCGGCCCCTCCGTAGACGAGCTTTTTCATCGGATTGATCGGCTGATCGATCGCTCCGGTCGGGTCCGTCTTGGACTTGAACCCCTTCGGGCTGGTCGGCGAGGTCTGCTTTTTGGTGAGCCCGTAGACGAAATTGTCCATCACGATGTAGGTGAGGTTCACGTTCTTGCGAGCGGCGTGGTCGAGGTGGTTGCCCCCGATGGAATACCCGTCGCCGTCGCCGCCGAAGGCAAAGACATGGAGGTCGGGACGGGACAGACTCACGCCGGTCGCGAAGGGGAGGGATCGCCCGTGGATGAAATGAACGCCGTGACCGTTCACGAAATAGGGAAACCGCGAAGAGCATCCGATCCCGGCGATGGTGCAAATTTTCTCGTGGGGAATCTGGAGCTTTTCCAGAACCTTGAAAAAGGCGGCCAACACCGCGAAGTCCCCGCAACCGGGGCACCAGGTGGGATGGTCGGCGGTGAGGTCTTTCTTGGTGATCGGCTTGACGGGTTCGGCGGTCGCGGACATGGCGGAGAAAGGATACAAGGAACAATCAGGCGGGGTGGATGAGAGATTCGACGCGTTCGAGGATCTCACGAATTTTGAAATTGAGGCCGTCGGTCTTGCAGACGGATCGGATTTTGGGATCGCAATAGCGGGCCCGCAGCAGGGTGGCGAGTTGTCCGTAGCCGTAGAGCCCTTCGTCATTCATCTCGACCACGACGACGTCCTCGTAGTTCTCGAAAAGGGTGTCCAGCGCGCCGGGCATGGGGCTGAGATGACGCAAGTGGATCGCGGCCGCTTTTTTTCCCTGTTCCCTCATCCGCATGACCGCCTCCCGGATTGGTCCCCGACTCGAACCCCAGCCGACCAGGAGCACCTCGCCCTCGGCATCGCCGTAGACTTCGGGCAGAGGCAGGGTGCGGCCGAATTCCTTGATTTTCTCACGGCGTCGCGCCGTCATCCGGGAGTGCATCTCGGGGCTGCCGCTGGGATGCCCCCATTCATCGTGTTCCAGTCCGGTCACAACAGGGTACTTTCCACCGCCCATGACCGTTCCGGGTGGGGCGTGACGGGTGGGACCGTTGAGCGGATACGGCAGGAAATCCTCGCCGCGGGTCTCCTGGTCGAGGACCGGCTCATGGACGAAGGCGGCGAGATCGGGCTGGGCGAAGGCCTCGATCCGCGTGGCGAGCGCCTGATCGGTGAGGATGAGGACGGGGCAACTGTAGCGGCGCGCGATCTCACAGGCTTCCACCGCGATGTAAAAACAATCTCCCACATTCTGCGGGGCGAGGACGATGCGCGGGCAGTCTCCGTGACTCCCGTAGATCGCCTGCATCAGGTCGCTCTGCTCCACGCTGGTGGGCAGCCCGGTGCTGGGACCGCCGCGCTGCACGTTGACCACGACGAGGGGCAGTTCGGCCATGGTCGCGTAGCTGAGGGCCTCCATTTTCAAGGAGAGACCGGGACCCGAACTGCCCGTCACCGCCATGTGGCCGGAATAGGCGAATCCGAGAGCCATGGAGACCGCCGCGAGTTCATCCTCGGCCTGGACGAAAATGCCACCGTATTTGGGCAGCTCGACCCGCAATTGCTCCATGATGGTGGACCAGGGGGTGATCGGGTAGGCGGCACCGTAGCGGACCCCGCCGGCGAGCAGCCCCATGGTCAGAGCGGTGTTGCCGTCGGTCGTGACCTTGTCCGCACCGGTCGAGAGACCCTCGCGCAAAGTGAATTCGAGCCCGGTGAGATCGCCGATGGGATAGGCGAATCCCGCGTCGAAGGCGAGCATCGCATTGCGCAGGATGTCCTCGCTTTTGCGTCCAAACTGGCGTTCCACCAGACTGACGATTTTCTCTTTCTGCAATTTGAAAAGCTGCGTGACAAGACCCAACACGAACAGGTTTTTCCCCCGGTCGCGGGCGCTGCCGCCGATCGCTTCCACCGTGGTGCTGGTGATGGGAATGCCGATGTGGAGAAAGTCACTGTCTGTCCGTAACTGCTCGACCTGATCCGAATCGTAGATGCAGATCCCGCCCGATTTCAGCGACCCGATGTGGCTGTCGTAGCTGTGCTGGTAAAAGGCGAAGAGGAAATCGGATTCATCCCCCGCCGAGAGCACCTCCCCCGATCCGAGATGCACCTGGAAGATCGACGGTCCCCCGGATATCGTGGAGGGGATCGTCATGTAGGTCATCACCTCCCGCGCGCTGCGTCCGGCGAGGCGGGCAAGAAAACCGCCGATCGTCTGAATCCCGTCCTGGGAGTTCCCGGCGAAGCGGATCACGGCGTTCTGTAGGTCGATCACCTCGCCCGCTGCGGCGGAGAGGCCTTGATTCGTCTCGGAAGGTTCCGACGTCGCGGACGGGGTCATGGGAAATCGAGGGATAAACGTTTCGGAAACCCCAAGTAAACAGGGCACCGCCCGCGATTGCAAAGGAAATGTCACCCTTTTCCCCGGCCCTTTCGAGTCCAGAGGAAAAGAAGTTCCCCTTTTTACTTCGCCGGATAAACCATGCCCGGCGGCGGTCCGGCCGGGATACCACCGAGCGGGGCGGGAACACTCTGGGTCATCAGCTCGGGTTCTTCCTCCTCCAGCGGCAAATGGATGGGATTGCCCCCCGGATCGACGAGGCGCACGGTCACAAAGATGGTGAGGGCGCGTTTGGTGGACTGACTCGTGCTGGAACGGAAGGCGCGACCGAGAACGGGCAGATCCCCGATGTAGGGAATCTTGTCCTCGCTGTCGGTAACGGACTCTCCATGGAAACCGCCGATGGCCACGGTCTGCCCGTCCCACACCGAGACATTGGTAGTCTCCTTGATGGCGTCAAACACCGGCATGAGAATCTCGTTCGGCGTGACCACGGAGGGATTCCCGTTCACCATGAAGTTGGTGTTGAGGATGGGGGTCCCGTAATTGATGAATCCGCTGAATTCACTGAAATCCAACAGCACGTTCAAGCTCACCGTCTGGTTGTCGGAGGAGACGGTGGGCTCCACCTCGATGCTTTTTCCCACTTTGCGTGTCTCGAACGCCGTCGGCGTGGCCGGTGTCGCGGGGAATTCGGGCGGCACATCCCCGATGATTTGGGTGTTGCCTATCGTCACGATACCCAGGCTGTTGGGAATTTCGGGGGGATCGTACTCCGTGGGATAAATGAACTCCCGGACCTGTTCGATCGACGCCACGTTCCCCGATTTCACCAGCACGTGAGCGTCAGAGAGCAGGTCGGTTCCCTTCATCTGGCTCAGCGCCCGGAGGACGACCTGGAACTGCGGATCGGTGAACACCCCGGCCACGGAGAATACGCCGGGCGCTTGCATGTTTCCAGACGCTGCGGAGGAGCGGTTGATCACATTGTCGATCCCGTCGGTGCCACCGAGATCACCGGTGCGCAAGCCCGCGGTCACCGGATAGGTCCCGATCGGTCCGGCCGGGCCGTTGAAGGGAAAATTCATCCCGCTCACCGGGATGTCGGCGTTGCCGCTGGTCCCCCCGCCGAAAAACGCGCGCGGCGAGGAACCGAAATTCGCCTGGCCGAGCAACCAGTCCAAGCCCGCCTGCCGCAGGCCCTCGGATTCCACCGAGACCATCTTCACATGGATCTGCACCAGCTTCGGACCGCTGTCACGCGCCGACTGGATGATGTATTCGATCATGCTGATCTGATCGGGGGTGTTGCGGACGATAAGGGTGCTGGTCGCCGAGATATAGGTCGCCGACGCTCCCTCTCCGAATTCCACCCCGCGATTCTGGAGGAATCCTTCGGCGGTAACTCTCTCCACGAGCGCTCCGCCCCCTGCGTCCGCCGCCGGCGTCGCAAAGGGATCGGCGGGCGCGGCATCTCCTCCCCCGCCTCCGCCCCCGGAAAGAAAACCCGGAGGAACGACAAAACGTCGCGTCATCAGCCCTCCGCCTCCCGCCGCGGCGGGAGAGACGACACTCACGGCCACATTGTCGATGCGATAGGCCATTCCGACCTGCTGCGCCACGTACTTCAGGGCCACGCCGAGAGGGACATTGGAAAGCCTGACACTCAGGGGTGCCTGCGCCGGATTGCTCCCCTCACCCATTCCGGAGGAATCGATCACGATATTGACCCCCCTCTTCCGTGGGTCCGTCTCGGAGGCGTCGAGTTCCTGCGACTTCTGGCTGAGAAACTCCACGACATCTTCGAGAGCGGCGCCGCTGAACTCCAGCGAAGGAATGATGATCTCCTTCATCTTCTGTTCGATGCGGGTGCTGCCGCCGTCGGTGACTCCATCGGCGTTGATCACGGCATCGTCCCCGAGGAGCAAAGGTGGCACCGGAGTCTCCCAGGCGGCCATGACCTCGGCGATCTTTCTGGCCCGGGTGTGATCCAGCGCCGTATCAAAATAGTTCATGCGGTGGCGCTCGACATTTTCCAATCCTCGCCGAGCCGCCGTATTGAAAGGGTCCGCCGCGAGGACCTCGTTGTAGGAACGCTCCGCCCGGTCGTAGTCGCCCAATTCGAGATACCCCATCGCCAAGATCAATTTGCTCTCGACGAGGTTGACGTTCCGAAGGTGTTGCGGCGTGGTCGCCATGTTGTAGCGGTCATCGTGGTTGCGCAGATCTTCCAGCATCGTGCGAACCCGCCGGTCGACCCGATCGTCTTCGATGCGCCCCGCTTCGGCGAGGGCGATGACGTCGGTGAGCGTTTTTTCCGACTCTTCCCACCTCGCCTCGTCCGCCAGCAGCACCGCGTACTGGAAGGCTGATTCCTGATAGCGCTGGAAAAAAATCTCTCTCTGGTCCGCCACCGCCGGCACCGCCGGGATCGTTTCGAAGGCGGCCTTGAAGTAGTCCATCGCCTCGCCGTAGGACTTGTCGGCCAAGGCCCTCGAACCCGAAGTGAAGAGCGTCTGCGCCGCCCGGACGCGCTGCTGACGCTGCTGCGCCTCGGCCGCCGCGACCCCTGCGATGCCGCCCGGGACATCCGCAGAAGCGCCGCCGGGACCAGCTTTCAGCGGCATCGTCGGGAGACAACAGGCCAGCGCGAGGACCAGGAAAACGAATACCCGGAACCCACTGGCCGAACTATGGGACAATCTTAACACTGGGAATGGTTCCGTTTCACATTGAATCCGCTGAGGAAGGGGAGCTTAGCAGCAGTCCGGGACAAATCGCAAGCACGGAATTCCCCATTTCCGTCCTTCGCATTTCCCAAGAAATGGCGGTGACGTGGCCATAATCGGGGCATTTTTCCGAAAATCCCCTCATCTCGAAGAAACCGCCTCCGGAGCGAACTCCTCCCCCGCCCGCAGGATCGCTTTGCTGTAGTGTGCCCGCAGTCCTTCCATTTCGGTCACCAAGCGCGCCCTGGCAGCCTGTTTTTCCGCGATCACCCTATCGATCTCCGCCAGCTGGTCCGCGATTTTCGCCTCGGCCCGGCCGCGATCAGCCGAACTGGTCCGCACCCCGCGATTTCCTCTGACAACACCATCGGCGTCAATCCGCGTGGATTGCTCGGAGAAATGCAGTTCCGTATTCGCCACCGTTTTCCGGCGGGCCTGGAGGGCGGCGAGTTCGTCCTCGAGCAGGTCTTTCCGGTTTTCGATGGAGAGGCGGTTCGATTCGAATATCGCTTTCAACTCGGAGAGTCGGCTTTCCAGAGTCCCCGCCTTTACTGACGCCACCGGGGCGGCGGGAGAAGATACCGCAGGTGCCGTCGGAGGCGGGCGGTCCCGGTCGGGAAAAGCGCGCTCGACCGCCCCGGTCTCAAGCGAAGCGAGTCGCCCTTGCAGGCTCTCGATCTCCTCCCCGGCGGCGGCGAGCGCTTCTTGGGAACGGTCGAATTCCGCTCTCGATTCTTTCAACTCGGCTTTGAGGCCGGAGATAATGGCGCGATGAGCCTCGGTCGGTCTCGTCGCGGTGAAATAAATCCAAGTACA